>JAUSCR010000053.1 GCA_030651175.1 Dehalococcoidia bacterium
TCCGGGTACGCAACGCCATCTCCGCCGTCAACTCCCGGCTCCAGCAGAACATCTCAGGTGTGCGTGTAGTCCAAAGCCTCAATCGGGAAGAGATAAACCTCAAACAGTTCGCCCAGGTAAACCAGGCCAACTTGGATGCCAACCTGGGAGCAATACGCCTTTCGGCGTTCCTCATGCCCACCGTAGACCTGGTGACAGCGGCGGCGCTAGCTCTGTTGGTGGTCGTAGGTGGTACCATGTCGCTCCACGGCGAGCTTATGCCCGGCGCGCTCATAGGTTTCGCCCTGTACGTCCAGCGCTTCTTTGACCCCATTCGCAACCTGACAATGCAGTACACCCAGTTCCAGCGGGCCATGACCTCCGGAGTTCGCATCTTCCAGTTGCTGGACGTGAAGCCAGAGGTAGTGGACAGCCCGAATGCACCTGAGCTTCCCACCATCCAGGGTGATGTCCAGTACGACCACGTCTCCTTCCACTACCTTGCGGGAGTGCCGGTTCTCCAGGATGTCAGCTTGCATATCCGGCCTGGCCAGACCGTGGCGCTGGTAGGCCCTACTGGCGCTGGAAAGACCACGATGGTGTCGCTCCTGGCCCGCTTCTACGACGTTGGCAGCGGTCGCATCACGGTGGATGGCCACGACATACGAGAGGTGGCCCGGGACTCCCTGGCACGCCAGATGAGCATGGTACTCCAGGAGCCGTTCCTCTTCTCTGTATCGGTAGCGGACAACATCAAGTATCGCCATACAGAAGCCCCTATGGAAAAGGTGATTGCCGCTGCCAGAGCCGTGGGAGCCCACGACTTCATCATGAGGTTGGACCACGGGTACGACACCGTCTTGCAGGAAAGAGGTGTCAATCTAAGCGTGGGACAGCGCCAGCTTGTCAGCTTTGCCAGGGCGGTGCTGGCCGACCCTCGCATCCTAATCCTGGACGAGGCCACGGCCAACATAGACACATTCACGGAGGTGTTGATTCAGAGGGCTCTCCGAGAGCTGCTTCAGGGCCGCACAGCCGTGGTCATTGCCCACCGCCTTTCCACCATCCAAAACGCCGACATGATAGTGGTGATGGATAAGGGCCGCATCGTTGACGCCGGCACCCACAATGAGCTGCTTGGGCGGTGCGCCCTCTACGCCAGGCTGTACAACCTCAACTTCCAGGACGAGGATGACATCGAGCCTGAGTCCCGACGCAGTCGGGATGCCTTGTCCCGCTCACTTCCTTCGACAAGCTCAGGATGAGCGGGATCATTCCTCCGCTCGTGGTGAGCTTGGTCTTGCTCCTGTGTGGATAAAAGGTAAAACTCTTGCGATGGCATTCACGCTAGCCTGTTGAAAGCCGTGCGACTTTGCGCCCCGTGCCGCCGTTAAACCGAGCCGGCTTTATTGCTTGGAGCCGGCTAGCAAGCGGTTGGAACCGGTAGAAGTCGAATCCCCCTCCCCCCTCCCAATGGATTTCCTCAGAGATCCCACCGCTCTCCCGATCAACGACCTGCCGAAGTCTGCTAGCAGCATGAGTAACTGCCTGTGGTCCCCGTTCTATGCCAATATAGTGTCGGTCGGTCTTATGAGCAACCGCGAGCGTGGTCCCAGAGCCGAGAAACGCATCCAGAATCAGGTCACCGGGATTGCTAGCTATTTCAATGATTCGCCGTAGCAGGGCTTCGGGTTTCGGGGTATCGAAGACAACGTCGTTTGGGAACAGCCGGAGAAGGTGTTTTTTGGCTGTGGTTGTGGTACCAACCTCGTTCGCTGTCCAGAGAGTATGCGGTGTGAGTCCAGTGCTTGCCTCAGGGAGGAATCGCCTAATCCGAGGAGCCCCATTACCATCGTTGCCGAACCAGATATTGTTGTGAGCTATTTCGTCCTCCATCTTCGCCTTGGCATAAACCCAACACCGTCCGAGCGGCGGCTTATGGCGCTTACCATTGGGAGACACAAGTTCGTAGAATTGACTGGCGGTACCATGCCCAGCCTGCACGTTCGCCGATACCGACTGCCATGGTCCCCTCGGGTCATTGTCCGGATTGTGATAACGTCGTTGAATGTCAAGGGTAAGACCAAGCGAGTTGCGAGCCGCTTTGAAGGCACGGGCATCTTTGGCGTATACAAGTATGTATTCATGGTTGTTCGAAAACACCTTTCGGTTCTCGCGGGTAGTACGGTGCTCCCAGACTATCGTCGAGACGAAGTTCTGGCGACCGAATATTTTGTCTATCGCTACCTTTAGGTAATGGAGTTCGGTATCATCGATTGACACCCAAAGACTGCCTTCGTCGGCAAGAAAATCAACCAGGAGAGCGATGGAGGCGCTGATGCTTTCTAGCCAGGTGTCGTGATCAAGCTTGTCACGGTAATGGGTGTAGTTCTCCTGGTTGTTATAGGGGGGATCGATATAAATGCATCGGACTTGTCCACGGTACGTCTGACTCAATGCTTTGAGAATGGTAAGGTTCTCTCCGTGTATAATGGCGTTGCCGGTGCCCCTGTCGCCATAGGACAAATCGTTGCACTGCTCGAATAGATGCAAAGGAAAGCGCGGTGAACAGGTTGTTAGGGGATGGTGTATAGGCACTTGGAACCTCGGCTTCAGGATCCCTTCTGGACAGGATAATCCAATTCATTCCCAGGTGTAAAGCGGCCCGACTTTAGGAGGTCCTCGAAGGTGGCATTCGAATCTAAGGGTACAGTATCAAGCCCGCAGCTTGCGTTGTTTGAGGGCTTCGCCAAGCCAACGGAATACAACATTCTCCGCCCAATTCATTATCTGGGAAGCAAGCTTCGGGTCAGCGACGCCATTTGCAATGCGGTTGAGGCGGTTGATCCTACCGCCCGATCTGTTTGCGATTTGTTCTCAGGCTCTGGGACAATGGCATATGCCCTGTCCCGGAAGCGCAATGTTGTTGCGGTTGACATTCAAGAGTACTCACGAGTTCTGTGCTCAGCCGTCCTAAGTTCGGGCAACATACCCAACAGCATTGTGGAACAGGTGTGCTCGGAGATGCGGACATCCGAGAATTACGCGCAATTAGCTTACGCCGTCGAGCCACTGGCTCGCCTTGAAGCTGATCGTATAGGGCAGGCCACTCGGGGGAATCTCGAGCCGCTCTGCGATTTGCTGGATCAGGGCAGCATCTTGGGCTTCGAGCAAAGAGTGGACCGGAGCGCAAGTGCCAGCGTCCGTGAAGCGGTAGCCGATACGATCCAAAGGCTCGCGGACCTTGGGCTCAGCCAAGGGCCCAAGGCTCAAGTAACACGTTATTTCGGGGGTATTTACTTCTCCTACAAACAGGCAGCCCAACTTGACTCAATACTAGAAGCTATTACGGTGGTCGGGCCAGAGCAGCACGATGTCTTCCTAGCGGCCGCCTTAAGTACTGCTAGTGAGATCGTCAACACTATTGGGAAGCAGTTCGCGCAGCCTCTTAGGCCGCGCAATGGCCAAGGGATTGCTAAGCGGCATCTTGTGGGAAAAATCTATCGTGACCGCTCGTTCGACGCTTTCGACGTATATGAAATGTGGCTGAAGCGTTATCTAGCGATTCCTTGGTCGGAAGGAAAGCACACTGTACTGAGGAAGGACTACAGGGAAGCCTTGCAATGTCTTCCAGAAGATGTCGGCGTGGTTTATGCCGATCCGCCTTACACACGCGACCATTACAGCCGCTACTACCACGTGCTTGAGACCCTTTGTCTTCGGGATAACCCGCCAGTCTCCACTATTCGCATCCATGGTGAAACCCGCTATAGCCGTGGGTTCTATCGGTTGGTTCGGCACCAATCACCTTTCTGCATTAAATCCCAGGCCCCTGCCGCGTTCTCTAGCCTCTTCAAGGCCGTTAAGCGACTTAGAGTACCTTTGGTGTTGTCGTATTCGCCATTTGACGCCAAAGCGGGAGCGCGGCCGCGGCTAATGACAATAGATGCAATCCAGGCCTTGGCGAGCCAGGAATTTCATCACGTTCAAGTCGTGCCCGCCGGACCGCTGGCCCACAACAAACTCAACAGCTCCGAGCATAACGTGGGCACGTCGCAAGACGCGGAAATCCTAATCATATGCAGACCATAACACCATTAGTTGAGATCTGAGAACCGCTGGAGTTAGCGCGCAAATGGCGCAGCTGGCCAGGCTTGGCGCAGTACATCACTTGACACCACGATTCTCCGCATTCGGTCCTCACGTCCTGTCCAGTGTTCCCGGAGGAAGCGGTCCAGGGGTGGGTGGTCCCTGTGGCCGGGCATCACCAACCTGTACAGGAACTCCCGGGGTCCACGACGAAGGAAAACCACGACCGGTCGGCCATTTGCCGGGTACTCCAGTCCCGCAGCAGCGCCAAGCTCGAATCGAAAATTGCGGCTCCTAACCGACACGGTTGGGCGCATCTCAGGATTGGCCAACGTGCCGCCCGCATTGACATGCCGGAACGTGAAGGTTTGAGAAACTCCAACCGTGGCACCAAAGTAGCCTTCGAAAGTGCCGATGTCGAAGTTAACTTGGTTCCAACGGCTACCCCCAGCAGGCACTTCGGCCACAAGCGCGTCGTTACGTCGCTCAGCTGGTTCGACCGGATGGCGCTCACCTTGCGGTACTGGTGCCGCCTGGGGCTCAAACGGTTGTCTCCTTGACCGGTCGGTAGCCTCCTGGGCCACCCTCGGTGCTGGGCGCACGGCCACTCGGTGGAATGGGGAATCCGGAGAAGCAACAGGCGCTTCCCGGCGCTGGCGCTCCTCGTCATCATCTTGGGCCGCTCCTTCGGCCACGATCATTCGGAGCGTAACCAAGCGTTCTAGTAATGCTTCATCCAAGCGTTGTACCACCCTGCCATCCGCCAAGAGCGCGTTGAGCATGTCATTGACTTGATGCAGCAGCGCCGCTTCTTCTGGCTGCGTGGTGGCGAGTTCAACAAGTAATCCAACCTCGTAATTAGAAAAAAGGCCTCCTTCGCTCAGATTGCCAGATCCCACAACTAGCGCCGCACGACCCTGTTTCTCGAACAGAAAGACTTTCGGGTGGTAGGTAGACGGATTTGCGTTGTGGAAGACCCAAACTGAACCGGTCGGCGATACCGCTTGCATGAGGGATTGCAGTCCCTCTTGGGAAGATCCGCGATGGTCAATGCCAACGATCAACCGAATGTTCGTGTGGCGCTCGACTAGGCTCCTCAAAGAAGGGGTCAAGTGCCGGACACCTGACGACTTCACGAACGCAACAGCTGCCGCGAAGCTGGTCCATTGAGGTAGTTCATCCATCAAACGTATCAGCACGTTACCCAACCGGTCTGGGCCGTTGGGCTGGTTCAGTAGAGAAACACGCAAATGAAATCTCCTCGCGGCAAAGCCGCCGAGTACTTGTCCGCACCAGACATGGTCAGAAAAGCCAGGTAAGGAAGAAGTCCCTTCGGATGGGCCTGTTTTATCACGAAAGTGGCTATGGTGCAAGGGAAGAGGGTTTTGGAACGCTTGCCCACTGGCGTCTTTTTGAGGCAGACCGGATCGGTGATCTCGTTACTCTAGGATGGGACTATCGGGGATGAGGTTATCGGTGGTTCAGGCAAAAAGCGGGACTAGCTGGGATTAGGCAAAGGAGCCAGGATCGCTCTGGGGCCTTGTTGACTGGTACGTATAATAACAAGCAAGCCTGTCGAACCATACGAGCGGAGTAAGTGTCAATCTGCTCTGGACTCTCCAGAAAGAGATTCCCGAAGCGCTACCAGCTCAGCATTCCGCCAAGGCTAGGAGTAAACTGGGAGATGAGATGCCCTGGCTAGAGTCCGTTTTGTCCAACCTGAAAGATTTCCCGCTGGTGTTCATACCGCTGTTTGTGGCCATGGACCCCCTGGGGCTGCTGCCCTTTGTAGTGGGCATTCTAGACCCGCTGGCAGGCTCCAGGCGCGGCACTGTGATCCGTAAGGCCATCCTGACCGGCGCCGTGGTGGGGCTGGTGTTCCTGGCCCTGGGCCGGGCCATCTTCGGCGTGCTGGGCATACAGATATCGGACTTCCTGATCGCAGGAGGGGCCATCCTATTCATCGTTTCGCTGCGCAACCTGGTATCGGCCTCGGAGGAGCGGCCCACGGCGCCGGACGAATTCCTGGGGGTGGTGCCCATCGGGACGCCGCTGCTTGTTGGGCCGGCCACAATCTCCATGCTCATAGTGCTGACAGGCCTGCACCCATTCTGGCTGGTGCTGGCCGGGTTCCTGCTGAACATGACCTTGGCTTGGGTGGTGCTGGCGCAGGCGGAGCGGATCCAGAGGTTCCTGGGCGTTGGCGGCCTGCGGGCCTTTTCCAAGGTGGCAAGCCTGCTGCTGGCGGCGATAGCTGTGCAGTTGGTGCGCCGTGGGATCACGCAGATATGGCCGGGGCAATAACCTCGGCAAGGATATAAATGGAAGGTGGATTTTAGTAGACTCTCCGTGGGTTGTCCACCATGCCATATTATGTGTGGTGCGCCCTTGACAGGCTTGCTTCACGGGACATGGAATTGCTCCGGCTCTGGGGAGGACAAGGTTGCCTTCTGCCGTTGACCAGGAGATCAGAGAGCTTATCCGAAAGCACGGGCGTATCACATTCGCCCAGTTCATGCAGTCCTGCCTGTACTCGCCCCGGGAAGGATTTTACTCGTCCCGGGCCAACAGGATCAGCGCGCACTTCAGGACCTCGCCCACGAGCCACCAGGTGTTCGGCGACCTGATCGCGCGGCAATTGGAGCAGATGTGGCGACTCCTTGGAGCCCCCTCGCTTTTTCAAGTGATTGAGGTGGGGTCCGGCGACGGCGCTCTGGCCCGGTCCATCGTGGACGCCTGCCGGCGTATGGCCCCAGGGCTGGCGGAGGCCCTCTACTACGTCGCCGCGGACTACGAGCCCTGGTGGCCGCCCTTACCCACCCACCCCACAGGCTTGGACGACGGGATCGTGGGCCAGGCGCGACCCAACGGGCAGGAGATGAGTTTGGGAATCCAACGAGTGAAATCCGAAGGAGTACGGCCTTTTCGGAACATCGTCGGCTGCATCCTTTCTAACGAGTTGGTAGACAACTTCCCCGTCCACCGGTTCGTCATCCTGGCTGGCCGTGTCAAGGAGGTCTTCGTTACCTTGGCGGGGAACAATTTCACCGAAGTCCTGGACGAGCCGTCCACGCCCCGGATTGAAGAGAGGCTGGCCAGCTTGGGCGTGTCCCTGCCCGAAGGGTTCCGGGGCGAGTTGAACCTGGCCATGGAGGAGTGGACCGGCCAGTTGGCCGAGACACTGGAGCGCGGATTTGTCCTCACTATAGACTACGGCCAACTGGCGCAGGAGCTCTATTCGCCCCAGAATGCCCAGGGAACGCTAGTCTGCTACCAACGGCACGCCGTCACCACCGACCCATACCAGCACATCGGCCAACAGGACATTACCGCACAGGTGGACTTCATGTCCCTCATGCGCTTGGGCGAGCGGTGCGGCCTGGCCACCGTGGGCTACACCGTTCAGCGCCACTTTTTGGCGAACCTCGGCTTCTCATCGTTCCTTGATGCCCTCCAAACGCAAGGCTTGTCCTACGCCCGTATGGAACTGAGGCGCATAGCCATGATGACGCTGGTGGACCCTGAGGAAATGGGCGAATTCAAGGTGCTGGCCCAGTCCAAGGGGATTGGCCCGGGTATTGACCTGCTGGGGTTCAAGGGGCAAGAGACCTAGCGAGACGGCCATCCCGCTCCGCCAGCTTCCCTTTCTTCCTGTCAGGCTGCTGAAGAACGGGAGTCCAGAGGGGCGAAGCCCCGGAGCCTGCCCTGAGCGAAGCCGAAGGAACGGGGGTCTGGGGGTGTCCCCCAGATTCATTCACTCTCCCCCCCTCTCCTTTTGCAAAGGAGAGGGGGGCAGGGGGTGAGGATTCTCCAAACCGCTTCTAGCTGGGGTGCTTACTGAACATGATGAACCCAGAACCGCCGGGGTTATTACAGCCCGCGAGCGCGGTCTCACATCGTATCTTGATCTGCCGCTTGCCCGCCGTTCCCCGGAGCTGTTCAATGCTATCGCTAAAGAGAGCGGCGCGGGTGCGTCCGGTCCCAAGGTTCCCACCGCCAGAGCAGTAGGGATGCGGGCCCTCTACCCTGATATCGCCCTGATAGAAGTCTAGCGCCTCTCCCCGCTTAACACCGTGCCACCCAAACCCCTCCAGGAATAGTTGGGTGAAGGTGCTGTAGCCGTCGTACGGGTTGAACACGTCAACATCCTTGGCGCCAAGCCCGGAGCCTTCCCACATCATCCGCGCCAGGGCTGAACTCCACTCCTGGGCCTCCTCCAGGGTGTACATGGTGCTGCGAGGACGACCATTGTCCTGGGCATGATTGAGGATGTAGATAGGCTTCTGCTTCATAGTCCTGGCGCGGTCGGCGGTGGTGAATATGAAGGCTACACAAGAAATGACCGGCCGGTCGCAATCAAGGACCCTGAGGGGCTCCGAGACAAACCGCGAGGCCAGGTAATCCTCATTGGTGATTTGATACGGCTCATGCTGGGCGTAGAACCCCCACGGAGTCATAAGACCGTTCCTGCGCTGGTTCATGACAAAGGGGGCCAGCATGTCGTGGTGCTTGCCATACTTGCGGCAGTACTGTTGGTGCATGATGAGGGCATTCATCTGCGCCCCACTCTGGTATCCCCACGTTGCGGTGAATACACTATTACCGCGAGTGTAGTCCCCTGCGTTCTGGTTCGACCCACCTTGCTCATACCGGCCTTCTATGTTACCCATGGGGTAAATCACCAGAGCGGTTTTGCAGAGGCCGTCACCCACGGTCTGGGCGGCCTTGCCCATCATCCCGCCAATCTGGGGCGCTTTGGAGTCAATATATGTGACCTTTTTCAGTCCCATCTGCTTGATCAGCCACTCTCCGCTCACCTCGGTGATGCCGTCCTCGGTGTCGTATGGCGGGGCAAAGAACGGCCGCGGCGCCCAGGTATCTCCTACGCGGGTCTCCGGGCTGGTTATGACGCCGTCAATGTCGTCCAGCTTCAAGCCCGCATCTTCTATTGCCTTCTTTGCTGCGACGATGGCGTAGGCGCCCATTGTTTTGTCAAGGCTCTTGCCGTCCCAGCGCCGGTCCATGGGGGACTGTCCCCACCCCGCCACCGCAACCTTTCCCCGGTGCTCCCAAGCCCCGATCCCTTCGCGATTTCTCCGCCAATCAGTGGTACGAGTGGTCATTTCTTGGTCTCCTTTTTTGCACTAGTCTGGCGTGTCCGCGCGGACCGGCTGGGCTATTTTGGAACCCGCCATTCGGGAATCAACTGGTCCGACCCCTCCACCGGCTCAAACAGCACTTCTACAGCCGCCCCGACCGGAACCTCGCCCGCGGGGATGCCAGGAAGGTTAGACAGGAAGTTGAGGCCCGGGTCCTCGTCCAGGGTTACCACCGCAAGGTTAAGTGGTTGGTCGGCCTGGAGCCGCCGGATACGGGAATCGCGTATCACGAAATACTCAAGGATGTGGCCACTGCCTTTCACCTCTTTCCACCCCAGCGGAGCTGCGGAGCTACACTTGTCGCACTTCTGTTTCGGCGGGTAATGCAGCGTATTGCAGTTGGCGCATCTCTGCACAACCAGCTTCTGCTGGTTACAGGCGTCCCAGAAGGGCTTGTTCAACTCATTAGGTACCGGAATCTGCTTTGGCATGGTTCTACTCCCTCCTCTGTTCTTGGAATCTTGTGACGGCGCATCACCGTCACCGACATAATCCAGGGTGGATTGTATGCCCAGTATGTTGGCTGGTCAAGTATGTTTGCAGCGTAAATGTCGCCGCCGGAGTCCTGATCCCATATTATGGATGGAGTTCTACAGATTCAAGGGCGGGCTGTGAAGCGACAGGTTAGAAATGCCGACAATCAGCATTGTGGATACTGGAGCACGCCCAGGTATGGAGCCGGCAGCCTCGATGTTAGGTCCCATCGCGAAGGGGCGGAACACCACTCTCCTGGAATGAGAGAGCCTCCTGAAGCTGCCCCTGACCCTGCGTCGCCCTTCCCTTAATCCAAAATCCAAGGCTCGGTATGGCCGGCGTGCATCCAGAGGAAAAGGAACCCCGCTTGCATGGCAAACTGGCGATCCAACTCCGTATCGCCAATATGGTAGTACTCCTCAGCCATGAAGCGAGACCTCACATCCAAGAGACTCTGCTTGGGCGAAACAAAACTCGCTTGGATGTTATGCCGGTCCCAGATTTCCTGCTGTACGGGAAGCGGACGGTCGGAACAACTGCCGATAATGCACCCATGGGCCAGAGCCTTCCTGACCATGTCCATGGTGATAGGCCCAGGAGGATTTCCTACTTCTAGAGTTCCATCTATGTCAAAACTGACCAGTATTGTCAAGGACGCCCTCTCTTTTCACCGCTGATTCCTTGCTTCATTGTAAGGGAACGACGCCCATTGATGCAACTGGGGCGCGACCTGTGGCGCATCCACGGCATCCCCTCCGCCTAGCCCCGCAAGCAAGCCGGGGGTGCTGAGGAGAGCGAGTAACGCGACCTACGGCGATGGGTTGGTTGCCGCACGCCAGCACCCCTCTATCAGGCTGCTGAAGAAGGGGAGTCCAGAGAGGCACAGCCCCGGAGCCTGGCCAGAGCCTCGAAAGTCAGCAGGATACAAGGAACCTGGTTCCTTGTCGGGGGTTTGGGGGTGTCCCCCAACTCTTTCTTTTCTTCCCCCTTCCTCGAAGGAAGGGGGCCAGGGGGATGGTCGAAAGGGTATTTCATCACCCCTCTATGTCAGTTGCAGTCCGGGAAAATACGTTCGGTAGTATCCGCGGTCCCTGGTCAGTAGCCGGTCAGCATGGACGGTAGCATGGGCGCCGATGAGGAAGTCGGCCACCACGTGCTGGCGTGGAAGAAGGCGTGTTCCACACTTGGCACAGCGAACGTCCTGCGAAGTTCCACAGGAAGGGCAAGCCAAGAAATCTGGCCGCCGGCCCAGGTACTCGCGCCATGCTCTGCCTGCCAGATAGAGAGCCTCGTCGCCCGAGGGCCGTGGGCGGATGCCGGTATCTTCCAGGAACCGGTCCATCTCCTCACGAGCGGGGAATCGGCCAGCTAGCTCCGCGTAGACAGGCTCAGAAATGACGATGGGGCCAGCCCGTAGAGATTCGGCAAGCGCCTTCTCTGAGGATTCCGCATGTGGCTGGCCGGGGACAAGGACATCCAGAAGGATATTCGTGTCCACCGCAGTGATCATTGTCCGCGCATCTCCCGCACGAGATCGTCAGAGTCCTGACCAGCCCACTCCTTCAAGTAGCCACGGTACTTCTTGAACACCTCTGGGTCAACGCGCTTCATGAGGCGGAACACCCCATCCTCCTCCATGAACTCCAGTTCGTCCCCTGGCCGGAGTCCCAGGCGCTCGCG
>JAUSCR010000059.1 GCA_030651175.1 Dehalococcoidia bacterium
CTTTCCAAAGCACCCTTAGCAGGGTATGCTATCAGCATCTTACAAGTAGCAGGAGCGATAATGCGGCGTGACCTAATGGACATCCTGGCCTGCCCGGTCTGTAAAGGCCCCCTGGAGCTGCGAGTGGAGAAGGAAGAGGGACAAGAGATAGTTACAGGGTCGCTCTACTGCCCGAAGTGCCGGGAAACCTACCCCATCGAGGACTCCATCCCTAACCTGCTGCCGCCCAGCTTGCGCGTCTGAAGACTGCTTCAAGCAAGCTATAGCCCTGGGTTCGGGAGTATTAGCGGCCAGAGGCCACCGCCAGCGGGCCTCCCCACAGCCGTACCCCTTCCCTGCCAGATACCTCCGCCAGCAGTTGCGACGCCCTTTTCCGCAACACCGGATGCTCCCACTCCGGCGCTATCTCCGCCAGAGGCACCAGCACAAAGGCCCGCTCGTGAAGGCTTGGGTGAGGAATGACCAAGCCTGGAGTTTCGATGACCTGGTCTCCGTAGGCCAGGATATCTATATCCAGCACCCTGGGCCCGTAGCGGAAGGCCGGTTTCCGCCCCACTTGCCGCTCCACATCCTGGCAGCAGAGCAGCAGCTCCGCAGGAACCATATCGGTGCATCCATAGCACACCATGTTCAGGAAAGGAGGCTGCTCCGTGAAACCCCACGGATCCGTCTCGTACACTGAAGATGTCGCAACCAACTCCAAAGAACGGGCCAGCAACGCCAGACCTCTTCCCAGGTGGCCTTCTCTGCTGCCCATGTTGCTACCAAACCCCAAGAACACCGTAATCGAAGCCACTTTCTACCTCTCCGGCGGCGGCGTCCAACCCCGCACAATGGAATCGGTCATGCGAGCCACGCGGGACATGGCCTTCACATCATGCACCCTGATGATGTCGGCGCCGTTGGCAATAGCTATGGCCACAGTAGCGGCAGTCCCCTCCAGCCGCTCCTGCACAGGCAAGCCCAGCACCAGCCCGATGGTAGACTTCCTGGAGGTTCCCATCAGCAACGGATAGCCCATTTCCTTGAACTCTCCCAGGCGTCTCAGTATGTCCAGATTGTGGATGGGCTTCTTCCCAAAGCCAAAGCCCGGATCCAGGATGATGTTTTGCGGACGAACTCCAGCGTCCACGGCTCGCTGCACACTGCTTCCCAGGCTTGCCCGAATGTCAGAAATAAGGTCTGCGTACTCGGTGTCCAGTTGATTGTGCATCAGCACCAACGGCACGTTGTGCTCCGCGGCTACGGCGGCTAGCTCCGGGTCTGCCTTAAGGCCCCACACGTCGTTGATCATGGCCGCCCCCGCTTCCAACGCGCTGCGCGCCACCTCAGCCTTGTACGTGTCCACACTAATGGGCACGTCTACCTGCTCCGCCAGCCGCTGGATAACGGGAATCACCCGGCGCAGCTCCTCCTCTACCTGGACCCTGGTAGCCCCACGGCCAGCGCCAGCCCCCACAAGCCGCGACTCGATCCTGGCGGCGTAGGGGGGCCGGGTAGACTCGCCACCCACATCCAGGATGTCGGCTCCTTCTTCCACCAACAGTTTCCCCCAAGCCACAGCCTGCTCCACATCCATGACCCCGTCGCCGGAGAAAGAGTCTGGGGTCACGTTGACGACCCCCATAACGTAAGTGCGCTCGCCCCAAGTGAGCCGCTTGTTGCCGCAGATCATGAATGGAAAAAGGTATCTGGTAGCTGTCATTTCACCAACCCCAAAGTCTGAAATCTAGTACATTTTACACCTAGCATGCCTTCAATTCTCAGAATGCTGCCGCCGAACCTCGCTCTTGCCAGCCCGCCAGGAATCTGGTAGCATCGCACAAACCTCTATAATCCCCCTGGAAAAACAAGGACTCTTCTCTATTCTGTTCTGTTTGCGGTTTCGAGGAGACCATGGCTGTTGAAAAAAAGATAGACGAACGCCTAACTGAGCTGAGCAAGCTCAGACAAGAGAGCCAGGAGGGTGGTGGGCCAAAGCGTATCGAACAGCAGCACGCCAAGGGCAAATTGACGGCCAGGGAACGCATAGCCCTCCTACTGGACAAGGACACATTCCAGGAGCTAGACCCATTTGTGGCCCCCTGGTCCACAGACGCCGAGTCTCAAGCCCAGCTCTACCTGGGTGATGCTGTAGTCACGGGCTACGGGATGATCTACGGGCGTCTGGTTTACGTATTTGCCCAGGACTTCACCGTGTTCGGAGGCTCACTGTCGGAAGCGGTTTCGGAGAAAGTCATCAAAATCATGGACATGGCCATGAAGAACGGCGCCCCAATCATCGGGCTGAACGATTCAGGAGGCGCACGTATTCAGGAAGGCGTGGTGAGCCTGGCTGGCTACGGTGAGATCTTCCTGCGCAATACCCTAGCATCCGGCGTCATCCCTCAGATCTCCGTCATCATGGGTCCATGTGCCGGCGGCGCAGTGTATTCCCCTGCAATCACCGACTTCGTCTTCATGGTGCAGGGCATAGGCCAGATGTTCATCACAGGTCCAGATGTAATCAAGGCCGCCACAGGCGAAGAGGTAACCCATGAGCGACTGGGAGGCGCCGAGAGCCACGCCAGACTCAGCGGTGTCTCCCATTTCAGCCATGCCACGGAGGACGAGTGCCTCAACGAGGTACGGCGTCTTCTGAGCTTCCTGCCCCAAAACAACATGGAAGACCCGCCTCTTTCCACTTCATATGACGACCCTAACCGCATAGACGAATCTCTGGCCCGCGTTGTTCCAGACGACCCAGTGAAACCGTACGACATGCGTGAGGTCATAGGCAAGATAGTAGACGACGGAGACTTCCTGGAAGTGCACCGACAGTTTGCCCAGAACATCGTAGTGGGCTTTGCCCGTATGGGGGGAGCCCCAGTCGGCATAGTGGCCCAGCAGCCGGCATACCTGGCCGGTGTCCTGGATATTGACTCGTCCGACAAAGCTGCTCGCTTCGTTCGCTTCTGCGACGCCTTCAACATTCCTGTGATAACCCTGGTTGATGTCCCCGGCTTCCTCCCGGGCACCGACCAGGAGCACCGGGGCATTATCCGCCACGGCGCCAAGCTCCTCTACGCCTACGCCGAGGCCACTGTCCCGAAGATCACCATTATCATTCGGAAAGCCTACGGAGGGGCTTACGTGGTCATGGGCAGCAAGCACCTGCGCGCCGACGTTAACTATGCCTGGCCCACCGCCGAGATCGCCGTCATGGGCCCGGAAGGCGCAGTTAGCATCATCCAGCGGGAGAAGATCTCCAGCGCTGAAAACCCCGATGAGGTCAAAGCCCAGTTGGCCAAAGAGTATCGCAACAAGTACGCCAACCCGTACATTGCCGCTGGGCGAGGGTACATAGACGACGTAATTGATCCGGCGGAGACACGGCCCAAGATTATCAAGGCTCTCCGCATGCTCCGAAACAAACGGGACACCACGCCTCCAAAGAAGCACGGCAACATCCCACTGTAGAGGTGTTTCATTGATGACAAGACCCCCGACTAAAGTCGGGGGTTTGGTGTCCCGCTCATGGTGAGCTTGGTGACAGACCTGCAAAGCAACAACAACCTGTTCTTCTATACCATTGCCCTCCGACGAAATCCTGATATAATCCCTTTGGAGAGCACCAAGAGCGGCGGGCAGCCGGTGTCTAGCCGGGTAGCATCTTGCCGTTTCTATACTTCTCCCCAGCAGCAGCGCCGTGAACCGTACTCACGGCCTCAGCAGCGGAGAAAGACCTGGCCGGCAACGGGCAGGGTGGAACACTCTTGCAAAAAACCCATCCAAGAAAGGAGCCACCGTGGCAGACACGCGAGCGATTGAAAGGGCTAAAGAGCATTTTGGCAAAATCCTGGAGCAGCAGCTCCAGCGGGTGGAAGGTCTCAAGAAAGACGTCCCATGGACGGACTATCAAAAGGTCAAACCCATTGTTATCGGCGTCCTTGGCGGCGACGGCATCGGCCCATTTATAACTAACGAGGCACAGCGCATCTTGCAGCACCTCCTGAAAAAGGAGGTGGACACCGGCAAAGTGGTGTTCCGCACCATCGAGGGCCTGACCATCGAGAACCGGGCAGCGAAACTGAAAGCCATTCCCGACGACGTGCTGGCGGAGATCAAGAAGTGCCATGTCACGCTCAAGGGCCCAACGCACACGCCAGAGAAGGGCGACGGCTGGCCAAATCTCGAAAGCGCTAACGTGGCCATGCGCAAAGAGCTGGACCTCTTCGCCAACGTGAGGCCCGTCCGCATACCCAAGCAAGGCATTGACTGGATGTTTTATCGCGAAAACACAGAGGACATCTATGCCGTAGGCAGCCAGGGCATTGATGTCACCGAGGACCTGGCCATTGACTTCAAGGTCATCACCACCCAGGGTTCGGAACGCATCATAGAAGCGGCCTTCGACCACGCCAAGCGCACCGGCAAGACCTATGTTGCCATTGTCACCAAGGCCAACATAGTCAAGACTACCGATGGCAAGTTCCTGGAGGTAGCCAAGCGGGTCGGCGAAAGGTACCCGGGCATCCGCTGGGAAGGGTGGTACATAGATATTATGACCGCCATGCTGGTGAATGAGGCTCGCCGCAAGGACTTCCAGGTCTTTGCCTTGCCTAACCTCTACGGCGATATTCTGACGGACGAGGCCGCACAGATCCAGGGAGGGGTGGGCACCGCGGGCAGCGCCAACATTGGCAAGCAGTACGCCATGTTCGAGGCCATCCACGGCTCAGCCCCGCGAATGGTCAAGGAGGGCAGAGCCCAGTACGCTGATCCAAGCTCCGTAGTACGCGCAGGCGCCATGATGTTGCAGCATATAGGCTACACGCAACTGGGGAACAGACTGGAAATGGCCCTAGACGTCTGTGGCCAGTATGAGAAGAAGATGGTCATGACAGGGCGGAGCACGGGCGTCACAGGCAAGGAGTTCGGGGAGTACCTGATGGCCACCGTAGCAGACCCCAGGCTGGAGGCGCGCTGGAATCAGTACGTGAAAGCATAGCCGACAAGGAGGGATAGAACCATGCGCAAGAAGGTTACGATTGTTGGAGCTGGTCAGGTAGGAGCTACTGCGGCGCAGCGCATCTTCGAGCGAGGCTACGCAGACGTAGTGCTGGTGGATATCATCGAAGGCCTGCCCCAGGGCAAGGCTCTGGACATTTTGCAGTCCGGCCCCGTAGTGGGGTCCGACGTCTCCATCGTCGGGACCAACAAGTATGAAGACACCGCCGGGTCCGATGTGGTGGTGATAACCTCAGGCGTGGCCCGCAAGCCGGGCATGAGCCGGGACGACCTCCTTTTCACCAACCTGGACATCGTTGGCGCCGTCACCAAGGAAACGGTCAAGCACTCGCCGAAGGCCGTTCTGATCATCGTCACCAACCCACTGGACGCCATGTGCCAGCACGCCTACCAGGTGAGCGGACTCCCTAGGGAGCGGGTCATCGGCCAGTCCGGCGTCCTGGATACCGCCCGGTTCCGCACCTTCCTGGCCCAGCAGCTTGGGGTCTCCCCCCGAGATGTTCAGGCCTACGTCCTGGGCGGCCACGGCGACACCATGGTGCCGCTGGTACGCTACACCACCGTGGGCGGCGTCCCTGTTGCCGACCTGGTTCCCAAGGAAACACTGGAGCGCATAGTGAAGCGCACCCGCGATGGCGGAGCTGAGATCGTTGCCCTGCTGAAAACTGGCAGCGCCTACTATGCTCCTTCGGCGGGCGTGGCAGAGATGGTGGACTCCATCATCCTGGACCAGCACCGTATCCTCCCCTGCGCCGCTTACCTGGACGGTGAGTACGGTATCCGGGGACTGTACGTGGGCGTCCCCACTCGGTTGGGCACTGGCGGCATCGAGGAGATCATCCAGATCAAGCTGACTGCGGAAGAGCATGCTATGCTCCAGAAGTCTGCCGACGCCGTCCAGGAGTTGGTCAACGTAATGCGCAAGGGCCGTCCAAAAGCAGCCTAAGCCAGCTAGGGCTGCTTGGAACACCCTCACCCCCTGACCCCCTCTCCCTCAACGAGGGAGAGGGGGTAGAGGAAAGGAAACCTATGGGACACCCCTAGAACCCCGTCCCTTCGGCTTCCCCATTCGCGGAGTTTACCCTGAGGGACGAAGGGCTCAGGGCTGAGGGCGCGGCCCCTCTACACTCCCACAAGAGGGAATTCCCGAACAGCTTTGTAGGGGCAGCCTGCCCCCGGAATGCCTGCCCTGAAAGGAGGGGCATGTCCCGCAGAAATCCTCAGAGCCCTGAAGAGAAGGCCATGCTCCTGAGGGCCCAGCGATACTTGCCCGGCGCGCAGAACGGGAATGCCTCCTCCGGCTTTGAGGACGGCTTCATTGTTAAAGAGGGCCGCGGCTCCAAGATATACGACTTCAGCGGCAACGAGTACATAGACTACCTGATGGGGTCCGGCCCAATGATCCTGGGCCACGCCCATCCCGCCGTTGTGGAAGCCGTACGCCAATGCCTGGAGCGCGGGAGCACCTATTTTCTCACCAGCGGTGTGGCGATAGAGCTGGCGGAGGAGATATGCCGCGCCGTCCCCTGCGCCGAGATGGTGCGGTTCACCACCAGTGGCACCGACGCCACGTTCCAGTGCCTGCGCGCGGCCCGGGCCTACCGCCGGCGTGATAAGGTGCTCAAGTTCGAGGGCGGCTATCATGGCTCGCACGACTACGCCATGATGAGCTCCTACTCCTTCCCGCTTGCGGAGTTCCCACAACCGGTGCCCAACTCCGCTGGTATTCCCAAGGTAATCCAGGAGACTGTGCTGGTTGCCCCGTTCAACGACCTGGAGGCTACCACCCGCATCATTCGCCAGCACCACGACCAGCTTGCAGGCGTCATCGTGGAGCCGTTGCAGCGCATCATCCCGCCGGCGCAGGGGTTCCTGGAGGGACTGCGGGAGGTCACGGCGCGCTACGGTATCCCCCTCATCTTCGACGAGGTGGTCACGGGCTTTCGCCTGGCCTACGGCGGCGCCCAGGAGCAGTACGGCGTGCAGCCTGACATGGCTGCCATCGGCAAGGTGGTGGGTGGCGGCTACCCGCTGGCAGCGGTGTGCGGCCGCGCCGAAATCATGCGCCACTACGACTCTTCCCAGGTGGCAGAGGCGGAGTATATCCCGCAGGTAGGCACCCTCAACGGTAACCCAATCGCCGCCACCGCTGGCCTGGCCACCCTGGCGGAGCTTCGCAAGGCAGGAACATACCAGAGGCTTCACTCCGTAGGAAGGCGGCTGCGCACCGCTCTCCAGGAGACGCTGGACCGGGCGGAGATACCCGCCCAAGTGGTGGGCGACGACACTGTGTTCGACGTCTACTTCACAGACGAGAAGGTCACCGACTACCGATCGACGCTGAAGGCCAACCGGGACAGGATGCGGCAGTTCAACCGCCTCCTGCTAGAACAAGGCATCCTCAAAAGCGGGCAGAAGTTCTACATGTCGCTGGCACACACGGATGAGGACGTACAGCGCACCATAGAGGCGTTCCAGTCGGTGGCGGAGAAGCTGAGGGCTTCCTAGGCTCACCCGGAACCGTTTTTGATTGTCCCAATGTGAAACTTGATTGTTTTTGCAAGTTTTTCCTCGATTTGCAGCTTTGACCTGTAGCTGCAGGCGTGGCACAGGGCCAGATAGGGGAGCTTGATAGTTTTTGAGGCTGGCATTTGTTTCAGACGTTATGGTCACTGTTTGAACCTGGGCCATATCTGAGCGAAAAAGTTTTCCTGAGAAACAAATCCGATTTTCGCCATGGATGAGGTTGTTTAGGCCGGTCATTTCTCCGCTCATATGGTTCGACAAGCTCAAGATGGATGGTCGCCACCTATAACATTGTGCCGCCAGATGCTATAGGCGAACAAGGGAGTGTACGCGGGCCTGGGCTTAACCGCTACCAATCTCCCCTCCCTGAGCCTGATCTCCTGGAACATCTCCCCGGCGAAGTCTCGGCGCTGCTCCCTGCTCACCCCGGGGTGTTGCCACAGGGCTGGCATATCC
>JAUSCR010000069.1 GCA_030651175.1 Dehalococcoidia bacterium
TGCGGGGGGATAAATGGCGGCTGCGGGAGAAGAGCCCATGCTCACGAACAAACCAGCGACGACGATGATTAACGCGGAGAAAAGGGAAATGGACGAGTGAAACCTAATCCTGCCCATTGTGATTGGGGCCTCCAATAAATAAGGTGGACCCCATTCGTTGGACAGGAGAGAGAGGCTATGCTAAGAGCGGGGCCTGTTGCCTCAACGAAATGTGCCGCTAAACAGGGTAAGCGTCATTATAGCACATGCTGCAGTGGGTCTACGTTCGCAGAGGATCCGAAGCCCATTTATTTGTCAGGTGCAACTATGGCCTGCACAGAACGAGCACTCAGGGGTTGCCCTCCCGTAGCGCCAGCCAGGTGGCTACCTGCGAAAGCTCGCGCCTGCCTTCTGGGGCCAGAGCCGCACCGTCCAGATAGCGAGTGGCTTCTTCCAGGTAGTGCCGGGCAGCTGCCTGGGCATGGGGCCGGGCATTCAGCTTGTCCAGGATGGCGGTGACCTGTTGCAGGTCCGCTGGCTCCAGGACTCGTTTGAAGAAGAGGGTCCCAAGCTCGCGCTTCTGGGCTATGGGTGCGTGGTCCAAGGAGTACAACACAGGGAAGCCCTTCTTCTTGTTAAGGGCGTCAAGCCCAGTGGCCTTGCCCGAAAGGGGCTGTCCCCATAGCATTTGTATGTCCTCCTGAATCTGGCAAGCCACACCCAGGGTCTCGCCGAACTCTCGCAGGGAAGCCCCCGCGTTTCTCGATGGCGCTCCAGCCGCTGCGCCCAGCTCCAGGGCGCATCCCAGCAGCGCTCCCACCTTGTCCCGGGCCATTTTGAGATAAGCTTCTGGCGCTATGTCAACCCGCTCTTGGAAGAGTAATTCGACGTGCAGGCCCTCGCACATGCGCAGGCAGGCGGTGTCCAAGGCTTGCATCAGATGTAAGGAGTCGGCGGGCGGTCCGCCGTGTTCATGGAGGCGGAGCAGGGAGAGCCTGGCCAGGGCGTGAAGGCCGTCGCCGGCGTTGATGGCCTGGGCGGGGCCCCATATCCACCATACGGTGGGCCGGTTGTGCCGCTGCTGGCTGCCATCCTGAATATCCGCATGGACCTGTGTGAACTGGTACACCAACTCCACCGCGGCGGCGGCAGGGACGGCCTTTTCGATGTCCCCACCCGTGGACTGGGCGGCCAACAGGCAGATGCCGGCGTGGAGCCTGGGCTGCGGGACAGGCGCTTCGAGGGGATCGCCCCGTTCATCGCGCCAGCCAAGCTGGTACTCCATGAGGCGGTATAAAGGGGAGGAGTGGCCGGCGAACAGGTCGCGAAGGGAGTCCTCCACCAAAGAGATGTGGCGTTGCAGGGGCTGTGGCATCGTCATGGGGCAAGATCAGGGCAGATGGACTGGATGGCGGCAAGGGATACAGCGCCCTGGCGCAGCAACCTGGGCGCTGGGCCGGTGAGGTCCACAATGGTGGACTGGATGCCCTGGGGGGTATCGCCGCCCTCCAATATCATGTCCAAGGCATTGCCCAGTTGGAGGCGCACCTCTTGTGCGGTCTGACATGGGGGCTGTCCTGAGCGGTTGGCGCTGGTGCCAGTGATGGGACGGCCAAGCCCGCGGGCAATGGCAATGGGCACCGGGTGATTGGGAATGCGCACGGCCACGGTATCGCGGCCTCCCGTTACCAGGTCGGAGACGGCGGGCGAACGCGGGACCACCAGGGTCAGCGCACCAGGCCAGAAGCGGTGGGCCAGTGTCCAGGCAGCCTTGGGGAGGTCTATTGCTACCAGGGAGAGGTCGGCGGCATCTGATAGGAGCAGAGGCATGCCCATTGCTTCCGGCCTGCCTTTTATCTCCATGACGCGTCGGACAGCGGAGGCGGAGGAGAAATCGGCGGCAAGGCCATAGAGGGTATCGGTGGGAACGGCGACGACGCCTCCATTCCTGAGCACCGCAACCGCTGCATGGATCTGCTCTTGAAGCGCTGGCGGAAGGGGCGAAGTGATGGCACGGGTAGTGGGTGTTCGCATGGAGCTAAAACTGGTCAGGTCTTCGCCTTTCGTAACCTTGACTGAGTATAGCACAGGTGCTACCCTCGACCTACTCAGAAGCCGATAGGCAGGAGAGATATAAACCAAGCCATGGAGCAGGAAAACCCTCTCGCCAGCCGCCGCGTAGCCACAAGCGATGATGTTGAGGTTTCCACCTATCTGGAGATCGCCAAGGAGAAGCGCGGCCAGCAGCCTCTCCCACAGGGCGTCGCCGAGGCCCCGGGAGAGGCTGTGGTTATCATAGACTTCGGGTCGCAGTACAGCCGGCTCATTGCGCGCCGGGTGCGGGAGTGCCACGTCTACTGCGAAATCGTACCGCCCACGGCTGCGTGGGAGGCTGTAGCTCACCTGAACCCCAGAGGGGTTATTCTTTCCGGAGGGCCCGCCAGCGTATACGAGACCAACGCGCCGATGGCGCCCATGTGGGTATACCAGAGCAAGTTGCCGGTGCTGGGTATCTGCTACGGGATGCAGGTGATGGCCCACCAGCTTGGAGGGAAGGTGGTGGCTTCGGCGACCCGCGAGTATGGCCACGCCGTGCTGAACCAGAACGGTACGGATAGCCCTATCTTTGATGGGCTGCCTACCAGTTTACCAGTGTGGATGAGCCACGGAGACAGGATAGCTGAGATGCCGCCGGGGTTTCGCTCCCTGGCTTACACCGACAACTCACCTATCGCGGTCATGGGGAGCGACGGGATGATTGGGTTCCAGTTTCACCCTGAGGTGGTGCATACGCCTCAGGGGAAAGATCTGCTGGCCAACTTCCTTTTGAAGATATGCGGCTGCCAGGGGACCTGGACGGCAGAGAACTTCGTGGCTGAGGCCGTGGCACGGGTCAGGGAGCAGGTGGGCCAGGGCAAGATCATATGCGCGCTGTCGGGCGGAGTGGACTCGGCGGTGGCGGCGGTGCTGATCCACAGGGCCGTGGGGGACCAGCTCACGTGCATTTTCGTGAACAACGGTCTGCTGAGGCGGGAGGAACCTGAGAGGGTGCTGGAGGTGTTCCGCCGTCACCTGAAGCTGAACCTGATCTACGTGGATGCCGAAGAGCGGTTTCTGAATAGGCTCAAGGGAATCATTGACCCGGAGCAGAAGCGGCGGGCAATTGGCGAGGAGTTCATCCGGGTGTTTGAGGACCAGGCGGCAGAGAGTCTGGGCCACGTGGACTTCCTTGCCCAGGGGACGCTGTATCCGGACGTGATTGAGAGCCAGACGGCGGAGAACCCGGCTGCGGCCAAGATCAAGACACATCACAACGTGGGAGGGTTGCCCAAGACAATGTCACTGAGGCTTGTGGAGCCGCTGCGTTACTTGTTCAAGGACGAGGTGCGCGAAGTGGGTCTAGCCCTGGGGATGCCAGAGGACGTGGTGTACCGCCAGCCTTTTCCTGGGCCTGGGCTAGCCATACGCATCCTGGGGGAGGTGACGCGGGAGAAGCTGGAGGTGCTGCGGGCCTGTGACTGGATTGTGATGGACGAAATCAAGGGGGCGAACCTGTATAGGCAGCTATGGCAGAGCTTTGCGGTGCTCACGGATGCCCGAAGCGTGGGTGTCATGGGGGACTTCAGGACCTATGGATATGTTGCGGCTGTGAGAGCGGTGACCAGCCAGGATGCCATGACAGCGGACTGGGCCCGTCTGCCCTACGATGTGCTGACGAAGATATCCGACCGAATTGTCAACGAGGTGCCGCAAGTGAACCGGGTGGTGTACGACATCACCAGCAAGCCGCCTGGGACGATAGAGTGGGAGTAGCGATAGCAACCAGACAATGAAACTCCTCGTCAACGGTTCCGGAGCGCGTGAGCACGCTATTGCCTGGAAGATTAGCCAGAGCCTTAGAGCAGACGCCTAAATCCTGGAGCATGGCAACGCCACTGCCGCAGCCAAAGATGCCATCGCCACCAAAACGTCATTCTGAGTCCCGACTCATTGAAGCGAAAAATCTGCGGAGGGGGCTGTTCCCCTATGGCCCAGACGATTTGCGGAGTCTACCCTGAGGAACGAGGGGCCAGTGTGACCGACCAAAGACCTTACCCGTAGAGGCAGGTCCCCTTGACACCGTGGGGAAAATGGAGTATGTTGTAGCATACAACAACATAAACGGGAGCTACCATGACAGAAGAGCTGGAGGGGTACATTACAGTCAATGAAGCGGCCAAACAGATGGGCAGGTCCGCCGAGCAGGTACGCCGCTACCTTCGAGAAGGGAAGCTTGCCGGAAAGCGCATCGGCGGTCAATGGTTCATCCGTGAGGCGGCAGTGTTGTACCGGACCCAGCGAGAGGAGATGAACGAGATGGAGCGCATAGAACCTATACCCGCCACGACGGGCTGGCCTGTTACAGGCACCAGAACTAGGATGGCGGTTTTTGAAAGCATCAACGGTAGGCGTGAAGAGATCCGCAGGCGTTGGGAATCAATGGGCATTTCGGTGGACGCAGCAGAGTTGGTGCGTGAGATCCGCGAGGAGGAACGTTAGCTTTGCCACTGCGCTGTGTCGATGCTAGCCTGGTGGTGGCTTGGCTGGTCCCCAGCCAGCGCTCGATGCCCGTAGAGGATGTCTGGCTGGCCTACGCTCAAGGGGAAGACGAATACGTAGCCCCTCCTTTGCTCCCAGCGGAAACCCTGTCCGCCATCAGGCGACTGACCTCCAGGGGGTTGCTGTCCCAAGAGGAAGCCTCTGGACTAGTCACGGATTTCCTATCTCTGTCGATACCTATGCTGGCACCTGCGGGGCTCTACCAGCATGCCTACGCGCTTGCTACACGGTACCATCACTCCACCGTGTACGACACCTGCTACCTGGCCTTGGCAGAACTCCTTTCTTGTGACCTGCTGACGTTGGACCAGAGGCTGTATAATGCCGTCAAGCAAGATTATCCAGCGGTCAGGCTCGTAGGGTGATGAAAGTCCTCGTCATAGGCTCAGGGGCACGGGAGCACGCCATTGCGTGGAAGATTAGCCAGAGCACTCAGGTGGATGCTCTGTTCCTGGCGCCGGGCAATGCCGGGACGGCTGCTTTAGGTACCAACCTGCCTATAGAGGCCACGGACATACCTGCCCTGGCCAACGCCGCTCGCCGGCACAGCGTTGACCTTACCATAGTGGGGCCGGAAGGGCCTCTGGCGGCAGGCATCGTGGACTGGTTCCAGGAGCAGGGGCTGGCGGTCTTTGGGCCTACCAGGGCGGCGGCGCAGATTGAGGCCAGTAAGGGGTTTGCTAAGGAGTTCATGAACCGCCACGGCATACCCTGTGCCCAGGGCATGGCCTTTGATTCTTACAGAGAGGCCGAGCGTTTCCTTCAGCGGCGGGAGATGCCGGTGGTGATCAAGGCCGATGGCCTGGCTGCGGGCAAAGGCGTCACGGTGGCGTTGACCCGCGCCGAGGCCGAGGCCGCCCTGGACGCCTGTATGAACCAGCGCGTCTTTGGCGAGGCGGGGGCCAGGGTGGTGGTGGAGGAGTTCCTGGAAGGACGCGAGGTGAGCGTGTTTGCATTCACCGATGGAGAGCATATGTCGCCCCTGGCGGCGGCGTGCGACTACAAGCGCGTTGGCGATGGCGACCAGGGCCCGAACACTGGGGGAATGGGCAGCTACAGCCCGCCTGAGTTCTGGGACAATGCGCTGGCAACTGAAGCGGAAGCGCGGATATTCCGGCCCACCATCGAGGGTATGGCCAGGGAGGGGCGTCCTTACCGAGGTGTGCTGTACGGCGGTCTGATACTAACCAGGCAGGGGCTAAAGGTGATAGAGTTCAATGCCCGCCTGGGTGACCCGGAGACACAGGTGATTCTGCCCCGGCTGGAGGCAGACCTGGTAGAGATAGCCCAGGCCATAGCGGGCGGAGAGATGCCCAAGACACGCATCGTGTGGAGCGGAGAGGCGTGCGTTGGGGTGGTGATGGCCTCTGGGGGCTATCCGGGCGACTACTCCACTGGGTTCCCTATCTCCGGCCTGGACGATATGGGTGGGGGTTGCATTGTGTTTCATAGCGGCACGAGGCTCCGAGAGGGAGAGGTGGTGACCAGCGGGGGGCGAGTGTTGACGGTAGTGGGCCGGGCCTCTTCCCTGGCGCAGGCACGGGATAGGGCGTACTCTGCCGTGGAACGGATACGGTTCCAAGGGGGATTCTACCGCCGGGACATTGCGCTGCGCCCCGCAGCGGTCGGTGCTCGTTACAGTTAGGTGAGTGCCGTGTCCCATTAGATCCGGCCATTGCCCAGGAGGAGGTAGAAGATGTCGGCATCAGTTCACATGTGGCCTTTCCCAAAGGAGGCAAAGCTCTCCGATGGGACGCTTGTGACATTGCGGCTAATGGTTCCCGGGGACGAAGCTGCTGTGCTGGCTTTCTTCCGGGCAGTGCCCGCGGACGACAGGTATTACCTGAAGGACGACGTGACGTCCCTGGAGGTGGTTAGGGGATGGGCCAAGGCCATAGACTACAACCGGGTCTTGCCTCTTCTGGCTGTCAAGGATGGCCAGGTGATCGGCGATGGTAGCCTTCACTTTTGGCAGGGGGCGCGAAGGCACCAGGCTGAGGTGCGCATCTCTGTGGTCCCTGAGTACAGGAGCCGCGGACTGGGAAGGGCCATGATGCGCGAGCTTATACGAATAGCCAGGGAGAGGGGGCTTCGGAGACTTCTCATGGAGGTGGTGCCTGCCAGAGAAGAGGCTGCGGTGAGAGTCACTGGAATGCTGGGGTTCACGCCCATGGTGGTGTTGCCGGACTATGCCATCGACAGGTCGGGCTTGCTGGCGCTGGACCTCATCGTCATGGCTTTGGACCTGGAGGAGGCCCACAACTATTAGGAGCTATGGGATAACCCTCGCCCCCTATGTCCCCCTCTCCCGCCTCAGGCGGGAGAGGGGGAAGGAAGAAGGAAAACTGGGGGATACCCCCAGCCCCCCACCAGGAAGGGCTTCGCCCTCCCTGGACTCTCCCGGGAGCAAATGTCCGATTAGTTTGTAGGAGAGGCCAAGATTCCAAGTCAGCAGTAAGCGGAGACGGGTTTAGGGAGGGCTGAGATGCCCCAGGTGGGCGTAATCATAGGAAGCAAGTCGGACGAAGGGCAGATGCAGGAGACCCTTCGTATCCTGGAGGAGATGGGCATTGCCTATGAGATGCATGTCATGTCAGCCCACAGGACGCCGCAGAAGGTGGCGGACTACGCGCGGACGGCGCAGGAGCGCGGGATAGAGGTGATTATCGCCGCCGCGGGTGGCGCCGCCGCCCTTCCAGGGGCGCTGGCCGCATGGACTGACCTGCCCGTGATTGGGGTTCCCCTGCCCTCCAGCGAGTTGAAGGGTGCGGACGCCCTGTACTCCATCGTGCAGATGCCGCCGGGTGTGCCGGTGGCGTGCGTGGCGGTAGGAAGCTGGGGTGCTCGCAACGCGGCGTATCTGGCGGCGGGCATCCTCAGCTTGAAGCATGGTAAGATTAGGGAGGCCTACTCAGCTTACCGAAAGCGGTTGCGGGAGGGGTAGGCTGGCTATCCATGAACATAGCTGTACTGTGTGACTTTGACGACACAATAACCAGGGAGAACGTGGCGCACCTGATCCTGGACCGGTTTGGGGACAAATCGTGGCGAGAGGTGAGGCGTCGCTATTTGGAAGGCGCCATTCCACCGTACGACTACTTTGAGCGCCAGTTCAATCTTATTGGTGCGACGCGCTCGGAGATGCAGGCGTATGTGCGGGAACGGGGCACGATGCGGGATGGCTTTCCAGCGCTGGCCCGGTACTGCTGGCAGCGTGGCATCGAGCTGGCGGTGATCACGCTGGGCCTGGACTTCTACGTGCAGGCATTGCTGGAGCAGCAGGAGCTGGGCTGGCTGCCGGTGTACGCCGTAGGTACTCGGTTCACAGAGGACGGAATGCAGTTTGATTTCCCATATGCTGCGAAAGAGTGCCGTAGCTGGGGCATCTGTAAATGCTCCGTTGTGGAGCGGTACCACCAGGGTGGCCAGCGGGTCCTTTACATAGGAGATGGCCGCAACGACCTGTGTCCCGCCAGGAAATCGGACATAGTATTCGCGCGGGGCGAGCTGCTAGAGCTTTGCCGGCAGGAGGGGTTGGCTTGCCTCGAACTGAGGGAGTTTGGGGGTGTGATAGCGGAGCTGGAGACGTTTGGTTCTTAGCTTAGGGAGCATAGTTCGGAGGTCTTGTATTGGAAAGGCAAAACATCAAAGTCTCTTCCCTTACACCCGTGGAGCTTAGGGAGGTCTGGAGAAACGAGGCCACCGATTTCACGCCATGGTTGGTCGAAAACCTTCAGGCATTGGGTGCGGCGCTGGGTATGGAACTGGAAGTAGGACAACGAGAAGCCCCAGTTGGAAGTTTTTCGCTCGACATCTTAGCTTCCGAAGTAAATACCAATCGTACTGTAGTTATTGAAAACCAACTGGAAGATACTAACCATGATCACTTGGGTAAAGTCCTTACCTACGCAGCGGGCTATAACGCTGATGTGGTTGTGTGGCTGGCCAAAGAATTCAGAGAAGAGCATCGCCAAACTCTCGATTGGCTAAATTCACGTACTGGGACGCAAACTGAGTTCTACGGAGTAGTTATCGAGCTAGTCAAAATAGACGATTCACGGCCTGCTTACAATTTCGATGTAATTGCGAAACCCAATTACTGGAGAAAAAGCCGAGTTGATGATACCTCTACACGAATACCCTCGGAACGGAGAGAGGCATATCAGGCATTTTTTCAATCACTCATAGATAAGCTACGCGAAGAGCATAGATTCACATCAGCGCGTGCAGCGCAACCCCAGGGTTTTTATTCCTTTAGTAGCGGTTTCAATGGGGTAAAGTACGGTGCCAGCTTCGCCCAGGGCGGAAGAGCAAGAGTGGACCTTTATATTGATACTGGAGACCTGGACAGAAACAAAGGGATTTTTGATTCATTGTATTCTGACAAGGACGCAATAGAGGGCCAACTTAAATGTGCTCTCTCTTGGGAACGACTGGATGAACGGAGAGCCAGCAGAGTAGCTGTATACAGCGATGGTAGTATTCAAGATGAAGAAGATCATGAAGCTATAAGAGACTGGATGATAGACTACTTGTTGCGCTTTAAGAAAGTCTTTCATGCAGTGTTGCAGGCTATGCCTGCAGACATGCTTTAGGAGGCGGCAATGATAGACCGTTACGCCCGGCCCAAGATGAAGCTGGTGTGGTCGGAGGAGAACAAGTACGATAAGTGGCTGGCGGTGGAGCTGGCGGCGTGCGAGGCGTGGGCCGAAGAGGGAACGATACCGCAGAAGGATATGGCAAAGCTGCGGGGCGCTCGCTACAACCTGAAGCGCTTGGACGAGATATTCCAGCGTACCCGCCACGACATGACTGCCTTCACTCGTTCTATTACCGAAACGCTGGGCGAAGAGGGACGGTGGATT
Source organism: Dehalococcoidia bacterium (assembly GCA_030651175.1). Taxonomy (GTDB): domain Bacteria; phylum Chloroflexota; class Dehalococcoidia; order Lucifugimonadales; family SHYF01; genus SHYF01. The sequence goes on from JAUSCR010000069.1 coordinate 9,444, forward strand.
CACCTGGGCCTGACCTCCAGCGACGTGATGGACACGGCGCAGGGACTACAGATGGTTGAGGCGGCGGACCTGCTGCTGGGCGAAGTGGACGCCCTGCGGGATGTGCTACGGAGCCGCGCTTTGGAGTTCAAGGATACCCTGATGATAGGCCGGACCCACGGCATTCATGCCGAGCCTATCACCTTTGGGCTGAAGCTGGCGATTTGGTGGGACGAGATGAACCGGAACCGGGAGCGGCTAGTGGCGGCGCGGGAGCAGATCGCCGTGGGCAAGGTTTCGGGGGCCGTGGGTAGCCACGCCACTGTACCGCCATCGGTGGAGGAGCGTGTGTGCGCCCGATTAGGACTGAAGGCGGCGCCGGTGTCGAACCAGATCATCCAGCGGGACAGGTACGCCCACTACGTGACAACATTAGCCTTGGTGGCGGCATCGCTGGAGAAGTTCGCCACGGAGATACGGCACCTTCAACGCACTGAGGTGCGCGAGGCGGAGGAGCCGTTCAGCGAGGGGCAGACAGGGTCGTCGGCTATGCCCCACAAGCGGAACCCGGAGCTATCGGAGAGAGTATGCGGGCTGGCACGGCTGATACGGGGCCACTCTGTGACTGCTATGGAAAACGTTGCTCTTTGGCACGAACGTGACATCAGCCACTCATCGGCGGAGAGGATCATTTTGCCCGACTCGTGCATGGCGCTGGACTATATATTGAGCCTGTTCACGCAGATAATGCAGGGACTGAAGGTGTACCCGAAGCGGATGTGGGCCAATCTGGAGTCTACGGGCGGGCTGGTGTTCTCGCAGAGGGTGCTGCTGGCGCTCATCGAGGCCGGCATGAGCCGGGAGAAGGCGTACGAGATAGTGCAGCGCAACTCGATGAGGGGGTGGGACGAGGGATTGGACTTCCGGGACCTCATCCGGGGCGAGTCGCAGGTGTTGGACCTGGTACCGAGCTATGCGTTAGAGGAGCTGTTCGACTACAGCTACTACGTGCGGTACGTGGACGAGACGTTCAAGAAAGCGGGGGTGGAGAGCTAACTATGACCATTCTACACACCAACCTGCCTAACCTGCTCCACCGGGGCAAGGTGCGCGACACCTATGACCTGGGCAATGGCCTGCTGCTGATGGTGGCCACGGACCGCATCTCGGCCTTCGACGTGGTGCTGCCCAACGGCGTCCCCGGCAAGGGTATTGTATTATCTCGCATGTCGGCCTTCTGGTTCCGAAAGACGGCCCACCTGGTGCCTAACCACTTCATTGGCATGGCCCTGGATGTGGCTGGCAGCTATCCCCAACTGGCGAAAGTGCCGCGGGAGGTGGCCCAGCGGGCCATGGTGGTCAAGCGGGCGCAGCGCATAGATGTGGAGTGCGTGGTAAGAGGGTATCTGGCAGGGTCGGCGTGGGCGGAGTATCAGGCCACGAGCGCCATCTTCGGCAAGCACGCTCCATCGGGCATGAAGGAGGGGGAGCGCCTTCCCAAGCCCATATTCACGCCCACGACCAAGGAGGAGACGGGGCACGACCTGTACATGACGTTGGAACAGGTGGAGGCTATGGTAGGCAAACGGCGGGCCAGGGAGGTGGAAGAAAAGAGCCTG
>JAUSCR010000064.1 GCA_030651175.1 Dehalococcoidia bacterium
AGCGCCTAACCTATCACCTGGTGCGAATGCCAGCGGAGGAGGCCAGGGCCCTGGCCGAGGCTATCTTGGCAGTCAAGGATAGGATCATCCTCTGCTCTCAATGCCAGAACCTCACAGAGATGGACCCATGCCCCATCTGCACCGACCCCAGCCGTGACCGCACCATCCTCTGCGTGCTGGAGGAGCCTCTGGACGTGCTGGCCCTGGAGCGTACCCGCTGCTACCAGGGGCTGTACCACGTGCTGCATGGAGCCATCTCGCCCATCAACGGCATAGGCCCCGAGGAGCTGAAGATCCGCGAGATGCTGGAGCGACTGCGGGATGGCACCGTGCAAGAGGTAGTGTTGGCCACCAACCCCAACCTGGAAGGTGAAGCTACGGCAATGTATATCCAGCGGCTGGTATCGCCTCTGGTCAAACGGGTGACGCGCTTGGCCAGGGGCCTGCCTGTGGGCGGAGACCTGGAATACGCTGACCTGATGACACTTACCAGAGCCTTGCAGGGTCGCCAGGAGTTCTAGTGTGCCCAGGGTACGCATATACAACACCGAGGCCATCGTCCTGCGCGCCGGCCCCCTTGGCGAGGCGGACCGGCTTCTAACGCTGCTCACCCCTGGCATAGGAAAGCTGCAGGCTACTGTGCGGGGCGTCAGAAAGACCACCAGCAAGCTGGGCGGACACCTGGACCTGTTGACTCGCTCCTCCTTGACCCTGGCCAAGGGGCGAAGCCTGGACACAATCACGGGCGCCGAGGCTCAAGAGACATTCCCATTGGTAAAAGGCAACCTGGAAAGGCTATCGCGGGCCATCTACCTGACCGATCTGGTGGATAGCTTGTGCCCTCTGGAAGCTCCCAACCCGCCGGTGTACACGCTTTTCCTGGATGGCCTGCGAGCATTGGAGATCGAAGCCGACTCCGACCTGCTTCTGCGGTACATGGAGCTTCAGCTACTGAGTCTTTCTGGTTTTCTCCCGGAGCTTCAACGGTGCGCCGAGTGTCATGGCCAACTGGCTCCCAGCCAGCACCTCTGGAGTCCGATTGTGGGAGGAGTGGTATGCCCAGCTTGTAGCGCCTCGCGTCCTGGAGCTGCAAACCTCTCCTTGAACGCCTTGAAGGTGGTGCGGTTCCTCTCCACTGCCACCGTATCCTCTGCTACAATGGTGCGGGTCAGCGCTTCCCTGCACCGGGAGCTGGCGGCTATTATGGATGCATATCTGCGTTACACCCTGGAGCGGGAGATGCGGTCGGTTGCCTTCCTACGATCGGTTTCCCATACCAGGGCTTATGTCGGCGCGCCGGCGTCTAGAGAGGAATCTGAAGTCGCAACCGGCCATTGAGGATGCCCCACTATGCCGAGAAAAAAGAAGATTCCCATCCAGCCCCCATTTGAGAAGATTCTTATAGCCAACCGCGGCGAGATAGCATGCCGTGTTATCCGCACGTGCCGCAGGATGGGCATCCTCACCGTGGCAGTCTACTCGGAGGCCGACGCCCACGCCCTTCACGTCCAGCAGGCAGACGAGTCCGTGCTCATTGGCCCTTCTCCTGCCAGCGAAAGCTATCTGAAGATGGATGCTGTTATTCAGGCTGCCAAGAAGACTGGGGCACAGGCCATCCATCCAGGCTACGGGTTCCTGTCCCAGAACCCCACTTTTGTCCTGGCATGTCAGGAGGCGGGAATCGCCTTTGTTGGCCCTTCGACGGAAGCTATGGTACGCATGGGTGACAAGGTCCTGGCCAGAGGCCTGGCGGCGGAGGCAGGACTTCCGCTGATCCCAGGAACCGGCGCAGATATCACAGACCGCGAGGCCCTGGACGCGGCGATAGAGATGGGCTTCCCCATCATGGTAAAGGCAGCGGCCGGTGGCGGCGGTATCGGCATCCGGCTGGTGGCAACGCCTGAGGAGCTGCCCGAGGCCATGGAGCGGGCACGCTCCATGGGACAGAGCGCATTCGGAAGCTCAAAGGTCTACTTGGAAAAGTACCTGGAAAATCCTTCCCACGTTGAGGTGCAGGTCCTGGCCGACCACCACGGAAACGCCGTGCATCTTTTTGAGCGCGATTGCTCCATCCAGCGACGCAATCAGAAGCTGATAGAGGAGACGCCTTGCGCCAAGATTGGGAAGCGCCAGCGGCAGAAAATGTATGATGCGGCGCTGGCCCTGGTGGAGCACATAGGTTACACCAACGCTGGCACGGTGGAGTTCCTCCTGGACCAAGAGGGCAAATTCTACTTCATGGAGATGAACACGCGCCTCCAGGTGGAGCACCCTGTCACGGAGATGGTCACCGGCCTGGACATGGTGGAGCACCAGATCCGCATCGCCGCCGGGGAGCCGCTATCCTTCTCTCAGAAAGATGTGGTATCACGGGGGCACGCCATTGAGATGAGGCTATATCCCGAAGACCCCCTCACCCTTATGCCTACCTACGGCAAGGTGGAATCCCTGGAGCTGCCGGAAGGCCCCGAGATTCGCATAGACACCGCCCTGTTCCCGGGGTACGAAATAAGCCCATTCTATGAGGCTATGATGGGCAAGGTCATAGCCTGGGGCAAGTCTCGCAAAAGGGCCATTGCAACCTTGACTAGCACCCTCCTGGCCATCAAGATTCAGGGCGCTACCACCAATATTCCATTGATTCTCCAGGTGCTGGAGAGCGAGGAGTTCAAGAAGGCAAAGCACTCCACCCAGTTCCTTGCCAAGTTCATGGAGGAGCAAAAGGCCCTTCTATCAGACGAGGCGGAAAGAGACACCGTGGCCGCGGTCACAGTGGCGCTGGCATCCCTCTTGAGCGGCGCCTCTGAGCCGCGCAGCAGTTCGTGGAAAGCCTATGGCCGTGCCGCGCAGATGGAACCACGGCCAGGTCAGGGAGGGCGCTGGTGAAGCGAGAGATCCGGGTCAAGGTGCGGGGCAAGTGGCACACCGTCGAGGTGGACGAGCCTCAGCGCTACCCCTTCCATGTCACTGTAGACGGCGAAGTCATGGAGGTGGAGGTGGAGCGACAGACAGGGGCCTCCACACCGCCGGAGGATAGGCCCAAGCCCGCCGGACCGGCCGGTCCCGTAGGCCTTTCGGCCATCACCCAGCAAGACCAGAAGATAGTTCGCTCCCCAATGCCAGGGCGCATAGTATCCGTTTCTCTAAAGGTGTGGGACGAGGTGGCCCCTGGGGCGGAGATATGCATCCTGGAAACCATGAAGATGGAGCAGAGCGTCCGGTTTTCTCAAAAAGGGACGGTCCGCGCCGTGTTCATCCGACCTGGGCAGAACGTCTCCGTGGGAGAGCCTCTGATTCAGTTGGACTAAAAGCGGGCCACAAAAGTGTCCTAGCCGAATCCGGCCACGATTTGGCGGATTCCAACCATGGCCATGGCGGCGGACAGGAGCAGCAGCACGAACTTGGGATTCACGCGGCTGCTGAAATAGACGCCAATCTGAGCCCCGAACAGCGCCCCGAGACCCAGAAGTCCGGCCCTTCGCCAGCCTTCATGAATCGCGCCGGATAGGAAGAGGGTCAGGATAGCGGTCAGCGATGTAACGACCAGCACAAGAAGGGACGTGGCGCTGGCTATCCGCAGAGGCACTTTGAGGATGAAAGTCAAAGCCGGCAGGTGTATGACGCCCCCACCGATGCCGAAGAAGCTGGACACAAACCCAGCCAGCGGACTGATCACTCCTGCAAGCAGGCCGTTGACATAGAACCGGTAGATTGGGCCTCGCCGCTCCCGAATCTCTCTGTTCGGATCATGGCGCACTTCTTGGTCTTGTGGGCTTGTCTTTGCGCCTCTCCAAAAGATATACATGGCTCCTATGATCAGGAGGACCCCAAACAGGACCTCGAAGTTTTGACGGCTCACCACGCTAGAGGCTACAGCCCCGGCGATGGACGCTGGTATGGCTCCAACTATCAGCAGCATCGCGGTGCGGAAGTCTATGCGGTGCGCTCGAATGTTCATAATGGTTGCGGAGGCAGCATTCAAAAAGACGACAGTTAGTGAGATCGTTATGAGTGCAGCGGGGGATGCTTCTGGAAACAGAACGATCAGGATGGGTATAAGTATGAACCCGCCCCCAAGCCCTACAATCGTCCCTAGCGTTGCCACGGCAGCGCCCAGCACTGGCAGAAGCACAATGTAAACCGGCGTAAGCTGGAAGGGCATGGGAGGCTCTCCTTTGGGCGCGTCAAATCACGCCCTGGCACCGTCGAACCGCACAACCGAAGCCTGCTGCCGCTGGAACTTCAGGTACTGCTCCTTGGTCATGGCAGGCTTGTCCCTGGCCTTCACCTCCAGGGCCCTGGCTGCGGCCTCGGAGAGCAGGTCTATCACTGTCATGGCCATGACCTTGGCCGGCAACACCGCCGCTATCTCATAGTCCTGGATGACGTAGTCTTTGCCGTGGCTGGTGCCCTTGGCTCCACCAGAGTAGGGGTGAATGACCGGAATTATCTGGGACAGGTCGCCCATATCCGTGGAGCCTCCTCCGTTGCGACCAGCGCGCCGTACCAGGACATCCGACGCCCCCACCAATTCCTGGGCGTTACGCAAGAATGTCTCCTGCAACATGCCGTTGTTGCGCATGGGAAGGTATCCCGGGATGTTGGTGATGCTCACCCTAGCGCCCACCGCCATCGCTCCTGCCTTGAAGCAACGGTCCACCCTGGCGCTGTTGTCCAGCAGGGCATCCGTGTTTCCCGACCGCACCCTCCACTCCAGTGTCACGTTGGATGGCACAGCGCTGACGGAGTCGCCGCCGCGAGTCAGGATGCCGTGGATACGAACTGTGTCCCTGCCCCGAAAGGTCTCGCGGTTGGCGTGGATGGCCGAGATAGCCATCATGGCAGCGTTCAGGGCATTTATGCCGCGGTGGGGAGCGCCGCCGGCGTGGGCGCTACGGCCAGTGAATTGTACATACTTGGCCAGATGGCCGTTGCTTGTACCGCCCACCGTCAGCTTGGAGGGATGGACGCTGTTGGTGTGGCAGAGTAGGGCAATGTCCACGTCGTCAAAGGCGCCCAGCTTAATGAGCTCCTGCTTGCCGCCCAGGAACTCGATCTTCTTCTCTTCGCGCAGTGCCATGCGCTGCTCCAACTCGATGAACTCCTCGGCAGGCACGGCCATAGGGATAATCCGTCCGGAGAGGTTTTGGAGGACACTGGGGACCGTAAGTCCTACCATAGCACCCAACATGCTGGCGATCTGGCAGTGGTGGCCACAGGCGTGGGCCGCCCCTGTGGCTGGGTCGTGAAAGGGATGGTCCAGCAGGCGGATGGAGTCCAGCTCGCCGATGATGGCCACCGAAGGGCCTGGCCCGGCCTTGCCTTCCACCACGCCCTTGACGCCGGTGAGAGCTAGCCCAGCCTGGAATGGTATGCCCATGGCCTCCAACCTCTGCTGCACCAGGCGGGATGTCTTGTATTCGTTGAATCCGGTTTCGGGGGCCGTGAGGATAGTTTTGGCGACGCCTATGATTTCGTCTTTGCGCTTGTCTATAGCAGCGATGGCTGCCTGCTTCATCTCAGCGACTGTTGTCATGAGCGTTGCCTCTTGGTTTCCATGCCAGGGCACCATGCCCGCTCATTTCCTTCGACAAGCTCAGGATGAGCGGGCTTGTTACTCCGCTCGTGGTGAGCCTAGTTTACCCTGAGCACAGCCGAAGGGAACCATTCGAGCGGACCAAAGACTGTCCAGCCATCCACGCCTCTAACGGACTAGGCTATAATCTTACACCATGAATGTCCTGCTGTTCCTAGCCCTGGGCTACCTGATGGGGTCCGTGCCATTTGCCTATTTGGTGGCGCGGCTGTACGGGGTGAATGTATTTCAGACAGGCACAGGAAACCCGGGCGCTGCCAACGTGTTCCGTACCATCAGCCGTAGAGCAGGAGTCATGGTGCTGGTCGGCGACACTGCCAAGGGGCTAGCGCCTGTTCTGCTGGCACAATTGGCAGGAGTTTCGCCGTGGGCTGCTCTGGCGGTGGGAGTGGCTGTCATGGTGGGGCACTGGTATCCCATATTCCTGCGGTTCCGTGGCGGCGCCGGCCTTGCCACTACTGTGGGCATCGGGTATGCCATGATGCCTCTGCCTGCGCTGCTGGCCACTCCACCAGCCCTGGTGTTCCTGTATTTCCGGCACAACACAGGAGTCGCCGCTGCGGTGGGTTTTGTCCCATTCTTTGTGATAGCCGTACTCATGGGCAACTCCATTCTGCTGGCCCTAGCAGTCGCCGTGTTGCCGGTGCTGGCCCTGGCCCGCCAGCGGCTGCTGCCCACGCCGGGGGCACCTGTGGAAAGGCGGTAACAGTAGGGGCACGGCATGCCGTGCCCCTACGCAGGGACGTGTGCCTGGCGACTACTTGGTGGTCTTGAAGATTCACCGTGGCGTGGGGCCAGCCCGAAGGGTGGCCGGGTGCTCCACGCTACCTGCAAAACAAATGGGACTTTGGCCAGGATAGGGGTTGTGTGATTACCGCATCCTCAAGGATGCGACAGATTCGGCTCTGCGCGCTAGCCTAGAGTTCCTCAAACTCCTCTGGACTTATACCTGCTTGCCTCAAGATGCCTCGCAACGTCCCAACGACTATTTCCCTATGTCTGGGCACAACTGCCGTTAGCACCCCTCGACTGGTCCTTTTGGCAAACTTTACGTGGCTCCCCTCCTGGCTTGCCTCTAGGAATCCCGCAGCTTCTAGCCTGCGCTTCACTTCGCGGAATGGCAGGGGTCTAAGAGGCACGTACCTCTACCTCGACTTGGCGTATCTTAGGAACGATAGTAGCCCTGGGCTCCTGAAAATGGAGGCTCAGAGCCTCTTTGAGGTTCACAAGAGCCCCTTCTTCGGTCTCACCCTGGCTCACCACATCCACTTCAAGGCACTGGGCCACATACCAGTCCCCCTCTTGCCATAACAGAGCTGTGAATTTGCGTCGCATTTGAAATACCTCGCCACTTTTGTCCGCGAGTTTATTGCCTGAGCCAATGAGGTAGATTTATGCCTTGCTACCGCATCCTGAAGGATGCGGCATCGGTGGCTGGGGCATTCGATGCCACACTCTTTAGGGTGTGGTGCGGGGCCTAAAGCGGAATTGCCTATCGGCTGGATGGGTGTCCTCGCTCAAGCCATTGGATGGCTTCACGCCAAGACCTCGATCTTGCGTTTACAGAAGCTTTGGGAGCTGCCCAACGAATACCTCCCTTACCCACTATCAATGTTCCCACGTTTGCTGACCCATCATATACTTCGAATTCGACGCCCTTCGATCCCTTTACTTCCTTCGCTTCGACCTTCATGAGCAGCTTCATTTCTACCCCCTATTACAGAGAAGTCTATTTGCCGAGCGACCTGTTGTCGCCTTCTTAGTCCACTACTTCGTACTCTTTAGCCAGGGCATCATGGCCCGCAGCTCCTTGCCCACCTTCTCCACAGGGTGTCCGGCGTTTTCCTGCCGCAGCCGCAGGAACCGTGGGCGTCCCTCATCGTTCTCTGTGATCCACTCCTTGGCGAAGGAGCCGTCCTGAATCTCATCCAGGACCTTACGCATGTTGTCTTTCACGTGCTGGTCAATAACCCGTGGGCCACGCGTGTAGTCGCCGTATTCGGCTGTGTCGCTGACGGAGTATCGCATGTACTCCATGCCGCCTTCATACATTAAATCAACTATGAGCTTCAACTCGTGCATCACCTCAAAGTAGGCGGACTCCGGCTGGTAGCCCGCCTCCACCAGAGTCTCGAACGCGGCCTTGATGAGGGATGTGACGCCGCCGCACAGGATAACCTGCTCTCCGAAAAGGTCGGTCTCGGTCTCCTCTTTGAAGGTGGTCTCCAGCACGCCGGCGCGAAGGGAGCCAACGCCCTTGGCGTAGGCCAGTGCCAGCTCCTTGGCATGGCCGGTGGCATCCTGGTGTATGGCCAGCAGGGAAGGGACGCCGTTGCCCTGGACGAACACCTCGCGCATCCGGTGTCCGGGTGCTTTGGGCGCAATCATCCACACGTCCACGTTCTTGGGTGGGACGACGGTCTTGAAGTGGATGGCAAAGCCGTGGGCGAAGACCAGGCTCTTGCCCGCAGATAGATGTGGAAGGATGTCCTTGCGGTACACCTCCGGCTGAGCGGGGTCTGGGATGAGCATGACAATGACGTCGGAGTCGCGGGCCATTTCGGCAGCGGTGGAGACTCGCAGTCCCGCGGCTTCGGCCTTGGCCCAGCTCTTGCTGCCCTTGTACAGGCCAACGATTACGTTCAGGCCCGAGTCTTTGAGGTTGAGGGCATGGGCGTGTCCCTGGCTGCCGTATCCGACTATGCCGATGGTTTTATCCTTGAGGGATGAGAGGTTGGCGTCCTTTTCGTAGTAGACCTTTACCATGGTTTTATATTCCTCGCTTTCCTAGCATGGTGATGGAAAACTCTTTCGACTATCCCCTCCGACTTTGTCGAGAGTCTCGATGGCTCTGCCATCGGACCCCAGCCCCCCACTCCTTCGGCTTCGCTCAGGATACGCTCACGCAGGTTACAGGATGGACTCGTACTTCTCTTCCCTGGCGCCATAGTTGCGGTTTCGCGCGGTTTCTGATGACCGGGTTGCGGCGAAGCCCCTGGTCATGGCGACCCGCCCGGTACGCATTATCTCACGGACTCCAAAAGACTTCAGCATCTCGTAGAGGGAATCTATCTTGTCTTCGGTCCCTGTCACTTCTATTATCAATGACTCGGGGCCAACGTCCACTATGCCGGCCCGGTAGATATCTACTAGCTGCACGATCTCGCTGCGGGTCTGGGGGGTGGCCCGCACCTTTATGATTGCCATTTCACGGTAGACGGCTTCTTGATCCCGCAGGTCGGTTACGCGCACTACTTCCACCAGCTTGTTTAGCTGCTTGACGACCTGTTCCATCGTGGCATCGTCGCCCTCCACCACAAATGTCATCCGAGACTGGTCGGGAATCTCGCTGTGGCCCACCGCCAGGCTGGCTATGTTGAATCCACGTCTGCGGAACATGCCAACCACGCGGGCCAAAACGCCGGGTTGGTCTTGCACCAGGGCTACAATGGTGTGCTTCAACGGGACCATGCTGCCTCCTCCGCGGGCACATTTTGCTCCATCATCTCTTTGACGCTCTCGCCAGGAGGAATGAACGGGTAGACGTTCTCCTCCGGATCAACCATGAAGTCCACCAGAGCAGGCCCGGGATATTGCATAGCGTCCTGGATGGCGGATGCTACATGGGCTTTGTCGGTAACTCGGAGGGCGAACATGCCGTATGCCTCCGCCAGTTTCACGAAGTCAGGGTTGCCTGTGTACAGGGTGGCGAAGTAGTTCTTCTGATAGAAGAGGTCCTGCCACTGGCGCACCATTCCCAGGGATCGGTTGTTCATCAGGGCGAACTTCACCGGGATCTTGTTCTCCACCAGAGTAGCAAGGTCGCACAAGGTCATCTGGAAGCCGCCATCTCCAGCGATGGACCATACCGTAGCGTCTGGGCGGGCGACCTGCGCGCCCATGGCGGCGGGGACTTCAAAGCCCATTGTGCCCAGGCCACCGGAGGTGATGAATGAGTTGGGTTGGGTGAACTGATAGTGCTGCGCCGCCCACATCTGGTGCTGGCCCGTTCCGGTGACGACGATGGCCTTGCCCTGGGTGATGTCCGAGAGCTGCTTCAGCACGTACTGCTGGGTGAGCTTGGAGTTGTCCTGCAAGCGAAGAGAAGGGTGCTCCCTGCGAAGCTGCTCGATTTCGTCCAACCAATCGGTGTGGGTGGCGGGCTGCACCTGCTGGTTCAATGCGTGTAGTATGCGCTTTACGTCGCCAACGATGGGGACGTGGGTCTTGACGTTCAGGCCTATCACCGAAGGGTCCACGTCCACATGGACTATCTTGGCGTGGGTGGCGAATGTGCTGACTCGCCCGGTGACCCTGTCATCAAAGCGTGCCCCCAGGCTAACGATGAGGTCTGCTCGGTCCAGGGCGAGGGAGGCGGAGGCAACGCCGTGCATGCCTGGCATTCCCACGCTGAGGACATGCGTCTCTGGGAAAGAGCTAATGCCCAGGAGGGTTGTGACCACAGGGATTTGGGCCTTTTCTGCCAGCTCGCGGAGCTCCTCGAACGCCTGGGACAGGACCACTCCGTGGCCGGCCAAGATGACAGGGCGCTTGGCGTCTTTTATGAGGCGGGCTGCCTTCTTTATCTGAGTGGGGTGTCCTTCCAGAGTTGGTTTGTAGCCAGGCAGGTCTACATCCTCAGGGTAGTCGAACTCGGCTTGTTCGGTGAGAACATCCTTGGGGATGTCCACCAGTATCGGTCCCGGCCTACCTGACTTGGCCAGGTAGAAGGCCTCACGGATGATTCTGGGGATGTCCGCGGCGCGCATCACCAGGTAGTTGTGTTTGGTGATGGGTAGAGTGATACCAGTGGTGTCCACCTCTTGGAAGAAGTCCTTTCCTATGCCGGAGCGCGGTACCTGGCCGGTGATGGCTACTACGGCCGATGAGTCCATGTAGGCAGCGGCTATGCCAGTGACCAGGTTGGTGGCTCCGGGCCCGGAGGTGGCGATGGCTACTCCGACCTTCCCCGAGGCTCGAAAGTAGCCGTCGGCGGCCATGGCCGCGGCCTGCTCGTGCCTTACAAGGATATGGCGGAGCTGCGGGTAATGCACCATAGTCTGGTACAGCGGCAGAATTGCACCTCCCGGAAGGCCAAAGGCTACATCCACACCCTCCCGGATGAGGCATTCACATACCATTTGCGCACCTGTAAGTTTCATGGCTCCAAACCTCCTGACTGTCGTGATGCTCTGCCAGCTACCCCGCTCTTGGTGATAGAACTCTCTAACACAAAAAATCCCGCCCCTGAAGGGACGGGATTTTGTTTCCCGTGGTACCACCCTTGTTTCCCCTGGACTAATCCAGAGGACACTTTGCGAGGTGCTATCACACCCCTGTCGCTCTTAACGGGCGACAACCCCGGCCAGGTCTACTCGTCCCGAGCGTCTCGGGACTTTCGGCTGGCGGCTCGGGAGGGATATTCCGCAGCGTGGCGGGCGTCCGCTCTCACTGTACCGGACTCGCTGGGCCGTTCATGGCCGCGTACTCGTCTCCGTCGTAGCCTTTAGCCAGTATATAACAGACTCGGCTATGGTAGCCCACATACCATGCGCTGTCAATGGGCTGTACTCGTCCCAGATTGTTATGTTATGAAACAACTGATGCTATGGTCTTGCCGGGGCGTACAGCGGAGCCGCCGATTTGCGGGGGCTGGCTCAGGGCCTGCAACAGGTGTGAGCGTGATTCCGTTCACCGCTTGCGGTGCGTCGGGCGGCGTGATGGGAACTGTTACCGGAACTGGCGTAGCTGTCTGAATTGCGTGGCCAGCAGCAGGACCAGTGCTGTTGTTATTGCGCCGGCGGCCAGTATGGCCATAGGAGCGCCGAAGATCTCAGCTAGGGCTCCTGCCATGAAGGAACCCAGGGGCATCAGGCCATGATCCAGCATATAAATGCTCATAACCCTGCCGCGGTACTCGTCTGGAGTAATAATCTGCAGGACTGTGTTGTTGGTGGAGTTGTAGACCATCTGGAACCCGCCCTGAATCGCCAGCACCGCGGCTGCCACTGGGAGCCAGGTAGTTCGCGAGAAAAGCATCAAGCTAGCGGCGGCGATGGTTGCGGAGGTGAGGAGCAAGACGCCTTTTCGCTGGAAGTTTCCCAGGGAAGCCAGGGCTAGTGTCCCTACCAGCGCGCCTGCCCCTGCCGAAGCCAGCAGAATACCCAGGCCCTCCGGCCCAACTCCCAGCACGCTCTTTGCGAACACGGGCATAAGGCCCTGGGTGAATGGCATCATAAAAACCGAGGGTACGAGAGCCACCATGATGAGGGCCAAGATGGTTTTGTCTTTGGATACGTATTTCAACCCGCCCTTGAGGTCGCCGAGAATAGAGGCATGGGGAGTGGTGGTGGGAGGCCGCGCCGGAATCCGTATGGGCAGCACGAAAATGGTGACGGCGAAATAGGCCGCGCTCTGTATGAAGAAGTTTGTCGCGGGGCCAAAGGCCGCGATGAGCACGCCCCCGATGGCTGGCCCTATGACCCGGGTAGCGTTGAAGGCTGCGGAGTTGAGCGCTATGGCGTTCATCAGAGCCGAGCTGGGCACCAGAGCCGGTACCAGAGTCTGGCGGACGGGGTTGAGGATCGCCCAACCAACGCCGCCCAGGAATGAAAAAACAAAGATGTGCCACACTTGAATCAGGCCGGTAACTATCAGGATGGCGAAGCCCAGGCCCAGGAGTGAGAGGTAGATGTGTGTAAGAATCAAGAGCAGCTTTCTGTCCACCCGGTCGGCGATGACTCCTGCCAGCGGCCCCACGAACAAGAATGGCAGCGCTCGAACTCCGCTAACGGTGCCTGTGAGTAGCGCGGAGCCGGTCATGTGAAAAACCAGCCATCCCAGCGTGATCTGCTGGATCCAGTTTCCAGCAGAGGTAAAGATGGTGGTGGTCCACAGGTATCTGTAGTCTCTGTACTGTAGCGAAGAGAAGGTGCTCAGGCGAAAGCCTTTACTCTGGGGTGATGTGGGGACAGGCAAATGTGGAACTGAGGAGTTACGCATTGTTCTGGGTGTCTCTATTTCCTGTGCCGGTGGTACTCCCTGAAAGCGCAAGAACCATTATTGTATGCTCTCTTCCCAGACATCGCAATGGAAGCGTGTTCGGGTGTATTGACAAATGGTGGACATGCTGGTATATTCTGGTACTGGTCTGATTATGTCCTCAAGGCCATTGAGCTATTCCACTGTTTGAAACAAATTCCGCACCTTCTGTTGCCTTTTTGCCTTCGTCCTTAGGATAGAAGGCCGTTTTTTCTTTAGCTGCGCAAGGAGCGTGAAGCCTTATGGTTGCATTGTTCCCTTCTAACACCGTCGCCCTAACCCCCAGGCAAAAATCCTACTCGCGCATCCCGCAGGTGCTGGATGTACCCAACATGATACAAATGCAGACCGCCTCCTTTGACTGGTTCAAAGGGGAAGCCCTCAGAGAGTTGTTTCAAGAGGTTTCTCCCATTCTGGACTTCACAGGTGGGAGATTTGAGCTTCACTTTCTGAAGCACGAGTTCCAGGCTCCCAAATACACCGAACTGGAATGCCGCCGGCGGGAAAGCACCTTCTCAGCCCCCTTGTACGTCATAGCGCGGCTGGATATTAAGGAAACCGGGGAGAAGAAGGAGCAGAAACTTTTCCTTGGGGACATTCCCCAAATGACGGTCAACGGAACCTTTGTCATCAATGGTGCGGAGCGTGTGGTAGTTAGCCAACTGGTCAGGTCGCCTGGGGTCTACTTCACCGCAGAGGAGGACCCTGCCACCGGCCGTTCCCTGGGCTACGCCAAGTTCATCCCATACCGCGGAGCCTGGCTGGAGTTTGAGACCAGCACCAGAGACGTGATCTCCGTAAAGGTGGACAGGAAACGGAAGATCCCGGTGACAACTCTATTGAGAGCCATTGGCCTGGATACCAACGAGGCGTTGCTGGAGGCATTTGCGGATGTGGATGCCAATCCCGACCACCGGTATATTCAGTCCACTATGGATCGGGACTCCCAGGTAACGACTCGCGAAGAGGCCCTGTTGGAGTTCTATCGCCACCTGCGTCCTGGAGAGCCTCCCAGTATGGAGAATGCTCGGAACCTCATGGACAACCTGTTTTTCGCCGCTCGCAGGTACGACTTGGGCCGGGTGGGTCGTCACAAGCTAAACCGCCGCCTGAACCTGGACATAGCCCCGGATAACAGAGTCCTCACTCAGCAGGATATTGTGGCCGTGGTGAAGATGATCATCCAGATAAACAATGGGGAACAGGGCGTGGACGACATAGACCACCTGGGCAACCGTCGCGTGAGGGCCGTGGGTGAGCTAATCCAGAACCAGCTTAGAGTGGGGTTGCTGCGCATGGAACGGGTGGTGAGGGAAAGGATGACACTCGTTGACCCGGAGCAGGCTACTCCCAGCGCCCTGGTAAACGTCCGCCCCATAGTAGCTGCCGTACGGGAGTTCTTCGGAGGTTCGCAGCTATCCCAGTTCATGGACCAGACCAACCCCCTGGCGGAGCTGACGCACAAACGCCGGCTCTCCGCCCTGGGCCCGGGAGGCCTTTCCCGCGAGCGGGCCGGCTTTGACGTGCGCGACGTCCACCACTCCCACTATGGACGCATTTGCCCCATTGAGACTCCTGAAGGGCCAAACATTGGACTGCTGGGTTCCCTGGCCACCTTTGCCAGGACCAACGCCTTCGGCTTCATCGAGACGCCATACAGGAAGGTGCTCCACGAAATCCCTAATGACTACCCCGACCTGGAGGGCCACACCCTTACAGAAGCAGTGAAAGACACCAAGGGCAAGACCATTGCCGGGGCAGGAACCGTCGTATCCAAGAGGGTGGCCACCCAGATCCGCGCCCTTCCTTCCAGGCCCATACGGGTGAATGCCTTTGTGTCCGCGGGGGTAGAAGAGATCCGGTATCTCTCCGCCGATGAAGAGGAGAAATTCGTTATCGCTCAGGCCAACTCGTCCCTGGATGGCAAGCACCAGTTCGTTGGAGACCGGGTGGAGATAAGACAGGGTGAGCGGTTTGCCATGGAGTCTCCAGAGCAGGTGGACTACATGGACATATCCCCCATGCAGATTGTCAGCGTCTCCACGGCCTTGATCCCATTCCTGGAGCACGATGACGCCAACCGCGCCCTCATGGGTTCCAACATGCAGCGCCAGGCCGTGCCGCTGCTGCGCCCGGAGGCCCCCATCGTAGGCACCGGCATGGAGCGTCGAGTGGCGGCAGACTCGGGCCAGGTGCTCCTAGCCCAGTGTGACGGCATTGTCACCTCTGTCTCGGGAGACTGCGTCGTGGTTATAGACTCGGAGGGACAGGAACACGTTCACGCCCTCCTGAAGTACGTGCGCAGCAACCAGGGCACCTGTATCACCCAGCGCCCAATAGTCAGGAAGGGTGACGCCGTCCGGGCGGGAGACCCCCTGGCCGATAGCTCCTCCACAGACCAGGGTCTTCTGGCCCTGGGACAGAACGCGCTGGTGGCTTTCATGAGCTGGGAGGGGTACAACTTCGAGGACGCCATCATCATCAGCGACCGCATGCTCCAGGAAGACAAGTTCACCTCCATCCACATCGAAAAGTACGAGTGCGACTCCAGGGACACCAAGCTAGGCCCCGAGGAGATTACCCGGGACATTCCCAACGTGGGAGAGGACAGCCTGCGTAACCTGGATGAGGAGGGGGTTATCCGAGTGGGTGCAGAGGTGGGCCCGGGCGACATCCTGGTGGGCAAGATCACCCCCAAAGGTGAGACGGAGTTGACAGCTGAGGAGAAGCTGCTGCGGGCAATCTTCGGTGAGAAGGCCCGCGATGTGAAGGACTCCTCTCTGCGGGTCCCCCACGGAGAGCGGGGCAAAGTAATAGACGTCAGGGTCTTTACGCGCGAAAACAAGGACGAACTACCCCCAGGCGTAAACAAACTGGTCCGTACATGGATAGCACAGACCAGGAAGATAGCTGCAGGGGATAAGATGGCGGGCCGTCATGGCAACAAGGGCGTCATCTCCCGTATCCTGCCCGTGGAGGAGATGCCGTTCCTTCCCGATGGGACCCCTGTGGACATTATCCTCAACCCCATAGGTGTGCCTTCCAGGATGAACCTTGGCCAGGTATTGGAGACCCACCTGGGATGGGCAGCCAAAACACTCGGTTTCTCCGCAGTCACCCCTGTGTTCGATGGCGCCAAAGACGAGGGCATCGAGGACGCCCTGGCCCGGGCCTGGTTTGTCCGAAGCTCCGGGGCGGAGAGCCATAACGGCAACCACAGCAACGGAGCTTACGATTTCGCTCGCGTGCGGCAGTGGCTGGAGGCGCGCGGGTACGATGCCGATGATCTGTTCGCGGATGAATCAACCGGCAAGGCCAGCGAGGCTTGTCTGCGCATATGGCTCAAGGAAGAGGCGCTATTAGATATGGCGGGCAAGAGTGCAGAAGAGGTGAGAGAACAAGCCCAGCAGTTGAGCCATGAGAGAAAGGGCAATCCCCCAATCTTTGGCAAGAGCGTACTTTATGATGGCCGCACCGGAGAGCCTTTTGACCAACCAGTCACCGTGGGTTACATCTACATGATGAAGCTGATTCACCTGGTGGAGGACAAGATACACGCCCGTTCCACCGGCCCGTACTCCCTCATTACTCAGCAGCCCTTGGGGGGCAAGGCCCAGTTTGGCGGCCAGCGGTTTGGAGAGATGGAGGTGTGGGCCCTGGAGGCGTACAGTGCAGCCTACAATTTACAGGAGATGCTCACTGTCAAGTCTGACGATGTTGTGGGCCGGGTGAAGGTGTACGAGTCCATTGTCAAGGGCGAGGACGCGGTTCAGCCGGGTATACCCGAATCTTTCCACGTTCTGCTCAAGGAGCTTCAAAGCCTGGGGCTCTCCGTGGAGCTTCTGAACGAAGCCGAGGAGAATGTAGTCATAACGCCCGAGGCTGAGGATACATGGCCTGTGGAACTGGCGGCACAGGCTGCGGCATCGTTGAAGTTGGTAGAGGCGCTCCCGGAGGTCGCGGAGGACACGGAAGCTCTGAAGCAGTAACGAACCCGTAAGGGCGGCGGCCCTACAGGGCACGCCCATTGAAAAACGCCCTGGCCCAATTACGTCCCGGAAAATCCAGCAACAGTCAAGGAGACTAAGACAGGCATGACCCAAAGCACTGATTTCAACGCTATCAGAATATCCCTGGCATCTCCAGACCAGATCCAAGGCTGGTCCTACGGTGAGGTGACCAAGCCGGAGACAATCAACTACAGAACGCTGCGCCCCGAAAAGGACGGCCTCTTCTGCGAAAGGATCTTTGGACCCACCAAGGACTGGGAATGTTACTGTGGCAAATACAAGAAGATACGCTACAAGGGAGTCATCTGCGACCGGTGCGGCGTTGAGGTAACGCGCTCCAAAGTGCGCCGAGAGCGCATGGGCCACATTAAGCTGGCCGCCCCCGTAGCTCACATCTGGTTTGCCAAGAGCACACCCAGCCGGCTGGGCCTGCTCCTGGACCTGTCGCCCAGGAACTTGGAGCGAGTCCTGTACTTTGCCCAGTATGTCATCACATCGGTAAATGAGGAGGCCCGCCAGCAGAAACTGGATGCCCTGAAGGGTGAGCAGGAGGCCGAAACGGAGCGCAGCCAGAAGGCCCTGGAAGAGGCGGTGGCCCAGGCGCGCCAGAAGTTAGAAAGCCAGACACCACCGAAGGGGAAGGACCCGGCGGCGAGCGCTGAAGAGGCAGAGAAAGAGATAGAGCAGGTTACAGAACGTCTGGAAAAGGCTGCGCAGCGCATCCAAGAGGATATTCAGGCCAGAATAGACGACCTGGAGAACCTGCGCCCACTCCAGCTTCTTGCCGAGAGCAGGTATCGGGATCTCCGCGAAAGGGCGGGCGATGTCTTCCACGCCTCCATGGGCGCAGAGGCTGTCCTGGAGATCCTCCAAAAGCTGGACCTGGAGCAGATTAGAGAGACCCTCCACGCCGATGTGCGCACCACCACAGGCCAGCGGCGGAACAAGGCAATCAAGCGGCTCAGGGTGGTGGAAGCATTCCGCAAGAGTGAGACCAAGCCGGAGTGGATGGTCATAACGGTCCTGCCGATTCTGCCACCCGACCTGCGGCCCATGGTGCAACTGGACGGTGGCCGCTTCGCCACCAGCGACCTGAACGACCTGTACCGCCGCGTCATCAACCGGAACAACCGGCTGAAGCGCCTCCTGACCCTTGGCGCGCCCGACATCATTGTCAGAAACGAAAAAAGGATGCTCCAAGAGGCCGTGGACGCCCTCATAGACAACGGGCGCAGGGGCCGCGCCATCTCCGGCAGCCATAATCACAAGCTGAAGTCCCTGTCGGACCTGCTGCGCGGAAAGCAAGGGAGGTTCCGCCAAAATCTTCTAGGCAAGCGCGTGGACTACAGCGGACGCTCCGTCATTGTGGTGGGACCCACGCTACAGCTACACCAGTGCGGTCTGCCAAAACGCATGGCCCTGGAGCTGTTCAAACCCTTTGTAATGAACCGCCTGGTCCTCCAGGGGCACGCCCACAACATAAAGAGCGCCAAACGCATGGTGGAACGGGTCCGCCCGGAGGTCTGGGACATCCTGGAGGATGTCATCAGGGACCGGCCGGTGCTGCTGAACCGTGCCCCCACCCTTCACCGCCTGGGAATCCAGGCTTTTCAACCAGTGCTCATTGAAGGCAGCGCCATACAGCTTCATCCCCTGGTGTGTACAGCCTTCAACGCCGACTTCGACGGTGACCAGATGGCCGTACACGTTCCTCTATCCCGCCAAGCGGTACAAGAGGCGTGGCAGCTCATGTTGAGCTCCAACAACATGCTGTACCCCAGCTCCGGGGACCCGATAGTCACCCCCACGCTGGACATTGTCCTGGGCTGCTACTACCTGACTCTGGCGTTTCCAGGAGCGCCGGGCGAGGGCAAGCGCTACGGCTCCAAGGGCGATGCGCGCCTCGCCTTCGACTCCGGCTACCTGGACCTGCAAGCGGAGATCCTGATACGCGACGCCCAGCAGGAGGACGGCTGGCTGAAGACCACCGTTGGCCGGTTGATATTCAACGAGGTGCTTCCGCCCGAGATAGGCTTCCACAATCAGGTGATGGACTCCAACACCCTTAGCAAGCTGGTTACCGAGTGCTACAAGCTCTTGGGAAATCAGGGAACCGCTAAGGCCCTGGACGCCATAAAGGACTTGGGGTTCCACTACGCCACCCGCTCCGGCACCACCATAGCCATCAACGATGTGGAAGTGCCAGCAAAGAAGAAGGAGCTAATGGAGTGGGCCGACAAGGAGATTGAGGACCTGGAGGAGCAGTTCCAGACGGGCCTGTTCACTGAGCAGGAGCGGTACGACCGGGCTGTGGCCGTCTGGACCCAGGCCAGCGACCGCATGACCCAGATAATTACCGAAACCCTCTCCAGCTACGGCGGCATCTACATGATGGCCACCTCTGGGGCCAAAGGCAACATCGCCCAGATTAAGCAGATGGCGGGAATGCGCGGCCTTATGAGCGATCCCAGGGGAAGAATCATAGAACTGCCAATCAAGTCCAGCTTCCGGGAAGGGCTTACTGTACTGGAGTACTTCTTATCCACCCACGGCGCCCGCAAAGGTCTGACCGATACGGCGCTGCGCACCGCAGACAGCGGCTACCTTACCCGGCGGCTTATTGACGTGTCTCAAGATGTGATTATCCTGGAGGAGGACTGCGGCGCTACCACAGGCTTCTGGGTTGAGGGCCAGCCAGGGAATACCTTGATGCCGCCTCTGCCAGGCCGCCTGGTGGGACGGGTGTCCGTCACCTCAGTTGCAGACCCCAATACCGGTGAGATCCTGGTAGAACCCAACCAGGAGATAGACGAAGAGCAAGCAGCGGCCATAGCCCAGGCGGGCATACAGCGGGTACAGGTGCGCTCCCCCATCACCTGCACCGCCAAGAAGGGACTGTGCCGCCTCTGCTACGGTCGGAGCCTTGCTACAGGCAAGCCCGCGCTCATGGGAGAGGCTATGGGCATCATTGCCGCACAAAGCATAGGAGAGCCTGGGACACAGTTGACCATGCGCACCTTCCACACCGGAGGCGTTGCCGGCATTGACATCACAAGCGGCCTGCCCCGAGTGGAGGAGTTGTTTGAAGCCCGGGCTCCTCGTGGCATGGCCATACTGGCAGAGCTGGATGGAAAGGTGGAGATAGATGATTCCGCCGAGGGACGCCGGGTCAGGGTAGTTAGCCGCGAAGAGTACCAGGAAGAGTACCCCATACCCTCCGGGTACGGCCCGGCAGTAGAACAGGGGGACTGGGTGGATGTGGGCGACAATCTGGCCCGTCCTGAGGAATCAGAAAGCAAGGCTGAAGAGCACGCCCTGGCTCCTGCCCAGGAGGTCGTCGCTCGTGTTGCCGGGCGAGTAGAAATACAGGACAGCATCATCACCGTGCGATGGCAGGAGGAGGACCAGAGGGAGTACCCTATTCCAGCCTCTGCCCACCTGGCGGTGGATGTTGGCGCCACAGTGCGCGCCGGTGATCCCATCACGTCAGGTCCGCTGAATCCCCAGGACGTCCTCCGCATCCTTGGAAAGGATGCAGTGCAGCGCTACCTGATTGCGGAAGTCCAAAACGTCTACCGCTCCCAGGGGATCACCATAAATGACAAGCACATTGAGATAATAGCCAGGCAGATGCTGCGCAAGGTCCGCGTGGATACGACGGGCGATACGGAGCTGCTGCCCAAGGAACTGGTGGACCGCTTCACCTTTGAAGAGATCAACGCCAAGATTCTGGCCGAAGGCGGCGAACCTGCCACCGGCAGCCCAGTGCTGCTGGGAATCACCAGGGCTTCCCTGAGCACGGAAAGAAGCTTCCTGGCTGCTGCCTCCTTCCAGGAGACCACCAGGGTCCTTACGGAAGCGGCAGTGAACGGCGCCATAGACCGTCTCCAGGGGCTGAAGGAGAACGTGATCATCGGTCGCCTCATACCAGCCCGGCTGGACATATCCAGTGAAGGGCGGCAGCGACTGGGCCTGTCACTCCGCATTAGCGAAGCTCCTCCCCTGGTCGCTTTCCCTATGGAGGGGAATGGGCATGACGATAGGAAACAGGCATCGCTAGAGCGCGATGAGGATGACCTGGAGGACTTTAACCTGACGCTGCGCTAGCAGGCTGCTGAAGAAGGGGAGAGTCCAGAAGGGCGGAGCCCCGGAAGTCCTGAGTATGGCGGGAGTAGGCTGCTCCCCTGGGCCACACGCCAGTACAAGAGCCGGAAGGGGAATCAGGATTGTGGCTACCTAGGGCGGTCGTTGGCTGGACTGTCTTAGCTTCTTCATCGGCTCACTCCTCTCGTAGTTTCGCGGATGGAGATGCTTTTCCTCTGAGGCCAAGCGTTATATCACCTTTGCCTCTTTGAGTTGCCGTACGTCTTCATCTGTCATGCCAAGAATCTCCGTCAGGATCTCTTGCGTATGTTGCCCAGGTGTGGGCCCTGGGCCGATGTTGTAGCCGCTCCTACTGTAATGCATGATGTCCCCAGGCACATGGATCTTCCCTGCAACAGGATCGGGAACCTCGACCATCACATCTCTGGCCCAGGGATGAGGGTCCTCTGCTGCCTGAGCGACCGTATTGATTGGCGCAATAATTGCACCCAGTTCACTGATGATACTGACTACCTCAGCTACTGTCCGCTGGCTAAACCACCTCTCTAATTCCTTCCCTGCCACAGCTACGAATTCCTTCTCTTCCTGAGATGCAGCAGCGGGATCACGTTGACTACCCCTACGGCCTTGCTCTGCCCACTCGGGATGTCCTATCGTTTTAGATATGCGTTCCAGCATGTTCGCGCCGCCCAACATTGCGAAGACCATCCCATCCTTGCAGTTAAACGCGCCAGATAATCCGGAACCAAGTCCGGGCCTGGGCCTTACCTTCCCGGTTGCCTTGTAGTAGCTCATAGGTATTGCCATGGCCACGTATCCAGAGTCTGCCAGCGCCAAATCCAACGATTGCCCCTCGCCAGACTGCTGCCTTTCCCACAACGCACCGAGGGCGCCGATGGTAGCGTGCAGCGCCGTTATTTGATCAAGAACACTCTCACCCACCATTATCGGGGGCATTCCCTCGGCCCCATGGCTGTACATGAAACCACTCAATGCTGAGGCTACCCGATCCATGCCAGGCCTTTCCCAGTAAGGGCCGTACTGGCCGTAAGCCGAGATGTTCACCATCACGATCCTCGGGTTCAAGGATTTCAAAACTGGGTAGCCAAAGCCCATCGCTTCGATAGTGCCCGGACGGAAGTTCTGGATGAAGATGTCGGAAACCGCTACAAGCCGGCGAAGAATCTCCTTGCCCTTTTCTGAATATAGGTCCACTCCGAGACTCCGCTTGCCGCTGTTGTACTGCGGCCAGTACACACTCTGCCCTCGAGCCGTTGGGCCGCTCTTCCGACTATATTCACCCTCCGGCGGTTCTACTTTGATGACGTCAGCCCCCATGCGCGACATCATAAGGCCGGCGGCCGGACCGGCCCTCTGGCGAGCCACGTCCAGGACGCGCACTCCCTCCAGTGGTCCAGGATTGCCTACTCTACTCATGTCGTGCCTCCTTTTCCCCAACTCGTTCCTGCCCTGGTTCGCCATATCCATTCTTTTCCGAAGGAGCCATGTCTCGCCTCCATCGGCTCCGAGCCGGAATCTAGCACCTCGTCTTTTCGCTGTCAATTAGCTGTACTGGGGCATTATCACCGCCAGGCTTCCTCTTTTCAGTCCCTCAAGCAGGCAAGGAGTGCTTCGCCCCTACTCGCTCCAAGCGGATGGCGCTCTGGCGAAGTCCAAGGGGCAGCCACCATAGCCTAGGTGCGCTGTCTGGGCAGGCTTGGTGGCCGGCAAGCCCACAGAAGGAACGATGAGAATAGGAAGATTCCTATGAACAATAGGAAAGCGATTCGGTATGAGCCAGAGATGTCAAAGAGTTTATTCATCAGTAGTGGGCCGATTGAACCTAAGGCAACAAGGAAAGGATTAGCCGTGGAACGGACCGTCCCGAGGGATCGGCGCCCAAAGTAGTTGGCCCAAAGAACCTCTTGAGTTACCCCTATGCCCGACATGGACGTGCCATAAGCAACAACAGCCAGCCACACAAACCCGGGCTGCGATAATGCTATCAAGAAGAACACGCACGCGACTGCCTGTAGACCCAATGGCAAAATTCTGACGATTGGACTATCAGCCTTGTCCATTATCAATCCCCATACCGGTAGGGTGGTGAACTGCCCCGCAGCTTTCACTATTAAGATCGTTGCGACAATACTTGCACCAAACCCTAGGTCTTGGGCGTAGGGTGCAAGGCTAAAGTTGATCCCCTGAACGGCCAAGCTGGATAGGGAGAAACTCGCCACTATTAGCCAAAAAGGGGCGGTTCGCATGGCCTCCAAACGCGTCCAAACAGGTTCCTGAAGCAAAGTATCGGCCGCTCTTTGTGTGGAGACGGCACCAGTATTCTGGACAGGCTTTTGAGGTTCGGCATTGCTGTCGCCATCGGGAAGCAACCCCATGTCTTCAGGTCGTCGCCGCATGATCAGAGCCGCTGGAACCACTACAAGGAACATGGGCAAAGAGGCAAATAGCAGGAAGCTGCTGCGCCAACCCCACGTTGAAATGATCCACACAACCAGCGGCACCAAAATCAAGTTGCCTGCTTGGGATCCCATATTTGCCAAACCAATGGCGCGTCCTCGGCGCCGAACAAACCAGTTGGACACACAAACGTTGCTTACAAAACCACCCATCAGCGCGAAAGCCAGGGCAATGATAGCTCCTCGCAAAATATAGAGCTGCCAAAGCGCATTGACTTGGCTAAGCATGATGAACGCCAAGCTGGCGACCACGCCTCCAGCGATCATCAGGGCGCGCGGGCCATGGCGGTCGAGGGTTGGGCCCACCAGAGGAGAAATTAGACCTTCCAGGAGACGGTTGACGGTCTGAACCCCTGCGACAACCGTACGAGACCAGCCAAACTCACGATGCAAGGGGTTGAAATACAAGCCCAGTATCGAGGAGTTGCCTTCCGCATAGGCAATATGCGCAAGGAAGGAGGCTCCAACGATGTTCCAACCGTAGAAATAGCGTGGCCGAAGGCGAGGTCTCATCTCATGCTCCACCGCTAGAGTCTAACTGGTATTACGCGGGGGTGTACTTCTTTGTACTCGCCCATCTGCCCCACTTACTATTCGCATGGGTGACACTTTACCAGTGTCACCCATCATTATCAACGAGAGCAGGACAGATGAAGACTTACGGCAACTCAAAGAGGAAGAGGTGACATTGATATAAGAGAGAGAGAGGTGATATGATGCTTGGCCTGAGAGAAAGAGCATCCCTGTCCGCAAAACTACAAAGCGCAAGTTACGATATGGGAGGTTAACCGTGAATAAGTTGAGCCTGTTCATCCAACGACCGCCCCTGGTAGCCATAATCCTGATTTCCCTTCTGGCTCTTGTACTGGCGTGTGGCCCAGGGGAGCAGCCTGCTCCCACATCGACCGCAAAGGCAGTAGCAACACCCACTACTACCGGAGCAGTCGCCACACCTACACCTACATCCAGGTCCGCACCCACGGCAACGCCAACGACGGTGAAGCCTAGCGGCACGCTGCGAGTCGCATCGGAGCAGTTGGCTGGTGAAAACGTTGATCCGTTCCTAGCTCTCACCAACGCCCGAGTCTTCACAACTCTCATATACGATTTTATCGTGGATGTTGACAGAGACGGCGTGGTCGATCCCAAACGCAGCTTGGCAGAAAGCTGGAGCGTAGGCCCGGGCAACACGTACTACGAGTTGTCCATCCGACGCGGAGTCAAGTTCCACAATGGTGAGGAACTTAATGCCGAGGACGTCAAGTTTCACATCGAGCGGCAACTGGCTGAGGGGTCGCAGTCTGCAAATGTCGGAATCCTGCGTAGTTTCATAGACCGAGTAGAACTGGTGGACCCCTACAAGGTCCGCGTTTACACCAAGACCCCGACCCCCTTCTTGCTGTATTACCTGTCTCCCTTGACAGCTAACGATGGTGCGGCAGTACCCAAGGACTACATCACCTTGAAGGGAAACGACGCCTATCGTGCTAACCCGGTGGGATCAGGTCCGTATGCCTTTGCCGAACAACGGATAGGCGACTTCCTTAAGCTCAGCGCAGTAGAAGGAAACCACTGGAAGTCTGGGGTTCCACGGTACCAGGAGATCCTACTCCGTGTCATACCTGAACAGCAGACGAGGATTGCTCTGCTTAAAACAGATGCAATAGACATAATCGGCACGACTAACCAGGCTGCGAGAGAACTTGAGCAGCAAGGCTTCAAAATTCACGTAAAGCCTGACGCCTATAATGTACACCTTTACTACAATGAGCAATGGCTTGCGCCTTTCAATGACATCAGAGTGAGAGAGGCGCTAAGCATCTCCATAGACCGCGAGGCCATCAACAAGAGTTTGTTCGCAGGCCTGGCCACGATTGAGGGTGATGTGACTGTTCTTTCGAGATCGGATATTGCCTATAAAGGGCAGCAACCTCCAATGCCGTATGATCCGGCCCGCGCCAGAACGCTCTTGAAGGATGCTGGACAGTCGAATCTTCAGATAACCCTGTGGACATATCCACGTGCTGGTGTTCCGGAAGGGCAACGGATGCTAGAGGCCATAGCATCCATGTGGGGGGCAGTTGGTGTCAATGTAACCATGAAAGCCAGCGACTACAGCACCTACCGCGCTGCAAAAGCGGCGAGGAAGCTCGGTCCCGCACAGGTAGCATGGATTGCCAGCCCAGGAGGGGCTCTAACGGCTGGTATCTCCGGCTACACGCGGGAAGGCCTGCTGCCACTCGCTGATGACGAGAAGCTGTTCCAATTGGTCAATGAGATGCTTGCTGTGTCGGACGTCGAGACCTACATTGTGAAGGCGAACGCGGTTGCCAAGCATGTCAGAGACAACTTTATTTCGGGCGCTCTTTATAGGGTAGGAGCCGTTTTTGTTACCAGCCCTAAGATAACGGAATGGCACTTCACCACGGTGCCTGCTTCTTGGGACCTATTGAATTTGGCGGAACGCTAATCGGTGTAGGCGGCCCACGGCATTCGCGCCTCTGCCAGCCTCACCAAGGCTAGGCTGGCAGAGGCGCGGGGCGTAAGTGGCGGCAATGAAACCTGGCTCCAATGGAATGTGGGGCAGTGCTCAG
>JAUSCR010000079.1 GCA_030651175.1 Dehalococcoidia bacterium
GAGGCGGACATGAGCCCTGATTGGGAGCCGCAGGGGTCCACAGCCCAAGCCCCGAAGGCCAACACCGAGGTCAGCGTCGTCATACCAGGGTGACATATTCTCAGAAACACAAGGGTGACGGATTGACAGAAACACGACATCTGCCAGAATGGCCTCTTCTTCGAAAGTAAACGAGCAAGCACTACTTGCTTAATCTAAGCACAGGGGGCTAGGCCCCTTCGATAGCGCTTCGCAACCTGCCTAAGCCCGGACATCCACCGGCGAGGCCAGATACCCGGCCAGCTCTTGCAACCTGGCGTCGTCCCGGCCTTGGAACAGCTCGCTCAGGTAATCGCTCACCTGCCTGCGACCTTTTACTGCTACCACAGTTATGTCAACTGGCAGGTGGGGCTGCACGTTGTGGTGCGCTCCTATGAAAAGCACGCCCATCTCCCCTGCCATCAGTGTCTCCCCGATGGCACGGGCTATGAACTGGTCGCGCTGTTCCAGTAGTTGGTCTGCGGGGGCCGTGCGGGACGGCGTCTTGGGCTGACCTTCCTGCGAAGAGTCTTGCTGCAACAAGCTCAGCATGCGCCGGCGTTCATCCAGGAGCAGTTGGGCATCCTCTGTCTTCCGAATCTCAGCGCCCTGGCTCAGCAGCTTCAGGACTGTCTGGTAGTTCCTGCTACCCCTTCGTGCCGCCTCCTGGACGATACGCTTACCCATCTCGCCGCCAGCGGCCAGGCCATCCTGGTATAGTTTCATCTGCTTGGGGTCAAGGGAGAGAAGAAAAGCCTCTATGCTAGCCCAGAACCGGCCTACGGTGCGCTGGTGCAGCGCCCAACGGCTTTCCCCCGATAGCGCGGCGCTGCGGCGGGCAAGGGCCACCCCAAGGCTGCCCATGTCAGCCTCGTCATGAATGATGGGTATGAGCAGGAGCCTCCTCATCTAACCCGTTTGCCCGTATGCCCGTTTGCCAACCTCTTCCACGGCCTGCGCAAAATGCCTGGCTGCCACCTGAAATGCGCCGACGTCTGGCGTCTGGGAGTCCACCGATAAGTTGGCCAGGAACTCGCGGATTGCCAGCATGGACGCCCGGCGGCAAATGGCCTCAATGTCCGATCCCACCATGCCCTCCGTGGCGGACGCCAGCCCTGCCATGTCCACGTCACCAGCCAGGGGTTTACCCCTGGTGTGTATGGCCAATATCTCCCGCCTGGCCTGCTCATTGGGAGCCGGCAGCTCTATCTGAATGTCGAACCTGCCCGCACGGAGCAGCGCTGGGTCAATTATGTCGGGCCGGTTGGTGGCGGCCAGCACAGTCACACCCCGCAGCTCCTCTATACCGTCCATCTCAGTCAGGAACTGGCTGACCACCCTTTCGGTCACGTGGGAATCGCCGCTGGCTCCCCGGCTGGGGACAAGGGCATCTATCTCATCGAAGAACACGAGACAAGGGCTGGCCTGCCTGGCCTTCCTGAACACCTCTCTCACGCCTCTTTCCGAATCGCCTACCCACCGGGAGAGCAGGGCCGGCCCTTTGACGGAGATGAAGTTCACGCCGCTCTGGGTGGCCACAGCCTTGGCCAGGAGAGTCTTGCCTGTGCCGGGATGTCCCGTGAGCAAAATGCCTTTCGGCGGCGTAGTCCCAGCCTGCCTGAATAGATCGGGATAGCTCTGGGGCCACTGGACAGCCTCCACAAGCGCTCGTTTGGCATCTTCCAGGCCACCCACATCCTCCCACCTAACGTTGGGAACCTCGGTGAACACCTCCCGTATGGCCGATGGTTCCACCTCTTTGAGCGCCTCCAAGAAGTGGTCCATTGTGATAATCAGGTCGGTAAGAAGCTCCGGAGGGATAGAGTCGTTGCCCCACTGGATGCGCGGCATGGCGCCACGGAGGGTGGTCATGGCGGCCTCACGGCACAGCGCCTCCAGGTCCGCGCCCACGAAACCGTGGGTGATACCCGCCAGGCGTTCAATGCTAACGTCAGCGGCCAGGGGCATCCCACGGGTGTGAATCTGGAGGATCTCCAGACGCCCGTTCCTGTCTGGAACGCTGATGCTTATTTCGCGGTCGAACCTGCCCGGCCTCCGCAGCGCCGGGTCCAGCACGTTGGGTATGTTGGTGGCCCCTATGACGATGACCTGGCCGCGAGACTTGAGACCGTCCATGAGCGCCAGTAGCTGGGCCACCACCCGCCGCTCCACTTGCTGGTCGCCGCGCACCTCCTCCCTCTTGGCGGCTATGGCGTCAATCTCGTCAATGAATATGATGCTGGGCGCTTTCTTGCTCGCCTCGTCAAAGATGGCTCTTAGGTGCGCCTCGCTTTCGCCGTAGAACTTGTGGATGACCTCCGGCCCGCTGACCGTAAAGAAGGAGGCGTCCGTTTCGTTGGCCACCGCCCTGGCGATGAGTGTCTTGCCGCAGCCCGGAGGCCCGTGCAGCAGGACACCTTTTGGAGCCTCTATCCCCAGCCTCTTAAACAGCTCGGGATACCTGAGTGGAAGCTCTATCATCTCCCGTATCTTGCGGAGCTCCTGCCGCAGGCCGCCGATATCCTCGTAGGTGGTGCCGCTCCTCTCTTTAGCCGGGGTGTTCGACCCCTTCACCTTGACCAGGGTGCGAGGAGAGACCACCACCACACCCGCTGGGCTGGCCTCCGCCACGGAGAACTCCCTGTACCGGCCATTCAGGAATGTAGCCCTTACCCTGTCGCCCGGGGCCAGGGGCAGCCCTTCCAGAAGCCGTGTGAGGTATACGGTATCCTTTCCGAGGGTGAGCTCCTGGGAGGAGTTGGGGGCAAGGGTCACAGTGGCGGCTTCCTGAAAGGCTGTGCTGTGTACCTGGACTTGCTCGCCCAGTCCCACCTGAGCGTTCTCCCTGAGGATGCCGTCCATCTGGACCGTCGCTTTGCCCCGGTCTTCAATGTAGGCCGGCATGGCCTTGACGGCGGCAGCCCGTTTCCCCGCCAGCTGGACTATGTCACCCACCTGCACGCCAAGGATTGCCATGTCCCTGGGGTCCATGCGTGCTATTCCCCTGCCCACGTCTTTGGGCAAGGCTTCCGCCACTGTGAGTGTCAAGGTTTCCGTCTTTATCGCTGCCATGAGAAGGCTCCTAGAACTTGCTGTCGTAAATCGGTGTACACAAGGGCGTGCTCTACGTTCCCGCTCATCCTGAGCTTGTCGAAGGACATGAGCGGGAACTTCCCTCCGCTCGCATGGTTCGACAGGCTCACCACGAGCGGAGGATGATACCGCGCTTTTTCGCAACCAATTACTAGACACCAGAGACTGTGCTCAGGGTTACTTCTTGGTGACCCTAACCTCCAGGACGCCGTTCCTGTACGATGACTTGACGCTACCGGGATCCACGGGATAAGGCAGCAGAACCTGCTTCTCATACTTCCTGTCTTTGGAAACGGCAACAATCTCCAGGATGTCGCCCTCCACCTTCAACTGGACGTCCTTCTCCTCCACGCCAGGCACCTCGGCCACAACGGTCAGATGCTCCCCTTCGTCCAGCACATCCACCAGCGGCTCGCGCGTCTCCGCCACCACCGGCCCCTTCTCTGTCTCACGGATGTTGCCAAAGGATTGAATGACAGGCTTGCCGCCCAGCCCCACCCTTACGCTGAAGCCGTAGACCCCCTTCACCTTGCCGTCCGCGCTCTCCACCGCTCCAGATGCCGATGTCTCATCCTGGCCCTCCTCCGCCATCTTGGAAACCAGGTCAAGAAGGCTGCCCACACCTTTGAATAGACCCCCAAAGCTGATATCCGCAGTGCTTCCGCTCCCTTTGCTCCCTCCTGCCATGTGAATGCCTCCTGTTCCGCGTTTTGATGCTTCTGTCTTCTTGGACAGCTCCTCCAGCTTCTCAGCGATGATTGGAATGGGCCTGGTCAGGCCGCTCTCCCACCGGCGTACGGTTTGCATGGACACTCCCAGCAAACGTGCAAACCTCTCCTGGGACAGCCCCAGGCTGCCGCGCAGGTCCACAATGAATCGTGCTTCCACAGGCATCACCAACCTCTATTTGCGATGCCCTATGGTAACATCTGTATGAACAGATGTCAATACACATGTGACACCACAAGCGAGTCCGAAGGGACATCCAGGCGCGAAGGCTCTTCCATTGAGGTGGCCGCCAGCAACCATCGCAGCACCTCGGCGCAGGCGTATATCTCCTCCGCCACGCCTGCTGCCACGACCAGCTTGAGATTAGCAATGGCCGCAGGGAGTTGGCCTGTCCTAGGGTCATCCAGCCTGTCCAGCACCCGCTCACCCGCCGCTATGAGGTTCCGTGCCTGAATTCCCGCCATCACACGCTGCCGCATTGCGATGTCCCGCTCCTCGCTGAGCGCCCCTTCCTGAGCCAGCCCAGCAATCTCCTGCGGGTCCAGGAACTTGGCGGATGTGACCGCTACATTCATCTCACCTTCTGTCAGAAGCTCCGTGGCGGATACATGTACAATTCCGTCCACGTCTACCTGGAAGGCCACCTCCACCTTGGGCACCCCCCTTGCCGCCGAAGGAATGCCGCTAAGATCGAACTGGCCCAGGGAGATGTCGTCCAGGGCCATGGCCCGCTCCCCTTGAAGCACATGAACGCTCATGGAAGTCTGGCAATCCTTGGCGGTGGTGAAGATACGTGTCCCGGAGGCTGGCAATGGTGTGTTCCTTGGGATGAGCCGGGCCATCAGACCACCCTCGGTCTCTATTCCCAGAGAAAGGGGCAGGACATCCAGGAGGACAACCTTCTCCACCTGGCCCAGGAGCATTCCGGCCTGGATGGCCGCGCCCATAGCCACCGCCAGGTCGGGCTGGACGTACCGGTACGGCTCTTTCCCGAACAGTTGCCTGGCCAGGGATCGGACAGCAGTCATACGGCTAGCGCCGCCTACCAGGATAACCCGGTCAATTTCCTCCACGGACAGCCCGGCGCCGGCCAGGGCCTCATGGGTCGGAGCCACCATGCGGCGCACCAGGGCATGGACTGCGTTCTCCATCCGCTCCCTGCTCAACTCCAGCTCCAGGCATCGCGGCCTCTCCGAGTCCGGCAGCGGAAGCCGCACCTTGGCCACGAGCGCGGAGGAGAGCTCAATCTTGGCCATCTCCGCCGCCTCTTTCAGCCGTTGCCTGCTCCCCAAGTCCGACGGGAAGGCGGCCCCCGTAATGCTCCTGTACATCTGCGCCAAGTCGTCCGCTATCCTCAGATCGAAGTCGTCGCCGCCCAGCCATGTGTCGCCGCTGACGGCCCGCACCTCGAAGATGCCATCTCCCAACTCCAGGATAGACACGTCGAATGTGCCGCCACCCAGGTCCCACACCAGCACAGTGTGCGCCTCTTCCCTGTGAATGCCATAGGCCAGGGCAGCCGCGGTGGGTTCGCTAATGATCCGCATGACTTCCAGACCAGCCAGAGCGCCCGCCTCCCGGGTGGCCTGGCGCTGCCGGTCGTTGAAATAGGCGGGCACAGTGATGACCGCCCGGTCAATCCTCTCTCCCAGTTGCTCTTCGGCGTCGGCCTTGACCTTCTTCAAGATGAAGCCGGACACCTGTGCAGGGGTGTACTCCATGTCATCCACCTTCACCCTGTAGTCGGACCCGATGCGCCTCTTTATGGAGAACACAGTCCTGTGGGGCATGGACGCCGCCGCGCGTTTGGCAGGCTCCCCCACCCAGGGCAAGCCATCCTCAGCAAAGCAGACCACCGATGGCGTGAGGTAGCTGCCCTCGGAGTTGGGCAAGACCAGGGGCCGGCCGTTTTCTATTGTCGCCGCCAAGGAGTACGTAGTGCCCAGGTCTATGCCTATTGCTCTTGTCATTCTTTGCCCTCAGTTTCTTACGCTCGTGGAGGCAATTCCTGAGAGAGACTTCTCGGCCACAAGGAACGCCTCCTCAACTCCGCTCCCAAGCCTTATGTTCCTGTCCCACTCCTGGAGCAGGCCGTATTTCACCATGGTATCCATGCCAGCCAGGGCAGCCCTCAGATTTATGCCAATGAGGGGTACGCCAGCCAGGGAGATGATGATGTCGGCGTTGAGGAGCAGGCCGCGGTCGAGGATGCGGTCCAGGAGATCCACCAAAGTTGTCTGAGGTTGAGCTAAAGATTCCAAGGCTACCCGTACTCCCTTCAGCAAAAGCTATAAGGAGGCATAGGCCCCACCAGGCGAATGGAGAAGCCCTCCGTAGCGCCGATGCGGCCCAACTCTTCCGCCAGACCTGGGTAACGCTCGGCGGATACCAGGCAGGACAGGTTTGCCACCATCTGTAGGTATCCCGTGCTTGGTTTCAGCTTCTCCACCTGGATGCTGTCCGCCCAGCGGCTTATGCCGGCATAGCAGGATTGGTACTCCTCCGCCACTCTGGTTTCTATCCCCCTCCTGAGCACTGCCTCCAGCTTTTGCCTGTACATGTACGCCGCACCCCGGGGCTTGCCGGCTATCTCTTCCTCCAGCCTCTTGACCTCCAGGCTGGACTGGGCCACCTGGCGGCTCAGGTGCTCGGTATCCCGCAACACCTGGATGCCGTATTCAGCCTTCCCATCAAACTGCTCCAGCTTTGCCTTGAGCCAGTCGGACCCCGTCTCCAGCCACGACGCCAGATTCTCCCTGGCGGTACGCTGCCCGTCGGCTTTGATGATTGTGTTGAACCTTAGTGGCAGCACCGTTCCCCATTGCCTCCAGGCGGCTTCAACCACCTTGTGATGGGCCATGACCCTGGCGGCAACCATCTCTGGGTCGTCGGACTGGTAGGGGCAAGGGGGACAAAGGTGCACCACGGCGCTCAGACCGTCCCGCACCACGGTGTCCACTTGCTTCCCCTGAATACCTGTGACTCCCAGGCTGAACTCTCCTTCGGTCCGGACTACGCAATAGACGTAGCATGCGGCCTGCTCCTCTGGAGTCTCGCCCAAGGCAGGCATTCCTCTCTGGCCTTCCGCGACATGATTCATGGTTAGAACCTATCCCAACCGCCCTACTTGTTGTTCCTGCTCCCACCTGCCGGGGTTCAGGATGCCCTCTACCACATCGTTCACCGCCCTGTCCAGTCCGTCCCGGACAGCCTTCACAGACTCCTCAATACCTAGCTCCATCTTTATCTGGTGGATGGCGGCGTCCAGGTCCATCAACGCCTCGCCCAGTCGCTCTACCTCCGCCTCAGTCAGGCTGCCGGCGTCCATGCGCCTTATGGCCTGGAGCCGCAGCGCCTCCTTGATGATCTCCACCAGCGCGACCACTAGGCCCAGCACGCCATCCTTGAGACTCTTCTCGTCAATGTTCACTACAGACATGTGGCAACCCCATTGGCGCTAGCAGGGTGTTGATAAACCCTCTTCGACCATCCCCATGCCCCCTTCCTGGCCAGGAAGGGGGTAAAGATTGAATCTGGGGGATACCCCCAGACCCCCACCAAAGGGGCTTCGCCCCTCTGGACTTCCCTTCTTCGGCAGCCTGATAGACAAGCAACCTTCCCAAGCCTAACCTACCGCCTGAGGAATCGGATGAGTCCCGTTAGTGTGGAACGCCGGCGCCGTAGCCTGGCCAGCCCAGGCCGGCAGCTTGGTCCCGGAAGGGAACTCCAGCCCATATCTGGCCGCCGTCTCAAATGATGCCACGGCAGCCCTGATTCTTATGTCCAGCAGCTCGACACCGACCACCACCACCTTGATGTCGGCGTTTATGATCAGGCCCTTGTCCAGAATCTTGTCTATGACATCGGCCAGTGTCCCGGCGGTGTTTCCGCCATGCTGTAAAGTCATCTTTTGTTACCTTCCTTTCCTATCTGTGTAGGCCTATGCCCTGCCTATCTAGTGTGGCGTCCTTGAAATACGCTCCGGATATTGTCTTTGCGAGGAGGCAGCTGACGACGTAGCTATCTGGAGGTAGGGTGCATTCCTG
>JAUSCR010000085.1 GCA_030651175.1 Dehalococcoidia bacterium
CCCTCAGGCAACTTCCCTTGCAAGGGCGATGATGTATGGGTGAGCATCAGCGTCTTCAGCGATGAGGAGTGGCAGGGCTTCTGCTGGGCAGTCGGAGAGGATTGGGCCAGGGACGCGCGCTTCAAGGATGCGCTGAGCAGGCGCAAGAACGAGGACGAACTGGAGCGGCTGGTAGGGGCCTGGACCATGCGCCATGACTACTACGATGTAATGCACCTCTTGCAGAAGCATGGGGTGGCCGCCGGCCCTGTGCTGAACGACGCCGCCGCCTTTGAGGACCCACAACTAAAAGCCCGAGGCTTCTTTGTGGAGGAGTCCCAGGAAGACACGGGCACCCATCTGTACCCTGGGTTCATGACAAAGATGAAAAACGCTCCTCTCAGCGTCCGGCGCGGTCCAGTGCGCTTGGGTGAGGACAACGAGCACGTATACAAGGAGTTGCTTGGCATAGGCAGGGCCGAGTACGAGAAGCTTGTGGAAACAGGGCACATCGGCGTGGACTTCGCACCTGACATCAAGTAGGGCGACACATGCGTCGCCCATACGATATTTGCCAGCACCATCGCAGGTAGTTAGACAGGAGTTTCACCCCCATCCCCCCCTTCCCCCATGATGGGGGAAGGGGTTTGTCCTCTCCCCCTAGACGGGGGAGAGTTAGAGTGGGGGTGAAGTCAGCGCCAACCTAATTGGTTTATGACCGTAAGTGCCCGCTTTAGGTTTAGCTAACCCCCACTTTAGTCGGGGGACTGGCCACGCCCCGCAGAATCAAACAGAACTGGGCGGATTCCGTAGATGCAACAGAGCCGCCTTTGTAGTAATATGTCGCCCAGCAAGCTGGATTAGGAGGCATCTATGACGACAGCCAAAATCCCAACGGAGCAAGAGGTCATTGGTTACATGACGTCCCTGAGCAACTGGGGACGGTGGGGGCCAGACGATATGCTGGGAACGCTAAATCTGATCACACCCAAGAAGCGAGCCCAGGCGGCGCGGCTGGTGCGCCAGGGCATTACAGTTAGCTGCGCCAGGCCCATTCTCCCCGATTTGACAGCCGACGTAACCTCAATTCCGCCCATTCACTACATGACCAGCTCTGGTGAGACGGTTCCCGCCGCCGGAGCCGGAGGCACGGGCGACTTCATAGGAATGGTGTTTCATGGCTTGAGCATCACACATATTGACACGCCTCCCCACCAGTTCTGGAACGGGAAGATGTTCAACGGCAAACCTGCCTCCGCAGTGACTGCCCAGCAGCGCGCCACTGTTGGAGACATTGAACTGGTAAAAGACGGCATTCTAACCAGGGGAGTGCTCCTGGACATAGCGGCGCTCAAGGGCAAACCGTGGCTGGAAGCTGGCGAGGCAGTCTTCCCTGAAGACCTGGAGGCCGCGGAGAAGGCTCAAGGAGTCCGTCTGGAGGAAGGGGATGCTTTGCTGGTACGCATGGGATGGTACAAGCGACGGGTAGAGGTGGGGCCGCCCACGGCCGCGCAAGGCAGACCCGGCCTGCACGCCTCTACGCTGCCTTGGCTACATAAGCGCGGAATATCCGTAGCTATGGCTGACGCCTCCTGGGACGTGAACCCCAGTGGCTATGCAGGTATAAGGATACCCGTACATACCGTGGGCATTGTGTTCATGGGTCTCTGGCTCATAGACGCTGGCAACTGTGAAGAGGTGGTAGAGGTGTGCCGCCGGCTGAAGCAGTGGGAGTTCATGTTCGTGGTAGCACCTCTAAGGTGGCGCAACGCCACGGGATCGCCTGTGAGTCCCTTGGCTGTTTTCTAGGAGTGGTTCCAAGAGCAATCAAACCCCCGACTTAGATCGGGGGTTTGATTGCCTGCCCTTTGCCAGCAGGCTGCCGAAAAAGGGGAGTCCAGAGGGGCGAAGCCCCGGAGCCTGTCCTGAGCGGAGCCGAAGGAGTGGGGGTCTGGGGGTATCCCCCAGATATATTTTCTACCCCCTTCCTGGCTAGAGCCTGTCCTTGAGCGTAGCGAAGGAAAGGGGGTCAGGGGGATGGTCGAAACGGTTGCACAGTATGGTATTATTACTCGCCAGTGTGGGGGCTACGAAATACACTACTCCTTGCAGGCCGGCTGATATAACAAACTAGGAGATAAAAGTATGGAATTCTTGCGAGACCTTCCGATAATGGGGATCGTACCCATCGCGGGCGTGTTCGCCGTGCTATTCGCCATGTACCTGATGTGGGACGTGCTTCGGCGCGACACTGGTACCGATGCCATGAAGGACATCGCCGATCGCATCATGGAAGGTGCCAAGGCGTTCATCGGGAGGCAGTACCGCACCATCGCCATGCTGGCCATCATTGCCGCGGTGGCCATCGCCCTCGTCCTGGCCCTGGTCACCAACATACCGCCAGATGTGAACCACGACGGTGTCCTGGACAACGCTGACAAGATTGGCCTGGGGTGGCGCACCGCCGTCGCCTTCCTGGTGGGCGCTCTCTGCTCCGGCGTCGCTGGCGTTGTGGGCATGTATGTCTCAGTCAAGTCCAATCTGCGCACTGCTGCCGCCGCCATGAAGGGTCTTGGGCCAGCCGTCCAGACCGCCCTGCGCGGTGGAGCGGTCTCAGGCTTCCTGATCGTCGCCCTTAGCCTGTTGGGCGTCAGTGCCATGTTCTACGCCTTTGGCGGGAACAGCAACCCGGAGTTGGCCCCATTC
The DNA here is from genome assembly GCA_030651175.1 of Dehalococcoidia bacterium. Lineage (GTDB taxonomy): Bacteria > Chloroflexota > Dehalococcoidia > Lucifugimonadales > SHYF01 > SHYF01. The sequence goes on from JAUSCR010000085.1 coordinate 2,686, forward strand.
CTCATTGTGGGCTTCGGTTTCGGAGCCAGCTTCGTCGCCCTCTTTTCCCAGCTCGGCGGTGGCATCTACACCAAGGCCGCAGACATGGGCGCAGACCTGGTGGGCAAAGTGGAGGCTGGCATCCCAGAGGACGACGCCCGCAATCCCGCCGTCATCGCCGACCTGGTGGGCGATAACGTAGGGGACTGC
>JAUSCR010000086.1 GCA_030651175.1 Dehalococcoidia bacterium
GCGATGTGCAACCCTCCACCAGGGCGGAGAACGCGAGACACTTCCTGGAACGTGCGCTCCTTGTCCATTCTGGTCAAATGGTGAAAAACTAGGCTGGAAAGCACATGGTCGAAGGAGCCATCAGGATAGGGCAGGTCGAAAGCCATCCCCAGGTTCAGAGCCACGCTCAGCCGGGCTTTGGCCATCTTGGCTTGAGCGATTCTGATAGCCCTGGGGTCGCCATCCAACCCAACAACTTCAGCCTCAGGATGCATCCTCTTGATGAGCAATGTGAGAGTCGCAGTCCCACAGCCCAGGTCAAGGACTCGCTGTCCCCCCTGAATCGAAGCCTGCCTGACCAGCCTGCGTTTGAATGAAGTATCACGCATGGTCAACCCGATCAAAGGATCATAGAGCGAGGTCAACCAGGGATATCCGAGGGATGGTATGTACCTGTCACTGCCTTTGCCCAAAGGCTCACCCCCTTGCCTCATACCGTAGCCAGAATGGCCAACCCTAGTGGTGGTTTCAGTCGCCTCCTGAGTCTTCATCGGAAGAGGCCTTTAACGTACAGTACCAGGGGCAGCAACTCTCCCTCTACCTCGACAGGGAGGCGGAAGAGGTGTGGCCCGTCCATCCCGGCCATCATCTGCATCTCCAGCCGCAGCTCCAGCTCCTTGTCAGGCCCCACGCTAAGGCTGATGGGAAGGGGTAGAGAAGTTCCCTGCATGTTGTTGAAGGTGAGCCTCCTCCCTGTGGTGGTGGCGGAACCCGCCACCGGGAAGGGCGGTCAGCACCCCTCCACCACCTCCACACCCTGTTCGGGTATCGTGATGGTGACCGGTTCCGCACTGACGTTTCGCAGGCGGAAGGTGGGGCTCGCCCACTGGGCCAGGGGAACCTGCCCCAGGTCTATCCGCGTGGCCAAGACCTCCAGGGGACCCACTCGCTGGGAGCCGGACGGAGACACACGGGCGCTGTCCTGTTCCCCACCCCTGCCCAGCAGCACCAGCGCCAGCACCATGATCATAGCTACAACCAGCGCGCCTGCAACCCGCCAGGGGACTCTGGCCCCTCGCCCACGCTTCTTCGGTTTACGCCTTTCTGACTTCATGTTGCGATCTCTCATTGGCCTCATACCGTTGCCAAAATAGCCAACCCCAGTGCTACCACGCCGATACCAAGGCCCAACCGCACCCATTCCTTGTGGCGCGTATTCCAGTGGGCCAGACGGTTCATGGAGGGCCTGGCGGAGGCCACTGCCAGAATACCCAATAGTGGCACCACGAACATCACGTTGTAAAGCACCAGGTACATGTACGACAGGGCGAAGCTCTTTTGGAGCGCCAGCATACTCAGCACCGCCAGGTACACAGCGCCGCTGCAAGGCACCGTGCACAGGCCCACCAGGACGCCCAGGCCGGCCATGGACATGAAAGTTGCCCGCTGGCCCCAGTCACTTACAAGCCTGCCCACCAGCGCCGGGGCACGCAGGGGCAGTCCCCAACCGGGCAGAAGGTAGTCTTTGATCATCCACAGCCCCATGAGCACGGAGGCCAGGGCACCTATCCTTGCCCCCACGTGGTTCTGTGTGAGAGCCGTGGACGCTTGGAGCAGTCCCGCTCCCAGGGAGAGGTAGGTCAGGAAGATGGCAAAGATGAAGACTCCACCAAAGAGTAGAAGCCTGGCGCGCACGGTCCTACGAGCTGGGCCTTCCACGTTTCGGTACATAGATGCCATTGTCGCTACGAATAGAAGGAGCACAGTGAAGGCACATGGGTTGATGCCATCCAGCAGCCCAGCGATTATCACGGTGGAGAGAGTGGCACCGGTTGAGGTCAGGGCCTCCGGCGCACCTGAGTATAGCCTGGCGGGTGTCTCCCAAACGCCCGCCGCCAGGCCCACGGCCAGCACCAGGACGATGGGAAATGAGACGGCGACGATGGCTCTACGGTTGACCATTCCTAGGCCTTCACTTCCAGCGTGCCCCACATGGAGGGGTTTTCCTTTCCACCGCAGCAAACCGAGCAGTAGAATCTGTATGTCCCTGCGTTGGCGGGCGTGAATGTGAACTCCTGGGTAGTCTCAGGAGGGATATTCACGTCCACCCTGAGTGTCTCGAAGGCGAGTTGGTGCCAGCCGCCGCCGTCGGTGTGGAACTTGGTGTCGTTGTTCACCAGGCGCAGGGTGATAGGCTCGCCAGCCCGCCCTTCGATTTGGTGGGGCATGAAACCATCCATGCCGACAATCACGGTAACGGCACCCGGGGTTGCCGGTCCTTCGGGCATTGCTGCTGGCCACAGGAAGTAGGCGGCGGCTGTCAGTACCGCCAGGGATATTCCCGCAAACAGGGCCAGGCGTGTCAGCCCCGAAGACCTCCGGGAGGGGCTTGCCGTATATCGGCGGTCTCTTGGTCTCTGGGTACTTGCGGTTGTTGATCCTTTCTTGCCCATCTATTTTGCCTCCTGCAAACTGTTAGTGGCCGTCCCCATCCATGTTCTCCAATCCAGGTTCTTGGCAGTGAAGCTCCACCGCAATGTCTTCACAGGCTCCACCGGGTCGTTGCTTCGTATGTCCACCGCAAACACGTGCTCCTCGGCCATTCCTAGATGCATACCCATGAAAATCGGTAGCTCCAGGGCGGTGCTTTCTCCCGGCTGCAGGGTGGTCGAACCGACCACCGCCTGGGGCGGTCAGCACCCCTCTTCAACACGCACCACAGGAGGGCCTTCGAGCACCAGCGGCGCATCGCCGTCGTTGCTCAGTATGAACCGCTCGTACAGCGGCCAGTCGAATGGAATGATACCTGCATCTACGGTCTCCTTGTCCACCCGCAGGCGCGGCCCTGATGCTGGCGCAGTTTCTTTCCGCGTCACCGTATAGTGCAAGGACACAGTCGCCACGGGCCTGTCGGGGTCGTTTGATTCGACGCTTACCAGAAGCCGATGAGGGCCGAGTTCATGGTGGGGGCCAATGGCGACGGGGAGCAGCAACACGCCTCCGGGCTTCACGCCGGTACTCCCTGGGGCAGTTTTGAACGCATCGCCCCCTTGCAGAGCCTCTATCTTGACAGGCCCCACCTGGAGCAGGCTGTCACCTTTGTTGATAACCAGGAATGTTTGCACTGCCTCTGAATCCTGGGCCAAAGTGCCCAGGTCCACTCCTAGCTTGTCAAAGGCTATGGCCGGGCCTGCCTGGCTTACGGCAACAGGGGGCGCGGCCGTTGGGGTTGGAGTCGCCTGCTGACGGAAAGCGCACCCTATGCCAAGAATCAGCAAAACCAAAGTCACAGGCCACAAGATCAGTAGCCTAGCTCTCCTCATGTGCTCCTCCTCGCTACGGGCCGTCGCCGCTGGGTTGTTGCAACAGGACGCGCCCTCAGCACATAGACGACCCCCGCCACTGCCAGGGCGAAGGCAACCAGTGCTACCACCTGCGCCTCCTGGAGCCCCCAGAACCAGAGGGCTTCTTGGCGGACAAAGGTCAACGTAAATCGGCCAATGGCGTAGCCTGCTACGTAGAACAGGAACAACATTCCAACAGGCAGCTCCCGCTTACGCAGGAAGAGCAGCAAGCCCAGCAGCCCCAGGTCCCACATGACTTCATAGACAGGGTACGGATGCGTGGGTATGCCTTTTAGGGCCTCCGGGATCATGGCGCCGGGGTTGACGTACACGAAGCCCCACGGCATGCCCGTGGGGCCGCCGTAGGCGTCACCGTTGATGATGCACCCCACACGCCCCAGCATCTGCCCTGCGATTAGCCCGATTACAGTGGCATCAGCCAGCTTCAGGGCAGGCAGTCTCTCCTTGCGGGCGACGATAGTGGCCACCAGCCCTCCGGTGATCAGCCCACCCCAGATGGCCAGCCCTCCATGGTTCACCATAGGGATCATGCCAGGGTTGGCCAGGTAGTAGTCCCACCGGTCCACCACGTGGAACAGCCGCGCTCCCACCACCCCACCCACCACTGCCCAGAGGGCTACCGTGGTCATTTTGTCTGTGTTCAGCCCCCTTCTTTTCGCCTCCCGCAAGACAAGCCAGACGGCAAGCGCTATTCCCCCTGTGAAGGTCAGGCTGTACCAGCGCAAAGCAAAACCGCCCAGGCGTAAGATTTCTGGGTCAATGTTGATAGTGATGCCGTTCATTGGACTGCCTCTCTATGACCTTGCATTTGTGGTAACTGCGGGCCAGGCTTCTCTCCCACGCTGAAACCCATTCGCCTGCTCCCAGGGTGGTGAATAGAGACGGTTATCAAGCCAACCAGGCCATAAGGAAGAAAGGCAAGGTCCATATCTGCACAGGTTTCGGCGTCCCTGAAATGCTGGACAGCAAACCAGTCGTCTGCCAGATGGACTATATGGCACAGGTCCAAAACCTGTCCGTTGGCCAGTTGGAGTTTCACCACCGGGACGGCGTCAGGACGTCCTTGGCATTCAGCGGTCACACGTTCCGGCAGGACTTCTCGATAGAAAGCGGCGTCAAACATTGGAGCAATTCCTTTCATATCCTGAGCCTCTGGCGTTGCTGGTTCCTCACTGTCTCTCTTATCCTCTATCCTCTTTCGCTGCGGGGTTTTCCGTTGCAAACAGGGCTGGCCGAAACGGGCGCGGGGCTAGAATTCCCAGTGAAACACCCGCTCAGCTACGCCCCCTACATCCTTGAGCCTCAGCTCCGCAATCTTCTCTTTGGCCTCCCATTGCCCGTTGCTTCCGCCTGGGAAAGCCAAATACCCCTCCCTATGGTGGCTGTCCTCCTGAATGCCCACCCAGCCTGCCGCTGGCATGCTGGCGGTATCATCCAGGCCGCTCAGTGTCGCCAAGCGTGTCATGTTGTACCGGCTTAGGTCCACCGAGTGAGTATCCAGCTTCACGTGGACTAGCACGTATTGCTCAGGAGTAAAGCCCCCTGTAGAGACCTTGCCCATCTCCTGTAGATGGGCCGGAGTGATCCAGGTGGCCTCCACGGTCACGCCGCCCTCGCCGTTGTCGAGCCGTGTCAAAGATACGGGGGGGTTGGCCTCACCCCCAGACGATACGTACGGCGTGCTGGCTTCGCCGCTTTGCTCGCCAGGAGCGGCGCACCCTATGGTGACCATCGCGGCCAGAACAAGCAGTGCGGTAAGGCCGCCAAGCTGCCAGTGGCTCCTGAAATATGCCATGCCTACTGCATCTCCAACATGGCACGCGCCCTCAAAGTCCGCAAGTGCGCCCGGCCCTGTAACACGACACGCAGCATAATGACTACGCCCACGGCATTCACCGCCAGGCCCACCACCATGATGGGGACACGGTACTGGTTGAGGAATATGGCTGCTCCGGACAACCCCAACACGGGCAGCACGTCTGCTACGTGATGGATGCAGCAGGCCACCATAGCTAACGACGATGTGCCTGTGCCTACGCCCGTGGCCGCCGTAGGCATGGCCAGGCGGACGCCGTGGTGGACCACCAGACGCAGGTAGCTGTACAGGCCAACCTGCAAGCCAAAGCCGGCGGCAATGGCGGCCACAAACGCCCTGTCCTGGGAGAACAGTTCCAGCGCGTGGGTCAGTCCCTGGGCCCAGGTGACGATTCCCAGGTACAGCATGACCAGAAGCCCTGTGCCGGCGAACCCCGCCACCAATGGCAAGACCCGCCGCAAAGGAGCGACCTTGCCCGCCTGCAACCTCACGTCGTGGGGCACGTGACACGTAGCCTCATGCCCCATAAGAGGTCTCCATGCACTGTATCGTTTCCTTTACCTTGGTCTGCATTTGGCGCAGTCTTTTTTCTAATGGCGCATGCCTGGCATACTCGACGGCATGGGAGTGGGGGTCACCGGTTGGTAGCCCTGGTAACCCTCGTACAGAATGAGCTGGATCAATCCGCCAGGCTCCAAGCCGTCGTTCTCCGTGTGGTGCAGCTCGTGGCAGTGGAACACCCAGTTGCCCGGGTTGTCTGCCACGAAGGCGATGTCGTAGGTCTCGCCAGGCGCTACATTCAACGTGTTCATCCACTGCTGGTTCGCAGCGGGTACCGGCTCTCCATCCTTGGCGATGACTTTGAAGTCCTGTCCGTGCAGGTGCATGGGGTGGGCGAGGTTGCTTATGTTCACGATGCGCACCCTCGCCTTGTCCCCTTGCTTCACCATCCATGGCTCCGTCGCTGGATACGCCTTGCCGTTGATGGTGAAGTAGTTGTAGTCCATAGCCATGGCTTGCATCGGCTGTTGCTCCATGCCGACCATCCATGCGCCCAGCATCATGGTGAACTCCTTGTCAAAGGCCATCTGGTCTGGCTGCTGGGGGTCTATGATGAGCAGGCCATATAGGCCGCTGTCTATCTGCTCAGCACTGTTAATGTGCGGATGGTACATGAATGTGCCTGCGTGGGGCGCTACGAACTCGTAGGCGAAGGTCTCGCCAGGCCGGACAGGGGGCTGGGTCACTCCGGGCACGCCGTCCATGGCGTTAGGCACATGGAGCCCGTGCCAGTGGATACTGCTGTCCTGGTCCAGCTCGTTTCTTACCACGACGCGCAGAGTATCCCCCTCCTTGACGCGAATGGTTGGGCCTGGCACCGTCCCGTTATAAGTGATGGCCTGTACCGTCACGCTGGGTAGCAGCTCCCACGGCGCCCGTTTCACTACCAGGTCGTAGGAACGTAGGACGCCCGTGGGTTTAGGCGCAGCGTTGTACCCCAACGTCGCCTGTAGCCTGTCTTCCGTAGGGCTAATCGGAGCATCACCACAGGCACTGGCGATGCTCAAGAGGGCAGCAATGCCGACAAGAAAAATGGCTCTGTGCACGCGATTCCTTTTCGAGAGTTGAAGTTAGAGTGTCCCGACCTTAGTGATGCCCACCGCTCATCCCGCCAGTGGTGGCAGGCGGCCCCTTCACATACTTCTCCGGCTCCTTGGCGAAGCTGGCTTTGCAGCCGGGGGAGCAGAAGTAGTAGGTCTTGCCCATGTGCTCCTGGCTTGCTGCGGCCTTCTTGGGATCCACTCCCATCCCACACACTGGGTCCTTTTCCGTCGTCTTCTTACTAGACCAGAATGGCATTGTGTTTCCTCCTCTATAAGTTGTCAACAACCTCTGTGGCTATCATGCTCGCCTTTGTTCCTTCCCTCAGATTGGAGACTACTCGTGCCATGCCCGCTGTGCCCGCCGCGTCCTCCCATGTGCAGCAGTGGGCAAAGCACGGCTACGGCTCCAATCGCTACCGTCCAAGGCGAGACCCGGAACACTAGAATGGCGACCGCGGCGCCTGCCACTGCCAGGCTAAGGAAAACGGGCAGCCGGGTTGCCCGACCCGATCGGCGATTATCCTGAGCCTGACCGCTCACGGTTCTCTCCCTTACATCAACTTCCAATTGGTCCGGCCCCGACGACTTCATTGCAGGTCACGCTTGAGGGCCTCGAATGCCTCTTTGGTAATCTCACCCCGGGCATACCGCTCTTTGGCTATGTCCAGGGGCGTAGCGCCGCCACTCCTGCCATGGTTCCCTGTGGCCCGTGAGACACCCCACACTATCAGCCATATGACTGATCCCCAAACCACCACCATCCACACCCATCCCAGGGTCATCCATCCCCAACCTACGCCACTTGTTCCCCACATCATGTTGAACCTCCTTAAACCTATTAGCAGGGTGCGGAAAAACTCCCTCGACCATCCCCCTGGCCCAGTTCCTTCGGCCTACTCAGGACAGGCCTGGCCAGAAAGGGGGTGAAAGGTATATCTGGGGGATACCCCCAGACC
>JAUSCR010000090.1 GCA_030651175.1 Dehalococcoidia bacterium
CCGGCAGCGATCACGACTATAGTCGCGTACCCCGAAACAGTGCCAATGGTTGCCCGGACCGCATTGGGAAACGTCCCGGCCACCGGGCCCGCAGTGAACAAGCCCGTGCTGTCGATGGTCCCGCCGCCTGCCTCCGTGATCCCACCGCCTGCCTCCACGGACCACATCGGTGATACCGCAACGGTATTGCCGCTGGTGTCCGTCCCCGTGGCGGTGAGCTGTTGGCTGGTATTGACTGCCAGGAAGCTTGGATTAGGCAGGATGGTTATGGTCGCCAGTGGAGGAGTTGCCTGACCGCAGGCAGCTAGGATAAGGAAGAGAGATGCGGCGATTCCCGCAAATCCCGCCCACTTGGTCTGTTTGAATAGTTTCGACATTGTTCGCCTCCTGTTTAGTTGAGCGCCATGAATAGACCAGGGACAAGGGCAGCCACCAGAGCTATAACGGTTGAAGCTCGACTCTTCGCAGTTAACACAAAGGTACACCTTCCTCCAAAGTACTTTAAGTATCTACCTTTGCTGACAGGGCTAGTAGCCGCTCAGGGGGGCTGTGGAGTAGTCTGTTCGTGCCAGTTAGCTAATCAATTCAGGGGGTACAGATGCTCCCTTGAAAACTGTCGACGGGGGTGGTATAATGCCGATTGGGGGGGGGTAATAATACCCAAAAGTGCTTAAGGAGGTCATCCAATGGTGGGGCATCGGACAACTCCCAAGACTCTTGGTGTCCTTCTGATCGGATTCAATCCGGTTGTCCGGGAGGGCTTGCAGGCTATCCTGAGTAAAGACGAGAGCATTAGAGTGATGGGACATTGCGAGGATGGACATGCAGCTCTTCTGCAGATGAAACGGGCATCTGCCCAGGGGCAGCCCATAGACGTGGTGTTGACTGAAACGCGGAACAGCCACGTGGATGGAGTGCAGGCGACGCGGCTGATCAAGGAAGAATTCCCAGCAGTGGCCGTCCTGGTGCTGACGGAGTTCGACAACGATTCCAATGTCATTGACGCCATCCACGCGGGGGCGGGGGGGTACATCTTTCTCAAAGACATGGTGCCGGAAGCGCTGCTGCAGAGCGTCCGTCGCGTGGTCGAGGGCGGGACGCAGATGAAGACGGAATTGCTGCGCAAGGCCGTGGACGCCCTGATCCAAAACGGACGGAAGACGCTTGCAGAGCGCACGGCTGAGGCTGCTCACCTCACCCCCAGGGAGGTCGATGTGCTCAGGCTCATGGGAAACGGAGAAACGAACAAGGCAATCGCCACTAGTCTCGCCATCAGCACGGATACGGTCAAGAAACACGCCCAAGCCATAATCAGCAAGCTGGGAGCGCGCAGCCGCACCCATGCAGCGATTATCGCGGCCCAGGCCGGTATTGTAGGAAGTCCCGTAACGCTGTTGGTGCTGCCCGAGGATGGGGAAGAAACGCAGGCAGGGTAAGAGGGTATCGTCCCAAGCAGCGGGATGGCCCTGGCGGGAGATCACCGGATCGTGGACCTCTCATCAAGGAGAGGGAAGAAGCTGGAGCCGCCGGCATGAGCATCTTCGGGAAAGCTTTAGAGACGCCCCTGGCTAGGGCCTGCATATGAGGAACCTCTTGGCTCCCGATAGCGTAGCCAAGAGGGCGAGGGTCGCTGAAAAGTTTTACTTTTTATCCAGAGTGGTGGACCATGGTGGACCGATAGGACAGGATCAAGGACCCTTAGGTTAGTATTCCTCGCTAAGCTCTTGCACTGACGCCAGACTTACTCCAGGAAGGGGCTTTCTTTTCACGCGTACTGCCCGGCACAGTAGCCGGAGGCCCAGGCCCACTGGAAGTTGTAGCCACCCAGGGGTCCAGTCACATCCACCGCTTCGCCAATGAAGAATAGGCCAGGTATCCCTACGCCCCCCATGGTCTTTGACGAGAGGTCGTTGGTGTCCACTCCGCCCAGCGTGACCTCCGCCTTTCGGTAGCCCTCCGTCCCATTGGGGTGGATGGTCCAATCCTTTAACGCGTGTGCAACGGCGCTGATGTCCTTGATGGAAACTTGGGCCATGTCCAAGTTGGGGAGGGACGTCTCGCACATAGCCTCCACAAACCTTCTGGGCAGCAGCGCCGAGAGGATGGTCTGCAAGTTCGCTTTTGGTCTGGCGGCCTGCCGTTCCTTCAAATGGGTCAGCAGATCGAAGCCGGGGAGCAGATCAATTTGGACATGCTCACCCTCCTGCCAGAAGGAGGAGACCTGAAGAATAGCTGGGCCGCTGACTCCTTTGTGGGTGAGGAGCAGGTTCTCCGTAAAGCTGGCGCCCTTGCAGTTCGCGGTACAAGGGATGGAGACTCCAGCAAGCCTTCTGCAGAATTCGAGGGCCTGTCCGCTGGAGGTGAGCGGGACCAGGCCAGGACGGGTCGCTACTACATTAAGCCCAAATTGCCGGGCCACCGCATAGGCAAAGCCAGTCGCGCCCATTTGGGGGATGGACAGGCCGCCAGTGGCTATCGCCAGGGAGTCCGCGGCGACGAACCCCAGGTCCGTCTCTATCAGGAAACCGTCGGCGCGCCGAATGCTGGTGACGTTGCACCGCAGTCGAATCGTCACTTTGGCCGCTTCGGCTTCGTCCATCAGCATCCGGACGATCTCATTGGCGGAACCGTCGCAGAAGAGTTGTCCCAGCTTCTTTTCATGGTATGCAATGTGGCGCTTTTCCACCAGGGCGACGAACTCCCGCGGGGCGTACCGGGTCAAGGCGGAGACGCAGAAGGACTTGTTTTGGGACTGATAGCTGTCTGGCGTGGCGTACAGGTTGGTGAAGTTGCAGCGTCCGCCGCCAGAGATGAGGATTTTGTTGCCGACCTTGTTGGCGTGTTCCAGAACCAGGACACGCCTCCCACGCTTACCGGCTTCTATAGCGCACATGAGGCCTGCTGCCCCCGCGCCAATGACAGCCACATCGTATCGCTCAGCGCCAGGGCCGCTATGATGTGATGATGTTATGGCTTCAGTACCCAAGCATTCCACTGGGCCTAACCTCTGGCGAATGTCAGGGAACAGTCACCCTTCCAATTTAGTGGCATTCCAGTACCTCACAGACTGCCCACAAGTGGGAGTCCAAAGGGGCTTCGCCTCTTTAGTGGGGGGACTCCACCGCGGGGGAAGCTCTGAAGGGGGACTTTGCCCCCTTTCCCAAAATCTTCCCGATCGGGAGGGTGAAAAGAAGGACACTGGTCTTGCCGGACTTTTTGCGCACAGCGACTTCAAGGGATAATAGCCGTCATTTAGGGAGGCTTTCTCTCCTTGCGCATGGCCTGGGCACCTGTAGCGGAACCCGCCAGCTACATGGCAGGCGATTCCGTGGATAAGCTACCCTTTCGCGGAGGCCAAACCAGGGAAAGCCGCTTTGTGACGACTTTCGGGGAGTTGGTCGCGGTTACCTGCTCGCCCTTCCTCCCCACAGCTATGCCAAGGCCGCCCATTACGCAGCCCCGGAGCTAAGCAATACTAAGCGCAGGTCGGCTCAGGCGTACCGGCGGCTTTGCAACCGGCGCTGACGTCCGAGCGGGCGTTGGCGCGCCCTGACCGTTGGGCGACCACGTCTTCCTCGGCAAGCTGTGCCCCAATTCCCGCTCAATCTGCCGCCACTTGAGGTTATCCTCGGGCGTGACAAATGTAATAGCCTCGCCCTGGCGACCCATCCGGCCTGTCCTGCCAATGCGATGCGTAAAAAGCTGTGCGGTATCTGGCAGTTCGTAGTTGATTACCTGCTCAATGCCGCTTACGTCCAGCCCCCGGGCTGCGACGTTGGTGGCCACCAGGATGGACACTGCTCCTGATCGAAAATCCGCCATCACCCGCTCCCGAGCGTTCTGGCTCAGGTTGCCTTGCAGCGCCGTCACCGGGTACCCCAGGTCCGCCAGTCGGCCGGCCAGCTTTCTTACGCCGTGCTTGGTCCGTCCAAAGACCAGCACGGGGCCGTCCCGTCTTTTGTCCAGGAGAGTGCGCAACGCCTCCAGCTTGGCCTCTGGCTTTATGTTATAAACAACGTGACTAATCTCAACCGGAGCCTCCAGCTCATTATCCACTCTGACCATCTGTGGATTGCGCAGGTGGCGGGCCGCTATTTTCATGACCCAATCGGGGACTGTGGCCGAAAACAGGGCCGTCTGTCGACTCGCAGGCGATTGGGCCAGGATTCGTTCCACGTCCGGCGCAAAGCCCCTGTCCAGCATCTCATCGCCTTCGTCCAGGACGAAGACCTTCAGGTTGCGTAGCGATAGTGTCCCCTGCTTCAGGTGGTCAAGGGTGCGGCCAGGTGTGCCGATTACTATCTGCGCCCCTCTCGCCAGAGCGTTGCGTTCCGGCCCATAGGCCCTGCCGCCGTACAGCAGCGTCGAACGAAGGTGGAGAGCGTTAGCCAGTGCGCCCAGCACGCCGCCCACCTGGATGGCCAGCTCGCGGGTCGGCACCAGCACCATCGCCTGCACGCCGCGTACTTTCGGATCGCACCGCTCGACTATTGGGAGAGCGAACGCCAGGGTCTTGCCGGAACCGGTGCGTGCTTGGCCGATTACGTCACGGCCCTCCAACAGAATCGGGATTGCCTTTGTCTGAATG
>JAUSCR010000100.1 GCA_030651175.1 Dehalococcoidia bacterium
GAGCATGAGATGGAGGTGCGGGAGATGTACGCCACTTTGCTGGATGAGGCGCGTACCGCCGGCTTCCCTCGCAGAGCCAAAGAGACGCCCAATGAGTACCTGGACACCCTGAGACGCCATTTCCCCACCGAAGGAGATGCCTTGGAGCAGATCACCCGGGACTACGTGTCGGTGCGCTACGGCGAGCAGGCAGTCTCGCCAGAGGAAAAGGGCCTGCTCAACCGTATGTGGCGCCGCATCTACGCCATAGTACGGGAGCTGATCCACGCAAAGGATGGAGGCGCCAAAGGCGGGTAGGATGCGATAACGCCCGACTTAAGGGCATAAACACAGGCTATTACCCCGCCAGCGCATAGCAAATGACACCAGAGCAACGGAGTGAGAGTACACGTAAGGCAGTTGAGGCCAGGTGGAAGCAGGCCTAGTTTCCTCCTGGCAATTCCTTTGGCTTCTGTTTCCCCCGTAACTTCTTAATGGATGGCTCAGGCGGCAAATCCTCCGGCATTGTGCCGCCAATCTTCTTGATCGTTGCTCTGACCTCACTTCCAACGCGCCTGTGCGTCACCCGTGCCTCTTGGTCCCCCACGATGCCCTGCTTACTCAGAGCATCCTCCGTCTGGGTAATACGGAACTCGTTAGCAGCAAGCTCTGCACGACCAGCCCTGTCAAGAAGGTCTTCCTTCGCTCCTATCCCCTTGTGCATCTTAATGTCCTGTAGTCCCTTGCTGTATAACCCTCGATAGCCAGCGTCATGAAAGAGGCCGAAGTTCTCGACGCCCGCATGCTTGGCTGCACTGGCCAGATGAGTGTTGGCGCTTTTCACGCGGTCACGTAGCTTGATTCGCGTTTCCACTGCATCCTGTTGGTCAGACAATTCCTGGCGACGGGTTTGCACGGCGAAATAAGTCATGGCTGCCGCAATTTCGGGTTTGCTTGGGTCGCCATTCATCGCTGTGAGGTAAACACCGTAGCGTGTCATTGCCACATCGGTTACTTGGCGTTGAGCTCCTTTCCCGATAGGTATCATCTTGTTGACATCCGCAAAATGATTCCGTGTGTCAGTCCCACTACTTTCGCAAGCCATCTTCGCCCGTGTCACAGCCTCTTCGAAGGTTCGCCAAGTCGTGTACCCAAGAAGCTGTTGCAGATCGCGGGCTAACCAATACTCCGTTCCCTTCTTGTTCATGCGTTTTGCAGCATCGAAGGCCTGATTTATCCTCCGGTCGGGTAAAGAGTCAGGATTGTCGGGCATTTATCACCTCGGTGCAATGGAGTAGTTAATAAGGAGTATACCATACATGGCACTGTGAGGTAACACGTAGCAGTTCATTGCTATTTACCTCATAGTGCCATATAATTGGTCGCAGCATATTCGGAGGTTAGGCCTATGTATTTGATGACGGAATTGGAACGGCGCATTGAGCAGGAGCGGCTAAAGGTTGCCGACCTCCGGAGCCAGGTAGAACGGGCTGAGGCCTTCATCGCTGGTCTTGAAGAGGCAATGAAACTGATCCCCCCAGAAGTCGTCCAGAATAAACGCCAAGTTAGGCACACCCCTCGTTCCAAGAGCGACGTACAGAAGGCCAAGTTCCAGCTCAGTGCGACGGGACACTCCATGCATATATCGGACATCCTTAAGGCTATAGGCAAAGAAGACACAAAGCAACATCGGGCATCGCTTTCTAGTTCACTGGCCCGTTACGCGCGGAAAGGCGAGGTCTTCCGGCGAGACGGACCGAATGAGTTCTCCCTTATTCAGCTATGGGTAGGCGAAGCGGAGCAAAAACGGGACACACAGAATGGAACAGCGGGCATTGATCTGCCTCCCATGTTCGGGATGAACCCGTAAATAGCCGTCAAACTCTTGCCAATGCGTGAGCGCTAGCGTACAGGGGGTTTCCTGCTCATATCCCTCACAAGCTCACCATGAGCGGAGTCTTCTGGGTGCCTCGCTGTCACTCCCCCCAACACCTGCCAGGATTTCTTCTCCTTCCCTCTTGCCAGCTCACCTTGAACTGCGGCTACAATAAGCCACTATGAGCCTAACGTCTCCTTTCACCCACCTCCACGTCCACACCGAGTACAGCCTCCTGGATGGCCTCAGTCGCATCAGCCCCCTGGTGCAGCGGGCCAAAGAGCTGGGCATGGACAGCCTGGCCATCACCGACCACGGTGCCCTGTACGGCGCTGTGGAGTTCTATTCGGAGTGCAAGAGCGCTGGAATCAAGCCCATCATCGGCTGCGAGGTGTACGTTGCCCAGGGCAGCCGCCACTCCAAGACGCCCGCGGACAAGAGCCCGTACCACCTGACACTCCTGGCCAAGGACAACACCGGCTACAGCAACCTTATTCAACTGGTCAGCAAGGCCCAACTGGAAGGGTTCTACTACAAGCCGCGTATTGACCAGGAGCTTATGGAGGCTCACCACCAGGGCCTCATCGCCCTATCGGGGTGTCCCAACGCTGAGGTCCCACGTCTCATCATCCAGGGCAACCTGGACGAGGCCAGAAAGCGCGCCCGATGGTACCAGGAGGTGTTCGGCGACTTCTACCTGGAGCTTCAGCACCATCAGCACGTCCCAGAGCTGGAGCCGCTGAACCGCGCTCTTGTGCCCCTGAGCCATGAAACGGGCATCCCCCTGGTCCTCACCAACGACTGCCACTATGTCAACCAAGAGGACGCCCCTATTCAAGACCTGCTCATCTGCATCCAGACCAACACCAACATAAACGACGCAAAGCGACTGCGCATGGAGGACGACTCCTACCACCTCCGCTCCTCGAAGGAGATGGCGGCGCTTTTCCCGGAGCTACCAGAGGCGTACCAGAACACCCGCCGCATCGCCGAGGCTTGTGACGTGGAGATGGACTTCTCTCACCACCACCTGCCTGAGTACACGCCGCCCGGCGGCGTGGCATCAGAGGAGTACCTGGCAAAGCTGTGCTGGGAAGGGCTGGCAAAGCGCCTGCCCACGGCTCCGCCAGAGTATCAGGCGCGGCTGCGCTATGAGCTGGATGTGATACGCCAGACAAACTTTGCCAACTACTTCCTTGTGGTGTGGGACATAGCCGCCTTCACCCGTGACCGGGGCATCCTGTTCGGGGTAAGGGGCAGCGCCGCCGCCAGCCTGGCCCTGTACGCCCTGGGTGTAACAGACATAGACCCGCTGTATTATCGCCTGGTGTTCGAGCGTTTCCTCAACGTGGAACGCAAGGAAATGCCAGATATAGACATGGACTTCCAGGACGACCGCAGGGACGAGGTGCTCCGGTACGTCATGGGGAAGTACGGGCAGGACCACGTGGCCCAGATCATCACCTTCGGCACCATGGGTCCCAAGGCAGCGCTGCGGGACACTGGCCGTGCCCTGGCCCTCTCCCTCGCTGACGTAGACCGTGTGGCCCGCCTGGTGCCGTTCAGGGCCAAGACCTTGGATGAGGCTCTGGAAACAGTGCCTGAGTTCCAAGAGGTGTACCAGGCCGACGACGTTCTGAAGAATCTGATTGATAACGCCAAGCGCCTGGAAGGGGTAGTCCGCCACGCCAGCACTCACGCAGCGGGCGTGCTGATCTCCAAAGAGCCGCTTACCAAGTACGTCCCTTTGCAGCGCCCCATCAAGGGTGACGACGGCGACGTGGTGATGACCCAGTTCTCCATGGATCCCATAGCCAAGCTGGGACTGTTGAAGATGGACTTCCTGGGCCTGGCCAACCTTTCCATCCTGGACAGAGCCATCCGGGTCATCGCCGACCACCGGGGAGAGCACATAGACCTGCACCAGATCCCCCTGGACAACGCCAAGACATTCCATCTCCTCTCCTCCGGCGAGACTACGGGCGTCTTCCAGTTGGAAAGCTCGGGAATGCGCCGGCACATCAAGGAGTTGAAGCCGTCGTCCCTCCTGGACATCTCGGCCATGATCGCCCTATACCGGCCCGGCCCTATGGAGCACATAGATACCTTCGTCCAGGCCAAGCATGGGAAGGCCGAGGTCCGGTATCCCCATCCTGTGCTGAAAGACATCCTTGAGGAGACCTATGGCGTCATCGTGTACCAGGACCAGGTGCTACTCATAGTTCAGGCCCTGGCGGGATACAGCCTGGGCGAGGCGGACATCGTGCGCAAGGCCATGGGCAAGAAGGTGCCTGCCATCATGCAGCAGGAGCGCCAGCGGTTCATCCAGGGCGCACTGGGTAAAGGATACAGCCAGGACCTGGCGGAGCAGGTGTTTGCTCTCATAGAACCGTTCGCGGGATATGCCTTCAACAAAGCCCACAGCGTCAGCTATGCCCTCATCGCCTACTGGACTGCCTACTTCAAGGCGAACTACCCCGTGGAGTACATGACCGCGCTACTGAACTCTTATATGGGGAACCTGGAAAAGACCCCTGCCGCCGTGGACGAGTGTCTAAGGCTGAAGATCAGGGTCTTACCACCGGACATCAACCGCAGCGCGGCAACCTACACCATAGATCAGGACTCAGAGGGCAGGCCAGCCATCCGTTTCGGACTGGGGGCGATCAAGCACGTGGGTGCTGGGGGCGTAGAGGCCCTGGTGCAGTCAGCGAAAGCCAACGGCCCCTTTCACTCCCTGGAGGAGTTTTGCCGCAAGGCGGACCTGCGCTCGGTGAACCGCCGCGCCCTGGAGAGCCTCATCAAGGTGGGTGCTCTGGACGCCTTCGGGTCCCGGGGGTCTTTGCTGGCCAGCGCGGAGCGCATCCTTTCCATCGCCCAGCAGGAGAGCCGCCGCCGCCAATCGGGGCAGACCACCATGTTCGACCTGTTCGGCGAGGCCGTGGCTGCGCCTATGGGCACCCTGGAGCTGGTCGTAGCACCCGAAGCAACCCCCAGGGAGAAGCAGGCGTGGGAGCAGGAGTTGCTGGGCGGCCAGATCTTCGCCAACCCCATCAGCGCCATCGCCTTTGACCCCCGCCTGGCTGACATTCTGTCTCGCGAACAGCTAGAAGATTACGTGGGCCAGAAAGTACATCTGCTTGGGCAGGTGGCTAGCGTTACGATCAGCGCCGTCCTCGAAGGACGACGGCCTGCCGTCACTGTATCGCTAAGACTCCTGGGCGGGAGTGTGGAGGTGGTGGCGTGGCGCGCCGTATATGAGCGTGCCCCGGAAATATGGCAGGAAGGTGCGATTCTACGAGTGGTAGGGAAGGTGGTCAGCCGAAACGACCAGCTATCTGTCCAGGTTGATGAGGCCAAGGTCTACACCATCCCCACCGAGGAGCCTAAAGAGCCAAAGGTTGCCCCGGACCATGTTTCGCAGCCGGTTCCATCTTCAGCCACCGTTCCTAGTGGGGGGTTGTCTCCCAGGCAGGACCAGCAAGTCCAACAGCGGCCACTCTCGCCTTCTCCAGTGAGCGGGGCGCCACATTCCAACGGCGGCAACGCAGTCAATGGAGCGCGGCAGAAAAAGAGGAACGGCAATGGCCAGGATGCTCCGTTGCGGCGGACCGTGGTTATCAAGCTGGCAGACACCGGTAACCCGGAGGAGGATACCTACATGCTCCGCTCGGCCATACAGCTTTTGCTGGAGTTTCCGGGCCAGGATGCCGTCCAGGTGGAGATCCTAAGCAACGGCCAAACAACCCGCCTGGAGATGCCCCTGGTGACCACCCAGTTTTGCCATGAGCTGGAGGAGCAGGTAGCCGCCCTCATAGGCCCGGGCCGGCTGAGGATGGCCTGAGGATTATGCCTTCTTGCCCTCGCCTGGCATACCTGACCACCGCTCCGGACCAGCTTACTGCGGAGAT
>JAUSCR010000107.1 GCA_030651175.1 Dehalococcoidia bacterium
CCTGGCCATTCAGAAGGCCAGGGACCAGAATATGCCCACGGACAACGTGGAGCGAGCTACCAAACGTGGCTCTGGCTCAGGCGATGGTGCCCACGCAGCTATGGCAGAGGTGCAGTACGAAGGGTACGGGCCAGGCGGAGCGGCCATTTTCCTGGAGGCTTTCACGGACAATCCCACCCGCACCGTAGCGGAGCTACGGAACGCCTTTACTCGTGGCGGTGGCAACCTGGGCGGGCCCGGGTCGGTTGCCTGGATCTTCGAGTCCAAGGGGATTGTTGTGGTGGATGCCACTCCAAAGCAGGCTGAGGAGCTAGCCCTCACGGCCATTGACGCCGGTGCCGACGACTTCGATATAGAAGGCAGAACCCTGGAAATTCGGACCTCTACAGGGACGTTTGAGCAGGTGCGTAAGGCTATAGAGAAGGCTGGCGCTGCCATAACCAGGGCCGAGCTTTCAATGGTGCCCAAGACCACATTGTCCCTGGACGTCAAGCGCGCAACCCAGACCATGCACCTCATGGACAAGCTGGAAGAGCTGGACGACGTTCAGCGCGTCTTCACCAACGCCGATTTTCCTGACGAGGCGCTGGAAGAGTACCAAAAGGCGAGCTAGGCTAATCATGGTGAGCTTGTCAAACCACATGGGCGGGGTCTAGCCACCGCTCGTTCCCTTCGACCAAAGCAGACCAGTAGATGGGTGAAAAGGCCGTCTCCCGTATTCTAGGCATAGACCCCGGCACAATCCAGATGGGCTACGGCCTGATAGAGGCCAGCGATTGGGATGATGCCAAGGTGATGGCCTGGGGCGTCATCACAGCCAGCTCCCGCCTTCCCCTGGGAGAGCGTTTGCACCGTATGTACCTGGAGCTGGTGGAGCTTGCCAACCTTCATGCGCCCAGCGAGATAGCCGTGGAGGAGCCTTTTGTGGCCAAGAATGTCAAGACAGCCATGGCCGTGGGCCAGGCCCAGGGCGTGGCACTGATGGCTGCCGCCGCCCGTGGCATAAAGGCTGTCAGGTATACACCCACCCAGGTGAAACACGCCGTGACAGGCTATGGCGGCGCCTCCAAGGAGCAGGTTCAGCAGGCTCTGATGCTACACCTGCGACTGGATGCCATCCCCGAGCCTGAGGATGCAGCGGATGCCCTGGCGGTGGCGTTGTGCCATTGCCAGGCACTGAGAATAGCAGCCCTATTGGAGTCTGAGAACCCATATGATCACATCCGTCCACGGAACCCTTGAGTCCATAGGCGCTGACCACGTGGTCGTCCGGGTGGGCGGCATCGGCCTGCAGGTGTACGTGCCTGGCCCGGTGACGGAGAGCCTGGGGGCCGTGGGCCAGCAGGTCACGTTGTACACTGTCTTTCTCCTTCGTGATGAGGTCCCGATGCTGTTCGGGTTCCCCACAACCCAGGGCAAACGACTGTTTGACCTGTTGCTGGGGGTCAGCGGCGTTGGCCCGCGGCTTGCCATGGGCATCCTGTCTGCCTTTGCCCCGGACGAGGCTGCCATAGCCATTGCCTCCGGCAACACCGATGCTCTATCGTCGGTACGCGGCATCGGCAAGCGGACGGCGGCCAGGGTAGTTGTGGACTTGCAGGCCAAGCTGCAGAAGGAGTGGGAAGCCGCCGCTCCTGCGGGAGCGGGGGAATCCCATGGAGACGTTGCCGCAGCGTTGCAGGCGCTGGGCTACTCCACCCCAGAGGTGCGGAAGGCGATAGCGGCCTTGGGCGACGAGGCTGGGCTCTCCCTGGAGGAGCAGGTCCGCCACGCCTTGCAGCAGCTGGCCAAGGAGTGATGGGCCTGTGAGCTCCTACGGCGACACCTGGGCGGACATATACGACCAGGTCCACACTATCACTGAAGACATACCTTTCTGGGTGGAGGAGGCGATGGCCTCCGGCGGGCCGGTCTTGGAGTTGGCGTGTGGCACGGGGCGCATAGCCATACCCGTAGCCCAGGCGGGCGTAGCAGTGGTGGGACTGGATAGCTCCGCCGCCATGCTTAAGCTGGCCCGGGCCAAGGCTCGGAGGCTCAGTCTGGGCGCAGACGTGCTGAGGTTTGCTCGCGGAGACATGCGGAGCTTCTCCCTGGCGCAGCGGTTCCCCCTGGTGATAATTCCATTCAGGTCTTTTCAGCTCCTGCTCTCGGTGGCCGAGCAGCACCAGGCCCTGGAAGCAATCAGGGCACATCTGTCGCCCGGTGGCAGGCTCATATTCAGCCTATTCGTCCCAGGCTTGGATCTGCTTACCAGGGACCCATCCACCCCCATGGCCGACTACGAGGTTGCCGCACCCATGTACGGCCACCGGCTGCTCGTCAGCCTTCACAGCCAGTACGACACATTCAACCAGGTGGCGGCGGTGCACACGTCAGTCCAGGAGGTGGATGAGCGCGGCGCCATGGTGGGAGAGACCCATCGAGACCACCAGTTGCGCTACCTCTACCGGTTTGAGGCCCAGCACCTGCTGGCGGCCTGCGGCTACGATGTGGTGGATGTGTACGGCTCGTTTGATAGGGAGCCGCTGAGCGAGTCCAGCACGGAGATGGTCTGGGTGGCCACGCCAGCCGGCTAGGCAGCATTGAAACCCTCACCCCCTGGCCCCCTCTCCCGCCACAGCGGGAGAGGGGGAAGAAAAGGAAGCTGGGGGATACCCCCAGACCCCCGCCAGAAGGGCTTCGCCCCTCTGGACTCCCCTCGTTCAGCTTACGCGACTCCGAGGGATAAGCGCCCTACTTTATGGTGACGTTGGCCGCGCCTACCTCCAGATCAATGGTCACGCGATTCTTGGCGGTATCAAAGTCAGGAGAAACATATACGTCGCCGGAAAGCGGGAAGCGTCCAGCATCTATGGCGAAAGAGGATACGCCGGTGTGCTTCTTAATCTTCGCCGATACTCCCGGTGGGATGGTTACGATTATGTTCGCCGCCCCGGCGTTGATGTTCGCCATCACGTCTCCTGCGCTGGCAGGCATGACAATCTCCACGTCTGTGGCTCCCACATTTACGTTCAGTTCTGAGAGTTTCAGCTCCCGGAGGTCCAGCTTCACGTCCGCAGCGCCCGCAGCCAAGTCCATCGTCAGCTTCGGAGTTTGAGATAGGGCTAAGTCCCAGGATGCCTTGGAGAACCAGCGTATCCAGGGCTGCCGGTTTGGGGAGATGGTTAGCGTGCCCTTGTTCTGGGAGCGGATGAGTTGCACCCTTGCTCCCTGCCCTTCTGTCCCGAACTGCCCTTCCACCAGGTTGGGTGAGCCGGCGGGCAAGGACGTTAGTGTGAGATCCCCGGCGCCGAACTTGATGCTCACGTCCGCGGACTCAAGGCCGTTCAGCGGCTCCGTCACGGAGGATACCGGCTTCTCATTTCCAGCGCCCAGCAACAGCGCGCCTCCTATGGCAACCAGAATCGCAACTATGACCAGGACAGTGGCCCACCATCCTATCTTGCGGCCAAACAGGATGTGTACGCCCAGGGCAATGACAAGCAGGGGCCAAAAGCGCCACAGCCCGAGCCACATGTCCCACGGCAGGACGCCCGTGGTCTGTAGCAGAAGGATGACGCCGGCGATGAGCAGAACGATGCCGGCCAGCGGAAGGTTTTTCCCGCCTCCGCCCTTGCCACGGCGAGGCGATGGAGAGTCTGCTTTACGGGATCTACGTGACATTACATTCTCCTAAAGCGACCGATGATAATTGCCAGGCCCGCAAGGATGAGCACCACGGGCCAGAAGGCACCCCAGCGGAACCACCGGAGCGCGCCCAGGTTGGCCAGAAGGAATACCACCCCCAGGGCGACCAATATGATTCCCAGGCCGGTGCGCCTGCGGGTTTGCTCTGTCTGGTCGGGTTGTTCCGTGGGTGTCTCCGGAGTCCCCATGCCTTCGCCCTTGGGAGGCGTGCCCCGCACCGCATCCTCCACCCGGTGGGCAGCCTCGGCAGCCTCTTGGCCAATGGTATGCAAGTTCTCTTTCACAACGTCAGCCGGATGCGCGGCGGTGCTTTCTCCTTGCGGCATTATGATGGCCAGGACTATGTACGCTATGATGCCCACGCCACCGGCGAAGATGCTTAGCACAAAGGCCAGGCGCACAAGCACGGGATCAATGTTGAAGTATTCGGCCAGGCCGCCGGCCACGCCGAACAGCATCTTGTCCAGGCTGCTCTTGCGAACCCTTTTGGGTGTCATGGGATCTCTGAAACGGGATTAGCCGGGTTGTATGCTAGCCGTATTATAGCTTCCACAGGTACAGTGTACTACAAGCAGTTTCGGAAGGCTTTCAGGTCTTTTGCGAGCCACCGTCCCACGAGTGCCTGGAAGAACCTGTAGGGGCACGGCATGCCGTGCCCCTACAGGTCGCGCTTAGCGCGCTCTTTGTGCGTGTGCGCAGCGCCTGTAGGTAAACGTGTTCTCACTGCCATGCAGAATGAGGCCCGATAGAACCGGGCCTCCTCCAACTCCTGCGATCTGTGGAAAAAGTAGAGGCAGGGGTAGTCCCTGTCCCGATGAACACGGAGTCTATTGACCGTGCCCTGCTTCTTTCAATTCACCTTCCATAAGGTCGTACAGGATACCGAATCCCTTCATCGAGCCGAAAACAGCCGCGCCTTCAGAGTTCTCCGCCCGCCAATATTCGGCAGTTGCGTAGTTTCCGAGGTCTCTCAAAATCGCTACGAAGTCGTCTACCGTGGGGGACGTGATTCCCTGCTCTCTCAAGACTTCCAAGACGAAAACGAGCAACTCGTGCAGGGAATAGGCTCCTGGCGTCTTTTGCAGCACAAACTCACTTGGCTCGGCAAAGCACTCGGGAACAAGACCTTCCCAAGCTTTCCAGAAGGTGTTGATGACTTTTGCCAGCCTGTTGGGCTCCCAGGTTGAATATGGCCTGGTTGTCAGAAGCGGCTTCAGCGTAGATTCAAAGGAAGTCTCACGGATTATGTGATCCCGGTTCTTGCGCTCATGTGGCGCTTGGATGCGTGAAAGCCAAAGCGAGGAACTGTCCGTGCTCAGCGCCTTCATGACCAGAACCGCGTTGGACTCCGCCTCGCGTCCTGCTTCTCTAACTTCCTTTCGCCCTTCTCGTGTGGTCACCAGCATCGCGAGAATCCGGCTTGCCAGGTCCGTCCGCACTTTCTTCATTGTCTCGTTGATCAAACGGAATTGTTGAGCCTCTTCAATCTCCTCCGATGCGTCCCAGATGACCACAGGGAGCGGATAGTCAGCCAATCTGGCAATACCTTCCTCATCAATGGCCACAATGAATCCAGCTTCCCTATGCTGGCCGTCTACGGTGTACATGCGGACGCCTTCGGGTATTGTCAATGTAACTATCCCATCGCGAGGAGGGCTCGTTTCCAGTTTACCGCGGTAGGCCAACAGCATCGACAGCGGCATCAAGGGGCGTCGCGTTTTTAAGTAGCGCATCACCTTGATTGCCCTGGGCCGTTCGGGGGGACGCTGATAGCCCCGCTCGACTCCGTTTTCCGTTCGGTATAGATCTGGTTGGGCAAGCTTTTTAATGTCGCCTGCCTTCATTACCGTCACATAGAAGGTCTCGCCTTCTTGAACCATTGCCAGAGCATTAATCTTCACTGTTTTCCCCTTTCTGATTTTTTGTGTAGGCCTCGTTGCTACCCAGACATGTGTGGCTGGCTAATCACTCATAATTGCCCTCCTATGTTGATCTCATTGCTAACATCCTTGATCACCTATATTTTACACCTGATCTTAACATGTGTCAAGGCCTTTTCGAGGCAATCCCATTGCCCGGGCGGTTGAAGGCAAGCAAGATTCTTCGCTACGCTCAGAATGACAAACTATCAACGATGGCTGACATTGGCAGGGTGTCGCCCGTTATCATGGTAAGTACGGCCCCTTCTAACACGGGTTGCATTCCCGTACAATGGGGAGGATGCATATACATGAACCTATCCCAAAATGGCCTGAGTACACGGGCATTCGAACAAAAGTCCCTTCTCCCCTTGCGGGAGAAGGTTAGGATGAGGGGTGTTTCACCCTCACCCTCGCCCTCTCCCATCAAGGGAGAGGGTTTTTTGGGATAGCTACAGGTACCTGGCCGCATATGAACACCACCCTCAAAGAAGGCGTATTTCAGGTCGTTTCTGACTATCAGCCTACGGGAGACCAGCCGCAGGCCATAGAGAAGCTGGCCGAGGGAGTCCGTGCGGGCCTGAAGCACCAGGTGCTGCTGGGCGTTACCGGCTCCGGCAAGACGTTCACAATGGCCAAGGTGGTGGAGCAGGTGCAGCGTCCCACACTGGTCATCGCCCACAACAAGACACTGGCGGCGCAACTGGCCACGGAGTTCAGGGAGTTCTTTCCACACAACGCCGTGGAGTATTTCGTCAGCTACTACGACTACTATCAGCCTGAAGCCTACGTCCCGCAGACCGACACCTACATTGAGAAGGACTCAGACGTCAACGACGAGATTGACAAGCTGCGGCACGCCGCCACACGCGCCCTGCTGACCCGCCGGGACGTTCTCATAGTGGCCTCGGTCTCCTGCATCTACGGCCTGGGCTCGCCGGAGGAGTACCAGAGCTTTGTGGCGTACATATCGAAGGGCGAGAAGAGGAACAGGCACAAGCTCCTTCGACAGCTTATTGACATGCAGTACGAGCGGAACGACATGGACCTGTCTCGGGGCAAGTTCCGTATCCGGGGCGATACCCTGGAGATTCTTCCCGCTTACCAGGAGATGGCGGTCCGATTGCAGTTCTGGGGCGACGAAGTGGAGCGCATCGTGGAGGTGGACCCGCTGACAGGCGAGGTGCTAGCCGAGCGGGAGTCCATCGAGATATATCCCGCCAAGCATTTCGTGACGTCGGCGGAGAAGCTGGGCCTTGCGCTGGGGGACATTCGAGCTGAGCTGGAGCAACGGCTGGAGGAGTTCCGCGGGCAGGGCAAGCTACTGGAAGCCCAGCGATTGGAGTCGCGCACGCGGTACGACCTGGAGATGCTCCAGGAGGCGGGATACTGCTCAGGTGTGGAGAACTACTCGCGACATCTGGCGCGACGTGCCCCGGGCAGCACACCCTCGACCCTCATGGACTATTTTCCGGATGACTTCCTGCTGTTCCTGGACGAGTCGCACATGACAGTGCCTCAGCTGAACGGCATGTACCACGGTGACATAGCGCGGAAGAAGACCCTGGTGGAGTACGGCTTTCGTCTGCCCTCTGCCCTAGACAACCGCCCTCTGAGCTTCCAGGAGTTCGCGGCCGGGGTCAATCAGACTGTATACGTTTCAGCTACTCCAGCGCCATACGAGCTACGCCATGCGGAACAGGTGGTGGAGCAGGTTATCCGTCCAACAGGGCTTGTGGACCCCACCATTGAGGTGAAGCCTACCAAAGGCCAGATAGACGACCTGCTGGAGCAGATACGCCTCCGCGCCGAAAAGGGGCAACGTTGCCTCGTCACAACACTCACCAAGCGCATGGCTGAGGAGCTTACGGACTACCTGCGGGAGATGAACATCAAGACCCAGTACCTGCACTCGGAGATAGACACGCTGGAGCGCAGCGAGCGGCTACGCGACCTTCGCCTGGGCGTATACGACGTGGTGGTAGGCATAAACCTACTGCGGGAGGGTCTGGACTTGCCGGAGGTTGGCCTGGTGGCCATTCTGGACGCCGACAAGGAGGGATACCTTCGTTCCCACTCCTCCCTCATCCAGACCATGGGCCGCGCTGCCCGGCACGTGGACGGCCACGTCATAATGTACGCCGACAAGATCACCGACTCCATGCGCGCCGCCATCCAGGAGACGGAGCGCCGCCGGCTGATTCAAGAGGCGTTCAATATTGAGCACGGCATAACCCCGGAGGGGATACGCAAGGCCATCCGGGATATCACAGACAGGGTGAAGGCGGTGGCGGAGACCAGGGCGGTCTATACTACCTATCGCGACCTGCCCAAGGACGACCTTCTGCGGGTGGTCAAGGAGTTGGAGTCGCAGATGCGCCAGTCTGCGAAAGCACTGGAGTTCGAGAAGGCGGCGTTGCTGCGAGACGAGATAGTGGAGCTACGGAAGGTGCTTGCCGCCGAAGAGGACCATAGGGTTGGCGCGGCGGGCAAGCGTGCTTCCAAATAGGAGTCTTTAATGACCAAACGTACCGTTGCAAAAACAGTCGGGATTATCGTTTTGCTGGCGGTGGCCTCATTGATATGGACGGGGTGCTCGTCAGGGCCGGCGCGGACGAACCCCGCGCTGCCGCCGGGCTTTGCGGAGGCTCAGGTGCCCGCCGGGGAGATCTCCGCTTATCTGTACGTGAGCCAGGGAACACCAGTAACCATACCCACTGAGCGGTTTGGAGATGTTTCAACGTCATCTCGTAAAAGCGGGTCCGTTATAATTCACGATAGGGATAGCCTGGAGGTGATGCGGTTGGCCCTCTGGACAGGCCAATCTCTGGACTCCTTTGCTGGGGACTTCAAGTTCCGCGACGAGGCTACTGCCGAAGTCGTGCAAAAGTTGGCGGCGGAAAAAGCCGACGTTGCCGCTATTCGTTCGGGCATCCTGCTGAGCGTTGCGCAAGGCACAACCGACTGGGCCAAGGCTATGGAGGGCTTTCTCAGGGCCAACCAGCGCTCGCCATTCAAGGATGCCTACCCGGCCGCTTGGGACCTGCTGCACCTGATGCCTGAAGCGCCGCCAGGGAAGCCGGTGGCGGTGGGATTCGTCCACGTCAACGATGCCCTGATGAACTCCCTGGCCAGCAAAGCTGGCTTGAACCTGTCCGGTATCGGCCAGGCCTTTGGCGCCGCCAACGTTAGCGACATCGCCTTTATCGCCTACGCCGACACGCCTCTGGCGTTGCCCAATGTGGTTGGGCCTGACTATTTCAAGCAGGCTGGCCTTGGCGCCATCTTCGTGGCGCAATCCACGTATCCTGGGTTCGTCTTGTCGTTCTTTCTTGGCTCGTTTGCTGATCGGGCAGGGTTGGAGAAGGGGCCAACTATCCAAGGCCAGCAAGTGTTGGTCAAGGAGATAGAGGGCGCGCAGCTCATGGTGGCTACTGTGGGCAACACCTTCTTTGTCGCCCTGGCTCCTACGCAAGAAAAGGCCGAGGCCTTGATGACGAGCGCCCTAGCGCCCCGTGTGAAGGGGTAGGGGGTATTTGGCAGAAGCCTACGGGAGATTCGCTGCGCTGTGTCCCCACGGTGGTGCGGCTTTATGAGCTAGCGTGGTGTCCCCGAAATACGGGTATGAATGGTCATTGCAAGGAGTCACGACTTGTCGGGACTCCTTGCAACCTGGAGGAGGGGTAGACCCCACAACCAGATTGCCACGCCCCGATTCGCAAACTCATCGGGGCTCGCAATGACAATTCCCTAGCGAGCCTGCCATGAGACGAAACAGGGCCTCCCATTGGGAGGCCCTGTTTTTGCGTAGCGCTTGAGGTGTGAAACTAGACCCTGGCCGTGGCGGCAGCGCGCTCCCTGGTGCGGCTGATGCCAATGCGCCGGGCAACAATCACCTTGGCGATGTTGCGGGAGCCAGCGCCGTGCATCCTAATAAAGTCGGAGCGCTGGCGAGCGTCCTGGACTCCGCCGTGTGGGACACTCGAGTCGTGAGAGCCCAAGAGGGCGTAGGGGCCATATACGTGCCGTATCCTTCCCACGTTGCGCAGGACAGAGTCTCTTGTGTAGAGGCCGGTGTTGGAACCTTCCCAGGTCATCTCAATC
The DNA here is from genome assembly GCA_030651175.1 of Dehalococcoidia bacterium. Taxonomy (GTDB): domain Bacteria; phylum Chloroflexota; class Dehalococcoidia; order Lucifugimonadales; family SHYF01; genus SHYF01. The sequence goes on from JAUSCR010000107.1 coordinate 9,711, forward strand.
CCACCCATGTGAAACGCGTAGGTGCGCTTGTTCATGAGCTCCAGAGCATGGGCCTCGCAGTAGGCTTCAAGGGCTTCTTGCAGGACTACAGGGTCGTCTCCCAGTGCCCGGCCGGCCTTCTTGTGTTCTTGCAGCCACGTCACCATGGCGTCAATGGCGTCCTCCCTGGGGAAAGCCTGTCCGCGGCCTCCGTGCTCCGCCTCCAGGACGGTGTTGACCACCTGCCATCCCTGGGTCTCGCCCCCCAGAAGGTGGTCCGCAGGCACGCGAGCGTCGCGCAGATAGATGAAGTGTTGAGCGCCGTTGTTGACCATTTTCTGATCAGCGATCTCGACCCCTGGGTGCGGGAATGGGATGAGGAAGAAACCCAGGTTCCTGTGGCGTGGCGCATCGGGGTCGGTCTTGGCCGGGCCGTACAGCATGTTGGGTCTTTGAACTCCCGTAACAAACTGGTTGGAGCCGTTCAGGATCCACTCATCGCCGTCTCTCACGGCCGTGGTCTCGCAGTTAGCCAGGTCTGTACCCGACTGGGGCTCAGAGTACTTCTGCCAGGCGCTGATATGCCCAGTCAACATGGGTTTCAGGAACTTCTGTTTTTGCTCTTCGGTGCCCCATACCAGCACGGCGGCGTGAATAAGGCCGTTGGTGAACTGGCCAGGGATCCGGTTCTTAATGAACTCCTCCTGTAGGATGGACTCATGCTCAGCGCTAAGGCCTCCTCCGCCGTACTGCTTTGGGAAAGTCGGGTGAAGCCATCCCTTGGCCCCCAGCTCCTTGTGCCTCTCCCGCCAGAACGCGAAGTACTCAGGTGTTCTGTCATCCTGGTCTGTGGGCGACTTCATTTTCTCCGGCACGTTCTTCTTTATCCAGGCCAGCACCTCTTGCCGGAACTTCTCTTGCTCCTCCGTGTAGTGCATCGCAAAATCCATGGGCTCCTCCTTTGCTCACCCTGGGCAACATCCCTTCACGTCTGCCTTGACTCACCACCTCGCCATTGCTGGCATCAGGGGCAAAAACCTTGCCCCCCTTTACTCAGTGGGCACTATAATAGGGCGTCTCAAGAATGTCAATAGTTGAGTTGGGAACAACTGAGGTAATGGTTTGGAGCCACCGATGAAATCACCAGATATGGGAGTAGCTTCCAGCTTTACCATGTCCACCACCTTCCATCTGCAAGGCGCCGATGGCGCAGCCCGCGCGGGCGTGCTCACGACGCCGCATGGCGCCGTGCCTACTCCTGCTTTTATCCCCGTGGCTACACAAGGCTCCGTAAAGACAGTGACTCCCCAGGAGCTACGCGACCTGGGAGCCACCATCGTCCTGGGCAACACGTATCACCTTTATCTGCGGCCCGGCGTGGAGCTGGTGCGCGAGATGGGGGGGTTGGGCGCATTCATGGGGTGGGACGGCCCCCTTCTGACAGATAGCGGTGGCTTCCAGGCGTACAGCCTGGGTAGGAACGTGCGCATCAGCAGCCAGGGCGTAGAGTTCCAGTCGCATATTGACGGCAGCCGCCATCTGTTCACGCCAGAAGAGGTGGTGCGCTACCAGGAGGCCCTGGGGGCCGACATCATCATGCCGCTGGACCACTGCCTGGCCTACACCCAGGACAAGGCTGCCGCCAGGCAGGCAATGGAGCGCACCCACGCGTGGCTGGAGCGGTCGCTTTACCCCCACACCCGTAAAGATCAGGCGCTTTTTGGCATTGTGCAGGGCGGCGTCTTTCCCGATCTGAGAGAGGAGTCTGCGGCCTTCATCACCAGCCTGGACATGCCGGGGTACGCCATTGGCGGCCTGGCCGTGGGCGAACCCAAGGAGACAATGTACGACTTAGCGGCGCACACGGCGGCGATGCTTCCCAAGGACAAGATCCGCTACCTTATGGGCGTGGGATCGCCGGAGGACCTGGTGCGCTGCGTGGCGGTAGGAGTGGACATGTTCGACTGCGCTCTGCCCACTCGCGTGGCGCGCAACGGGGCGCTCTTCACCCACGCGGGACGGGTGAACATAGATGCTGCCAACTTCCGTGGAGCACGTGGGCCAGTGGAGGACGGGTGCGACTGCTACGCCTGCCGGCATTTCACGGCGGGCTACATCCACCACCTGTTCCGCTCCAGGGAGCTGCTGGGATTGCGACTGGCCACCATCCACAACCTGCGTTTTGTGGTGCGGCTGATGGAGCGGATGCGCGCCGCAGTGGTGGCAGGGACGTTCGAGACATTTGCTAGCCGGTTCCTGGAGTCGTACCGGCCCGCTGACGAGGAGGCCCGCCAAGAGCAACGAGAGAGGTGGCTGGCGTCACGGGAGAGGGAGGGGTAGGTTTGACCACTGTAGGGACTTCGGCCCCACTGCGACGTTTGTCAGCAACACCAATGGGACGTGGCAGGCCTATAGGGCTTTAATCTTTAAGTTCGAGCTTTATCAGCTCGTTGGAGGCACCATTGACCTTGGCTTCTACCTTCATGCCTGCCTTTAGACCTTCAAAAGTCGCCACGCCGTCAAGTTCAAGCTTAGTTGAGGCTGTAACTCTGTAAACCGTTACTGTCCCATTCTTGGCTCGGATGGTCACGGTTTTGGCGTCTTGGTTGACCGCGGTGATATCCCCTTCGAGCTCAGTTTCGTCTTCCTCCTCATCCACCTCGATTTTCAGGGCTTTCTTGGTCTCCACATCGTACTTCACCTCTACCTCTTGACCTTCGCGCAGGGAATCGAAGGTTGCCGCCTTGTTGTCATCGATTTCGATCTTGGTTGTTTCTGTCAGTTCCAGCGTAGTGTCGCCATCTTCTCCAGAGCTGACGGTCAGAGTTTTCTTTTCCTTGTCCAAGCTCCTGATGATTCCTTCAACCTCGGCGTGGCGGGCTTTGACCGTCTTGACCTTTTTATCCTTGTCAGTTTCAAGAGTTACCTGAGTACCCGGCTCCAGGGAAGCACTACCGGCCGCCTGACGAAGCGTCTCAACGTTGACATCCTTCAGGTTGAACGTAACAGTTCCACCGTCTTTGAGCGTTACGGTCACCTCACCCGAGATGCTATCCACGTTTTGGAGGATGCCCTCGAGCTGTGCTTGGGTTGCACCTTCGCATGCTACAGATACCAAAAGTGCCGAACCCACAAGTATGACTCCCAGGAAACCTTTCCAGAATCCGAGCATATGAATTACCCCCATGATCAGGATGCTATTGGCTGTCAATAGAAACGTTGACCCTGGCAAGATGTCAGGTGGGCTATGGGTGTGGAGTGAGGAATGATGCTCGTTGGGCTAGTTACAAGCTTCTAGTCTGGAGCAACGAGGAACTGTGAATTATGTTCATTCTTCCAAACTGAAAACTCCCCATGCAGGACACTAACTGGAGAAGCCCCATCAACGCAATCGTGGCGAAAGGCCGTGGCGTAGGCCGCAGGAGCGAATGCGAGACTATCCCCCCGCCACGGCGGGCACAATGCTTAGCTCATCCCCAGCCTTGGTGGCTGTCTGCAACCCCTGGAGGAAACGGACGTCCTCTCCATTGAGGTATACGTTTACAAAGTAGCGGAGGTCGCCGGACTCATCGCACAGGCGCTCTTTGATGCCTGGGAACCTGGATTCCAGCAGGTCAATGGTCTCTTGGACGTTGGAGGCATCTATGTTTACCTGCGGCTCGCCGTTGGTCACCTTTCGCAGCGGGCCTGGTATTCGCACGTTTACACCCATACGATGGATCCTCCTGGCGTGGTTTGAATTGTCGCCCGACCATCCCCCTGGCCCCCTTCCTTCGAGGAAGGGGGTAGAAAAGAGAAATGATATGGGGGGACACCCCCCATTTCCCCCGTCAAGGGGGCTATGCCCCCCTGGACTGCCCTTTTTATGCGGCCTGTGAACTTCTATTGTAACGCAAATGCAGCGGCGGTTCAGCCCTCCACAACGTCGCCGCTGACAGGGTCAACCCTGACCCCCGACCGGGTTACCCATTGCAAGCCCCTTTCGATTTCAGCCTCGTCGCCAATCAGCTCCAGCACCACCCATCCCATGCCCTCCCGCACGTCTGCGCGACGGATGTTGGTGACCACCTGGAACCTCTTGCCCAGTTGGTATATGACAGGCTCGGTGATCATGTCTTTAGGAAATGTGAACTTTACTCGTTTGGTGGCCATACTGCTCTCCCTGAGTGCAATCCAAGTAAACACGTTAGAGTAAGATACTTCTTCGACCATCCCCCTACCCCCTTCCTGGCCAGGAAGGGGGTGAAGATTGAATCTGGGGGACACCCCCAGGCCCCCGTCAAAGGGGCTGCGCCCCTCTGAATTCCTCTTCCCAGCAATCTGCTAAGCCAAGGTCTTTGCCCGCATCGCCTCCTCAAAGGCGGCCAGGTTGGGCTGAGTGCGCACGGGATGGACCACGTGGCTCACGGCCTCCAGTGTCTTGAGGCCATTGCCCGTGATGAACGCCACGGTCAGCTCGTGCGGCTTGATCCGGCCCTGCTTTACCAGTTGCTTTAGCCCGGATACCACTACGCCGCCCGCTGTCTCGGCGAAAATGCCCTCCGTTTCCGCCAGGAGCTGCATCCCCTTGGCTATCTCCTCCTCCGGAATGGCAACGGCGCTTCCTCCCGACTCCTGGATGGTCTTGAGGGCGAAGAAGCCGTCGGCGGGGTTGCCAATGGCTAGGGACTTGGCGATGGTGTTAGGGCGCACGGGCCGGACGTGCAGCGTGCCGGCGTTGTACGCCTCTACTATTGGCGAGCACCCTTCCGGCTGAGTCAGGTGCATCCTGGTGCCCACCTTCCCGATAAGGCCCAAAGAGGAGAACTCGTGCAGCCCCTTCCATATTTTGGTGAACATGGAGCCGGAGGCCGCTGGCACCACGGCGTGGTCCGGGGCACGCCAGCCCAGTTGCTCCGCCACCTCGTAGCCCATGGTCTTGCTTCCTTCGGCGTAGTAGGGCCGGATGTTGATGTTCACGAAGGCCCAGGGGTAGTTATCGGCCACCTCCGAGCACAGCCGGTTCACCTCGTCATAGGAACCGTTCACGGCCACCAGGGTAGGGTTGTAGATGGCCGCACCTATGACCTTGCCCTGCTCCAGGTCCGCGGGAATGAATACGTACGACTTCATGCCGGCCCGGGCGGCGTGGGCCGCGACGCTGCAGGCCAGGTTGCCGGTGGAGGCGCAGGCCAGTGTGTCGAAGCCAAACTCTAGGGCCTTGGTAGCGGCCACTGTCACCACCCTGTCCTTGAAGGAGTAGGATGGGTTCACGGCGTCGTTCTTGATGTACAGGTTATCCAGT
>JAUSCR010000110.1 GCA_030651175.1 Dehalococcoidia bacterium
CCCTACCCTGGCCGAGGCCACTGCCCTGGCCGGCGCGCTGAGCAGGTACGCGAATTCCGAACATGACTCCCCAGATGCTCTCAAGGAGCTAGCGTCCCAGGTGGAGAACGCCCTGGCAGCCGGCGCTCGGAGGGAAGCGGCCTGGCGCGTAGCGGGCCTCTACGTCATAGTTGACCCGCAGCTTACCCTCGGGCGCGATGTTGTGGAGGTGGCCAGGGCTGCCCTCAGGGGCGGTGCCACCGCCATACAACTCCGGGACAAGGTCCGCGATAAGGGCGACCAGCTTCCGGTGGCCCGCAGGCTCATGGAGGTGTGCAAGGAGCACGGCGCATCCTTCGTTGTCAACGACCACGCCGACCTGGCAGCGGCCTGCGGAGCCCACGGCCTGCACGTGGGCCAGCACGATCTACCTGTCGCTGAAGCCCGCCGGGTGCTGTACCCAACCCAGTTCCTGGGCACCTCCAACGCGCTGCTCCAGGAAGCGGAGGCATCGGCGCAGCAGCAAGCGGACTACATAGCCGTGGGTGCGATGTACTTGACAGACTCGAAAGGGAACACCCGTCCCGCGGGTATTCAGGGGCTGCGCCAGGTGCGGCAGCAGGTCTCTGGCATCCCGATAGTGGCCATCGGCGGCATTACGCTGGATAACGTAGACCCGGTGCTGGAGGCTGGCGCTGACGGCATCTGCGTCATTGGTGCCGTCTGTCTGGCCGGCGACCCGGAGAAGGCGGCTCGCCTGCTGGTAGAGCGGATCCAGGCCCGCCACACGGCCCGCCAGGGAGGCTCCCGTGGCTCGCCATAGCCAGGCGCTGAACGCCATTGCGCGGGAGGCCCAGGTGCGCCTGTCCGAGGCCCACGCCGCCCGCGAGCAGGCATATCCACTGACGCGACAGATCATCCACCTGTGTGCCAGCGCCATCCGCGCTGCCCACCGCCAGGAGTACGACCAGAGCCGCTCTTTGCTAGGGCAGGCCAAAGCCCACCTGGACCAGGTGCGGATTGCTGTTAGCGAGCACCTTGACCTATACCATTCGGGCTACGTGGCCGACGCCCAGAAGGAGTATGCCGAGGCATGGGCCATATTGGCCTTTCTGTCGGGCACTCCTCTTTCCGGCCCGGGCGAGTTGGGCGTGGAGACGGCTCCCTACCTCAACGGCCTGGCGGAGGCTGCCAGTGAGCTGCGGCGCACAATCCTGGACGCCCTGCGGCGCAACGACATGGCCCCTTGCGAGCAGTGGATGAATACAATGGACGACGTATACAGCCTGCTGGTCACGATGGACTTTCCAGAGGCGGTAACCGGTGGCTTGCGGCGCACCACCGACCAGTTGCGAGGTGTTCTTGAGCGGACCCGCGGCGATTTGACCATGGCGCTCCGCCAGCATGCCCTGGAGCGTAAGCTGGCGGAGTTCCAGGAGCGAGTGGACAAGCCCTAGTTGGCGTTCTTCTCCGTCCTCTCAGGCAGTGTGCTGTCCAGTATACCCGTCAACTCTAGCTTGCGGGTCTTGATGATTGCAGGGGTAACAATCCCACCTGAAACTATGAGTTGTATGGCCGTCTGCACTGAGAGGTCTGTATCCAGCACCTCATCGTGACAAACCAGCCAAAATGATGGTGTCCCTGGCGGCGGAACAGAAGAGAAGAGTGGTCGGGGCGGCCGGGATCGAACCGGCGACCTCTTGGTCCCAAACCAAGCGCGCTACCGCTGCGCCACGCCCCGCCCTAGACAGAAGAGCTATGCCCTTATATAATGCGCCACGTCCCGTCACTGCTATCGTAGAGTGTCATGGCGGGGCCGTCAACGGGTGGGAATAGGCTTTTGGACATACCCCCCCTTTGTGGGAGGCGAAGCTGACAGCATAAGGAGGAATCATGCGTCCAAACAAGATCAAGGCCCTCTGGCGGCAGGGGAAACCCGCGGTGATAGGATGGCTCTCATCCGGCAACCCGTACATTGCGGAGGTCATGGCCAACGCGGGCTACGACGGCCTATTGATCGACATGCAGCACGGCATGGGCATCACGCCCGACAAGGCCATCGCCTGCCTTCAGGCCATCTCCACCACCGACACGGTGCCCATGGTCAGGGTCCCCTGGAACGACCCATTGCAGATTCAGTACGTGCTGGACGCTGGCGCCTATGGCCTCGTCGTTCCCCTGGTCAATAACGCCGAGGATGCGGCCAGGGTAGCGGGAGCCTGCCGCTATCCCCCCATGGGCTTCCGAAGCGTTGGGCCTAACCGCGCCCGCTTGTACGGTGGCGCCGACTATTTCCAGCACGCCAACGAGGAAGTCATCGTCCTGGTGATGATTGAGACCCAGGAGGGTCTGGACAATCTGGAGAAGATCGCCAAGGTGCCAGGGATAGACGGCTTTTACATCGGCCCCAGCGACCTGGCCGTTGCCTTGGGACTGCCGCCTGCCCCCGACTCGTTCAAGAACCCGCGCCACATTGCGGCCTGCCAGCGCGTGTTGGACGTGGCCAATAGCACGGGGCTGGTCCCAGGCCACCACAGCGCAGGGCCGGAAGATGCGGTGCGCCTTTTCGACC
>JAUSCR010000113.1 GCA_030651175.1 Dehalococcoidia bacterium
CAGGCGGACGAGTACTGGCACGTCGGTGACGGCCAGATGGACCAACTCTTCGCCCAGCGGGCGGGGTTTACATTCTTCCTGGCCAACACCTTTCCCCAGGACGTGCTTACCCACGTCAACGGCCAGAACGGTTTTGGCCCCGCCTCTCTCCCCAAAGATTAGGCGCTCCGTTTCCTTGCGTTGGGGTGGGGTGTGTGCTTAAGCCCAGAAGGGTTTGGTAGCCATCCTTACCACCACCGCTCCGTCCTGATGCGTGAGGTGGTCACCCCCAAGCCAACCAGTGCGTCCGAGATATCGTCCAGCATGGCAGTCGGCCCGCACAGATAGAAGAGCGCCTCTTTCCCAGGCATAAACTCCTTCAGCATGGCTTTGTCAATCCGCCCCCTACGGCCTTCCCAGGGCTCACCGCCAGGCTGGGTCACGGTAAAGGCGCACCGTATACGCGGATTGCGGTCAGCCATATCCCTCAATGCCTCCCAGAACAGCAGCTCCGATGGCGCCTTGGCGCTGTAGAGAAGGGTAGCCTCCACATCGGGGTGCGCCTCGTCCACGTACCTCAAGATGCTCATAAGAGGGGTTATGCCAATCCCCCCAGCAATGAGCACCACACTACTGCCCATATCCCTCTGGTAGTAGAAGTCCCCGAATCCGCCTTCGATCATGAAGGAGTCCCCTTCCCTGGCCCGCTCGTGCAGGTAGACCGATGGCACACCCGACTGGATCTTTTTCACAGCTATCTCGATGCTGCCCCGCTGAAGAGGAGAGGAGGTGATGGAGAACCCACCAACCTGCACAGACCCGCCGGTGTCTATGTATAAGTCCACCCACTGCCCCGGCAGGAAGGAGAAGTCAGCATCCCCCAAGTCCAGCAGAAAGGACTTGACCGAGGGGGTTTCCTGGAGAATCCTGGTGATAGTGGCGCGTACTTTCATGGGGGAAACAATAAGAAGGGTGATTACCCCGCCAGAACAAGTAAACCAAGCCATAAAGAGTGAGGGGCCACATCCGTGGCCCCTCACTCCCGCTAGCATTCGTGCTCTCTACAGTTCCATGAGCCGGGCCATCCTGGCCCTGTGATACCTGGCGTCTCCCAGGTAGTGCTGGAAAGTGCGCGCCCGCTTCGTGTAGTGGGTCAAGCCGAATGTAATGTCAATGCCGATGCCGCCGTGGACATCGTGTGAGGCATCGCAAGCCTTCCAGAAGCTATCGCTAGCTACAGCCTTGGCGGTGGACACGCCTATCTGGGCTTCCTTACGGTCGGTGTCCAGCATCCAGAGGGCCTCGTAGGCCGTCCACTTGCAGGCATCCGATTCCGTCAGGGCGATGATGACATTTCCCTGAACGTACTGGAATGTCCCGATGGGCATTCCAAAGGCGATGCGGACCTGGCTATAGTCCCGGCACATTTCGTATGCCTTCCAAGAGCCTCCCGCCATGTAGGCTGATAGGGCGGCGGTTGCCTTGTCCGTGGCGCGCTCAAGAGCAGGCCAAGCCTGTCCCGCAGGCCCAAGGAGGTGGGCAGCAGGCACCTCAACGTTGTTGAAGTTCACCTCGCAGACCTTGTCTCCAATGAACCCCTGCATCAGTCGGGTGGAAATGCCCTTGGTGTTCTTGTCCACCACGAAAAGGGAGATGCCTTCTTCGGGCGTCGCTCCCGCAGAGGTGCGGGCGGCCACTACAATCTGGTCGGCCACGTGGGCCCAGGGGATAAAAAGCTTAGTGCCGTTGAGGACGTAGTTCCGGCCATGATGGGCGGCTCCCATCTTTATGAAGCTGGGACCCCAACCGTACTCCGGTTCGGTAATGGCAGTGGTAAATATCTGCTGCCCGTTGGCGATTGCCGTCAGGTACTCCTTCTTCTGCGCTTCGCTGCCTGCCTCAAGGATGGCGTTGGCGCTCAAGACGGCAGAATCCAGCAGAGGGCTGCTGGAGGCGAAGTAGCCTAGCGTCTCGGCAACCACGCCGAAATCGGTATTGGTGAGCCCTACACCCCCGTACGCTTCTGGGATAGCCATGCTTGTCCAACCCAAGTCAACCATCTTCCGCCACATGTCCGCGTCAAACCCCGTGGGGCTATCGTCAATCTGCAGCACCCGTTCCTTGGGAAGCTCTGCCTTCAGAAACTCGGTAGCCGAGTCCTTGAGCTGAACCTGAGTTGGGGACAAAGACAAATCCATGGGTTTCCTCCTTAAGCTAACTCTTTCCTGTGTTAAACCACTACCAACCAGAGCCTAGTCTGCCATCTTCCTAAGCATCCGGGCGGGATTATACATCACCAGAACCCGATGCGCCAGTGGGTGCACCAGGAGATGCGATTTTCTGCCCGCCTTGCTGCCCTTTGCCAAGGCCCAGGGCATCCGCTATGGCCACGGCGTAGGGCTCTGGCACAGCGGATGGGTTCTGGATTGCCAGGCTGCTGCGCTGCTGGAACTCGAGCTTCCCCTTTACAGCCGCCCTTGGATCCTGAGGGTCCAGGAGGGCATACATGCCCATTACATCCCGCACAATGCGTGAAAGACGCATGGAGATCTGCTTTTCCCACAGGGCGGTCTGGGCCAGCTCATAGGTGATTTTCTGCCCCGTAGAGGCCAGCCACGCGTTTCTCATCTTGAATAGGCGCGTTATCCGGCTGTTGATGTGCGCCTCCACCAGAAGCTGTTGGAGGACCAGGTCCTTACCCAGGCTGGCCCCATCCCGAACAGTATCCTTGGCATACTGAAGAAGATCGCCCACCTCCGCATCTTCCGCAATGGGATATTGGATTGTCTGCGGCGACTGCAATGCCGTCTGCATGATAGACCATCCGCTTCCTTCGTCCCCCAAGAGGGCATCCGGATACACCACCACATGATCGAAAGTGACCCGGTGGGTCTGCCCGGGGACCAGCGCTCTGGGCGACTGGATGCTGATTCCATTTAGCCCGCTGGGGACCAGGAACGAGGAAGTAGCCCTATGTGGTGGGAAATCCGGATTAATAACGGCGATGGTCCATAGATAGTCAGGCCATAGGCCCTGGCCGGCAAATGTATCCTGGCCGTTCAGAATAATCTCGTCACCCTCCCGAGACGCCCGGATGCCCAGGCTGCCAACGTCCAGCCGCACCCCAGGCTCCGCAAGGAAGCGCCACACGTTGGCCTCTCCGTCGGCAATCAGCGGCAGGTAGCTCTTCTTCTGATTCTCTGTGCCCCAACGCTGAAGGGCCGTCTGGATGGCCGAGGAGCCGTCGTCCAGCAGCCACCCTAATTTCCTCTTCCCCAACTCCTCCAGAAAGACCAGCGCCAGGTCAATGTTGAGCGCCAGCCAGCCCTTCTCCCCTAGCCTGCGCCGGAAATTCTGACACTGCTCCCATCCTGGGGAGTCCAGCATCGCCGCTCCCGCGGCGCCGGCCAACCCTTCTGGCAGGTTGGCATCCAGCCAGGCGCTCACTTCCGAGCGAAACTGCTCCTGCTCTTCACTGTAACGGTACTCGAAATCCAACTGTGTTCCTCCACACCTACCTTGTGTCCTGACTCGCTAATTCGTCGAATAATGGGCGACACAATCTGTCATGCTGAACACTTTGGCTTCCCCTTCGCTTCGCTCAAGGGCTTCGGCTCAGGCTAAACTCCGTGAAGCATCTGGCGGGGAGGTATTCCCGCACCCCAGATTCTTCGTCCCGACACGTCGGGACTCAGAATGACATGTGCTGCGCAATTCGGGGACACCACACTTGTTAGTGGAAGTTTCTCTCTTCCCTGAGGTACTCCTGAATGCTGTCAATGGTCCCGCTCTCGGTGATCCGGAAGGACACTTCACCCCGCTCTTGCTGAAGGATGGTCTGACAGATCTCCCATCCCTGGAACAGCCCACCAACGAGGCAGTCCCCAGGAACAAGGACGTTATCCAGGTAAATGTTGCGCTCGCTCCCTACAAGAAGGGTTGGGCTGCCAATGGTGACGCCAGGCAGGTGAGCATCAACCATGAATACGCCCAGGTTGTAATGGCGTGGCCTATCGGGGTCGGTCACCGCGAGGGTGAGCAGGTAATCGGGATCCAAGCGCCCCGTTATCATGGCCTTAGTGCCGTTGATCCGGTAATCATCGCCTTGGACCACGGCGCGGGTATTGATTCCTGCTATGTCGGCGCCCGCCCCAGGCTCTCCGAAGTTCTGCCAGGTTAGGAGCTCGCCGCGCAGAGCGGGGATGACCCAGCGGCGCTTCTGCTCATCGGTGCCCCACACCAGCATCATATTGACATGTCGCCGGTTATCGCCGATGGGAGGCAGCTTCATGCGACGAAACTCTTCCTGTAAGATGACCTCCATGCCAGGGCTAAGGCCGGCTCCACCCATGTGTCGAGGCCAGGAAGGCGCAATCCACCCCTTCGCTCCCAGCTTACGTCGGAACTTTCTGACCAACTCTTGAGAGTCGGCGTTTAGAGGCCTCCCATCTTCTGGCATCCTCAGGTCCAGCGGAGCGTTCTCCTCCAACCAGTCCCGAACTACCACTCGGAACTCCTCTTGCTCATCTGTGTACTTGGTCGTGCTGAAGTCCATTGTCTTCCCCTCCCCATCGTTCGGCACAGCCCAACTCCGGGCCAAGCTTTAGCAAACGCATTTTAGCTTTCTCCGCCTGCCGTGGCAAGGGTCACTTACTGCTGCAATATATAGGTGGCTCCAGGTCGTGTCAACCCGTATGTCTGACAAGCTTACCTACTCCCACTTACCCCACCAAAGGGGTATACTGTGTCACCAAACGCCCCGTGGACGTTGGTATTGGTCGGCACAACCACTAAACCAGGAGGAGATTAGCATGACGCAAGAGCGACAGTACACCTGGGAAGACGCCGTAGCCGCCATTGGACAGGACTTTGGAGGAGATGCGGACCACGTTGCCGATGAGGCCATAGAGGTTACAGCCGTGATACGCTACTGCGAGCCCTGGGAGATAAGCAACCCTATCTATTGGGACAAAGCGGTTGCCAAACAGGCCGGCTATAGCAACATTGTAGCGCCCTGGAGCGGGCTCCGGCAGACCTGGGCATACAAAGGATTCTGGAGGCCCGGGGACACAACACGCTTTCCCAAGGACGTTAGCAAGGATCAGACTGCCCGGCTGGGATCGTTCCGGCCAGCAGGAAAACCCCTGCCTCTGCCGCGTACTGGGCAAGGTATTGTGACAGACCTGGAGATAGAGTTCTTCGAGCCAGCATGCGTGGGCGACAGGCTGAACGTCAAGGGGCTGAAGCTGGTAAACGTGAGGCCCCGGCAGACAAGGGTAGGGTACGGGGCTTTCTACAACACAATGTCGGAGCTGTATAACCAGCGAGGACAGTTGGTGGCGCGGTTTAACTTTGGGTTGTATTCCTACATTCCAGGAGCGCAGCAGCCCCAGAGATAGAATCAGCCCTTGCCGCGGAAGGGAAACCACGCCATGACAGAGCAAGCCCTGTCTGACATGAAGGTAATAGACCTGACCCAATACATCGCGGGGCCAGCATGCACTAAGCTCCTGGCCGACTACGGCGCAGATGTCATCAAGATAGAACGTCTTGGAACGGGCGACGGGGCACGCAGCATGGGCCCCTTCTACCACGATGAGCCACACCTGGAAAAGAGCGGTCTTTTCCTCTACCTCAACACCAACAAGAGGGGAATAACACTCAACCTCAAGAGCGTGCTGGGTAAGGAGATACTCCTGGAGATGGTGAAGAGGGCTGATGTGGTGGTGGAGAACTTCAAGCCGGGAGTAATGGAGCGCCTGTGCCTCTCCTATGAGGACATGGAGAAGGTAAACCCCAAGCTGGTGATGACATCCATCAGCAACTTTGGCCAGACAGGCCCTTACCGGGACTATAAGCTCACGGAGCTTATGGCCTTCGGCATGGGCGGGCCCATGCAGGTCAGCGGCCTGGCGGAGAGGGAACCCGTGAAGTATAGCGGGACGCCCTCTATATATCACTCCGGGGCGGTAGCTGCCATGGCAACGGCGGTGGCCTACTACGGGATGCGGCGTCACGATACAGGAGAGCACGTAGACGTCTCCATCATGGAGACCCAGGCCGGCACCATAGACCGGAGGCTCACATCTCTGGTCAGCTACCAGTACAACGGCACAGTAACACCGCGCGGCGCTACCGCCGGGGGCGCCATCGCCTCGGGCTACTTCCCGTGTGCCGACGGGTATGTGATGTTCTCGGCAGGCGGCCCCCGCCTGGAAAGAGTGACGGAGATGCTGGGGAATCCCCCCGAGCTTATGGATCCCAAGTTCTATACGCCCCAGGCCCAGGGAGACCCAGATATTAAGGATGAGTATGATGCCGTTTTCCTTGGCTGGTGCATGGAGCATACGAAACAGGAGATCTTCGCAATTGGGCAGAAGTTCCATAACATCTGCTCTCCCATGTACACCATTGACGAGGTGTTCGATGACCCGCAGGTGAAATACCGCGAGTTCATGGTAGAGGTAGACCACCCTATGACGGGCAAGCTCAAGTACCCTGGACGGCCCTTTCTTATGCAGGAGACCCCGTGGATGTTGCGCCGCCCTGCGCCGACTCTGGGACAGCACAACCAGGAGGTCTACTCGGAGCTTGGATACGCCAGGGAGGACATGGTCAAGCTAAGGGAGATTGGCGTCATTTAGCAGGCTGCTGAAAAAAGAGAGTCCAGAGAGGCGAAGCCCCGGAGCCTGCCCTGAGCGAAGTCGAAGGGGTGGGGGACTGGGGGTATCCCCCCAGATATACTTTTCACCCCCTTCCTGGCCAGGAAGGAGCGTTGTCTCAAAAGTCAGGAGGGTGCAGAGAACGTCAGTTCCTGCCGGGGGTCTGGGGGTGTCCCCCAGATTCAAAATTCCCCCTTCCCTAAGAGGGAAGGGGGATCAAGGGGGTTAGGTAAAGGACTTCTGAGACAAGGCCGCCAGGAAGGGGGCCAGGGAGATGGTCGAAGGAGTTTTTCATCACCCTTTCTGGCCACAACAGGAGGTAGGGCATGGGAAAGTTGCCGCTGGAAGGTGTACGAATCCTTGACATGACGGTGGTCTACGCCGGTCCCTATGCGTGCATGTTCATGGCGGACTACGGTGCCGAGGTAATAAGGGTGGAGTCCATCCAGCACTTTGCCCCTACCACTCGTGGACAATTTGCCAGGCCAGCTAAAGGCGCAGCGGGGTATCCCAACGATGACCCGGGCCAGCGGCCCTGGAACCGCTACGCCACTTTCAATGGCTCCAACCGCAACAAGATGAGCATGACTGTGGATGTAACCAGGCCCGAGGGCATGGAGGTATTAAAGCAACTGGTAAGGGTAAGCGACATCTTCATTGAGAACTACGTTCCTACCGCCATGGACAAGCTGGGAATAAACTACGATATGCTCCGCAAGGAGAAGCCCGACATTATATTCTGCAAAATGTCGGCCTATGGCGATACCGGGCCATACCGTGACTACCGGGCCATGGCCATTTCGGTAGACCCGCCCACAGGCCATGCCTCCATGCGGGGATACCGTGACCAGGACCCCTCCACCCTTTGGGGTGCCGTGGTGGCAGACCCGGCGGAGGGCATCGCCGCCGTGTTCGCCATCGCCTCTGCCCTCAACTACCGCGACCGCACAGGTAAGGGGCAGGTGATAGACATATGTCTGTCGGAGAACTTCATGACCTACTTCCCGCAGGCCTTCATGGACTTCTCTATGAACGGCAGAGTCCAGGGGCCCCTGGGCAACAGAGACCCGATAGCCGTCCCCTCAGGCAACTTCCCTTGCAAGGGCGATGATGTATGGGTGAGCATCAGCGTCTTCAGCGATGAGGAGTGGCAGGGCTTCTGCTGGGCAGTCGGAGAGGATTGGGCCAGGGACGCGCGCTTCAAGGATGCGCTGAGCAGG
>JAUSCR010000142.1 GCA_030651175.1 Dehalococcoidia bacterium
GGCCTGTGCCAATTACCCGGGGTAACGTCTGAGTCCCGCCTGCGGCGGGCAGCATCCCCAGGCTGGTTTCGGGCAGACCGAAGATTGCATCCTCGGCGGCGATGCGGATATCACACAGCAACGCCATCTCCAGGCCGGAACCCAGCACGAATCCGTGGACTGCTGCCACCAGGGGTATATCCAGGCTGACAAAAAGTCCCCATACGTCCCGCTCCCACCGCACCTGGCGGGCTATGGCCTGGGAAGGGGCCGTGCCGAACTCGGTGAGGTCTGCCCCGGCGCAGAAGGCACGCTCTCCCGCACCGCACAAGATTGCGGCGCGCACCTCGGGATCGTCCCGTATCGCCTCCAGCGCCTCGTACATCTCATCGCGCATTGCCACGTTGTAGGCGTTCAGGACTTCGGGCCTGTTCAGCGTAAGCATAGCCAGGGAGCCTTGCTTCTCGTAAATGAGCGTCTGGAATTGCGTCACAGGGGCTGACTCCTTCCATCAAGGAATGTCCCCAGCGAGTAGAACTCTTCCAGTTCCACCTCCACGTAGTTGGTGCCTATGTCCGCCAGGCGGTGGGCATCACTTACTCGTGTAAGGAGCAACCCGTACCTCTGTGCAATCTCCATGACCTTGCCCTTATCTATGTGCCAGTTGTGCAGCTTGTTGTCTATCTCGATGCTCTGCACGTTTTCGATGACTACCTCCTGGGAGGGATAGCCAGGGTGGCAGTAGTTGCGAAACACCCGTCCGTTGGGCAGCAGGAACTCCCCCACCTGGTACTCAGCGAAATGGTTTCCGACAGGATGGACATCTTTCTCCAACCCGGGGAAAACCAGGAGCTGCCCGGGAAAGTTTTCCTCTATGATGCGCTTGTACGCATGGGAGTTCTCAATGCCGTGGTGCTCCGTAATGGCAATGCCGTCTATGCCCATGACCTTGGCCTGTTGCACCACCTTGGCAGCCCAGTCCAGGTTTGGTTTTTGAAACCCTGATGCCTCCCATATATGGGTGTGTAAGTCCAGTCTAACCTTCATTCCGTATCCTGTTCCTCTACCGCTGCTCTTGCGCTGCTGAGCACGAGCTGCCTTGCACAAAATGTCATTCTGAACGGAGTGAAGAATCTGGGGCGGGGTGTCGCTTCATATCTGGCTGACGCCCCACCCCAGACCCTTCGCTGTGCTCAGGGTGACACTTCTTGTCTTCCAATCGAGTTCTTGTGCAAAGCGGCAGCCGCCTATCACTGCTGTCATTCCCCCCGGAACCTTGGCGGACGACGCTCCAAAAAGGAGCGAATCCCCTCGGCGCGGTCGCCGGTGCTGTGCAAAAGGATATTCAGGTCGGCCTCCAGATGCAACCCTTGCTCCAAAGTCATGTCCATGCCTTTCATCACCGTCTCTTTGGCGTACCGCTCCGCCACTGGTGCGGCGGAGGCAATCTGTTCCACCGTTGCAGCTACCGCCGCCTCCAACTCCTGAGGTTCCACCACCTGGTGGACAAGGCCTATGCGAAGGGCTTCCCTGGTATCTATCACGGCTCCCGTCAGCAGCAGGGCCAGGGCGTTGGCTCTTCCCACCAGCCTTGGAAGCCGCTGCGTTCCGCCGTCCCACGGCATTACACCAAAGCGCACCTGGGGCATGCCAAAGTGTGACGTGGCTGCTGCAATGCGAATGTCGGCGGCCAAGGCTAGCTCCAGCCCCTGGCCAATGGCGTCGCCGTTGATTGCCGCCACCACCGGCTTTTGGATGCGGGCGATGGCCCCAGCCGCCCTGTGCCGGGCCAGCTCTTCCACGGAACCAAAGTGGATACGTTCCCACCCAGACGAAAAGCTCTGGCCCTTCCCAGTCAGAGTAACCACCCGTATCGAGTCGTCCTGGTTGATGATCCCTGCGGCCAGAGCCAACTCCTCCGCCATGGATGGGTTGACCCGGTTGCCCGCCCTGGGCCGGTTGAGGGCAATACGAGCGTTGGATCCATCCCTTAACAGGAGGATGGTCTTGAAGATGTGGGAGCTTTCCTGCAATGTCTGTTACCTGAGCCTCTGAGGTTAGCCTGTCCAATACACTCATATCCTGTCATCTGAGTATGAAGGTGTCAAGGAGTGTTTCATCCCCCCGATGGTAGACGCCACATGTGCCACGCCTTATACTTACTGACGATTTCTTGTCAGCGAGAGGAGGAACCGTGTACGGAACAATTGCTAGAATACGAGTCAAGGCTGGGCACGAAAAGGCGATTGTAGATGGCCAAAAGCTGTGGGAAAAAGAGCGCAAAGCCAAGGTGAAAGGCGCTGTGGCTACCTACCTTTACCGGATGGATAAGGACCCGCAGACAATGATGATGGCAGTGGTGTTCAGGGACAAGGCGTCCTACGTCGCCAACGCCAACGATCCTGAGCAGGACAAATGGTACCAGGAGTTCCGCCAGCACCTGGTGCGGTCTCCTCAGTGGAATGATGGCGAGATTATTGCCAGCAGCTAGCGGGTTACTGAAACACCCTTTCGACCATCCCCCTGACCCCCTTCCTAGCCCGGAAGGGGGTGGAAATTGACTCTGGGGGACACCCCCAGCCCCCTGCCAAAGGGGCTTCGCCCCTCTGGACTTCCCTTTTCCGCAGCCTGCTAGAGCAGAACGAGCGTGGCACGTGCCACGCTCTATCTTTTTGGACGCACCGCTGGACAACGTTCACAACCCATGGAAGAATGATGCACGCATGGGCGCCTATGAGACTCTCCTCCGTCCACTCCTTTTCCTGCTACCCCCCGAAAGGGCGCAGGCCGCCGCCGAGTGGCTGTTCAAGCGAAGCTGGCTATGGCGCGCGGCCTCACCCCTTCTGGACTACCATGACCCGCGCCTCCACGTCAGGACGGCCGGCCTGGAGTTTCCCTCGCCCGTGGGGCTGGCGGCAGGCTACGACAAAAGCTGCGAGTTCCTGGATGCGCTCCTGGCCCTGGGCTTCGGCTACGTGGTCGGTGGGACCGTGGTGCCCCAACCCCGGGCCGGCAACCCAAGCCCAAGGCTCATGCGGCTGCCCGGCCAAGGGTCGCTCATCAACGCCCTGGGCTTCCCCAGCAAGGGGATGGAGGCCGCCCAAAAAAACTTGGAACTCCTGCGCCGCAAGGCCCGCCTGCGCTCCAAGCCCATCCTGGTCAGCGTAGCCGGGCTCAGCCTGGAGGAGTTCCAGGCTTGCCACGCCACTTTGGAGCCCCTGGCCGACGCCACAGAGCTGAACATAAGCTCCCCCAACACGCAGGGGCTTCGCGTCTTCCAGGAGCCAGAGACGTTCAAACGACTGCTGGAGCGGATCAACGCTCAGCGCACCAAGCCACTATTCGTCAAGATACCCCCCTACGCCGATGAGCCAGGACGTGAGAAGATCCTGGGCCTGGTGCGCATAGCCAGGGAGATGGGCATAGATGGCATCACCGCCGCCAACACCAGGCTGGTGGCAGCGCCACAGCTGGCAATGGGCCAGGGCGGTCTCAGCGGGCGCATGTTGCTGGAGGACACTGTGCGGATAGTGGCTGAGGTTCGCGGCGAGGCAGGGGCCGCCATGAGCGTCAACGCCTGCGGCGGCATATTCACCTCACAGGACGTTCTCCGGGCGCTCCGTGCAGGCGCTAACACGGTGCAACTGCTGACTGGCCTGATATACCGAGGCCCCGGAGTAGCCAGGAGCATCAACAAGGGCCTGGTCCGCATGATGGAGCGCCGTGGATGCGCCTCCCTGGCGGAGCTGGCCCACAGGCCGGTTCCTTGACCGAGCACAGAGGCGTTGCTACACTAGGCTAGTCTTGCATGCCCCGGGCGGTTAGCTCAGTTGGTTAGAGCACTGCGTTGACATCGCAGAGGTCAGTGGTTCGAGTCCACTACCGCCCACCACTTGCATTTGTTTCTTTCCCATTTCACAATCACTCGCAGAGTGAGGCAGTTTGAAGACACAGGAGGGAGCACGAGGTGGGCAGACCCGCTGGCACTGGTCACTCTGGTTATCACCCCCCAGCGTGCACGTGTGTCTCCTGCGTGGCTAGGCGGTCTGGCTATAAAGAAGGCCGCAAGGTATGGCGGGGCAGAGATGTAACTCCTGAAAGCTCGGTCGCAGAAAGGCCGTACGGAGGAAGATGGAAACCCCTTCTGTCACGAAGACGCCGCCCCAGTGTTCTCTCAATCCTGATAACGCTCTCAGTTGGTGCGGCTCTGGCTGTACTCATCGTTTATCCTCTTCTTCCTGAGGACGCCCAGGCCAAGATTCTGCAAGTACAACAAAAAGTTGCAGAGCTTGCACCTTGGCTCAAGAGTCGCTGATGAAAGCCCTCCGATTATTGCTGATCTTGCTGATTGGAGGTGGACTAGGTCTGCTTGCTGTACCACTGCTTCCTCGCCAAGCCCAGGACTGGGTCACAACCTGGCAGAGGAAAGTACCGGGTCTGGCAGACCAGGTGCAGGAGGCTTTTCGCTCACGCTCTACACGTGACGTCGGCACACCGTCTGCCACGGCCACAAAGGTATCGAGAGGCACGTCAGCCCCTACACCCACACCGAGCCCTATCACCAGTGATGCGGTCCAATTAGAGCGACTAGTTCATGACCTCGTAAACAAGGAGCGGCAGAGCCGCGGAATTACACCTCTTCGCCAGGACCAACGTTTGTCGGCAATTGCGCGAGCCCACAGTGAGGACATGGCCGACAGGGATTTCTTTGCTCATGAGAACTTGCTAGGGCAGGACCCATCTGAGCGAGCTGCACGACAGCGTTACATTTGTAGAAAAGATTACGGCACCTATTATACTGAGGGAGTAGCTGAGAATATTTTTCAAAATTGGCTTTACTCGTCCACAACGTACGTGGGGCCAATCCCGATCAAGAACTATTCGTCAGCGGAACAAATCGCTGCTTCCACGGTGCGTGGCTGGATGGAAAGCCCTGGTCATCGGCAAAACATCTTAAGCCGAGACTATGACCGTGTTGGCACGGGCGTGGGAGTTTCAAAGGACGGAAAAGTCTACATCGCCCAGAATTTCTGCTAGCCTCGGCTGGATCGGCGGTGCCAAGTATAGACACCCGTAGGCTTGGATCGGGCATTATGAAGAACATAGCCATTCACATCGCACGTGGCGCTGCCACGTTAGCCGTGTGGTTAGTCCGGAAGACATGGCCAAGCGCCAAGCACGGTTGGAGTAGGGGCCTCCGAAAGCGGAATAGCTGGATATATATAGTTGCTGCCCTATTGTTATTTCCGTACCTCACTTTTTACGCCTTCTCATACAGTTGGCAATACGGCATTTCGTTCATAGCAACTGGAGTAGTAGCTGTATACTACGGCTACATCTTTGCAAATCCAGGGATGCTTGTCGTGGCCTTTGTTGGAGTCGTGCTGGGGGCAGAGGCAACAAAGCTCCTGTTCGCAGCGAAGAACATTGCTCTGGGCGGCGAAATTCTGCCAGCTCTTATCTTGGTTGTCGTGGCAGTGCTCTTGGCCGTCAAGGCCCAGACGTTGAAGACGGGCGCAATAGTGGAAGACAGCACGGCTACAGCAAAGCGCCGACGCCGCAGACCCAGTGCGCGGAAGTAATAATGACAGCCCCAACGGCCTCATGATGTCAGTTGAAGACGAAACTCGAATGTGGGCTGAGTTCTGGCTTCTGTACGCTCACGCCCACCAGTGCTAACATTTGCGAAACCTCTGCGAGCGGTTCCGGCCTTGCGATGGCGTATTCTTACTGCCCGTGCTGGCGGCGCTTGATCAAGGCCCTCGTGAGCTGGTAGTCGGATTCCAGGCTGAGCCAGAACCGGGCTGGAATCTCCGGCATAACTTCCTCAAGCTGCAAAGCTGTCTCGGCTGTAATAGCCTTCTTCCCGTTGATAATCTCGTTGATGGCGTTCACGGGCCGTCCCATACGCTTGGCCAGCTCCTTTTGGGAAATGCCCCTTGCCTCAATCTCCTCCGCAAGGTATTCCCCAGGTGGGATGGCAACGTCGGGGTAAGCGCTTGTCTTAGTCGCCATGGTAGTCCTCCACATCCAGGATGCGGACTGCATCCTCGCTGATCCTCTCTAGGATGAGCCGGTAGTTGCCGGTAAGTGTCATCGCATACTGTCCCGTGCGGTCGCCTCGCAACGGATGCAGACGCAGCGCCCGGTGTCCGTATAGCTGGGTGAACTTGTCTACAGCCCGTATGACAGCTAACCGTTGGATATACTTCCTGCCGACGGGGACACCGAAGAGCCTGGTAGCCTCTGAAAGAGTTAGACCCGCCACGGCCAGTCGGTTTGTTGCGAAACCTATTTCCACCCATACACCTTATGGGTAAAGACTATCTAATCTTGGGCATCCATGTCAAGCGTTCGGCCATATGTTGTCCTCGATGCGCCACCAGATAGGACTCGAGCTTGGGCTTATCCGCAGTTAGGTCGGCAGCTTGACTCGTGCTCACCCAAAACAAGAGCGGGGAGACCCCCAATGGTCTCCCCGCTTCCGCACACAATGCATTCGCCGCTAGTCAGCCTGAGCACCGCGCCTCACAACGGCCAGCGTATCGCCGGCGTCGAGATGCCGGCCAGTTCGTATGCATAGCTTACAGCCATGCGCTCGTCGTCTCAGTAAAACAGGATTCGCTGCACCGACTCAGCGTCCTCGCGGTAAACCACCCTGTCGTAGTTGCTGGTCCCCCCAAAGAGCCGTCTCAGCCATGTAAACCATCGTGACATCGCAGGCTCCTCTCTTCGCACTCTTTCCACAGTATACGGCATACGCAACTTAGAGTATACCCTACCTACCTATCGTGGTGTGCCACCCCTACTTTTCATGCCACCTGCCCCTTGACCTATTAGTACATATGTTCTACTATTCTGACGTTCAATGCCCGTCCTGCCAGGAGAACCAGATGCCCAGAGGTGCAACCTTGACCTACCCATTCTCAGAGACGCTGCTGCTAATCCAGCGGGCACTCACCGTCGTGCTCAGCGGTCATAACGCCTTCTACTTCGCCACCTACCGCTCTCATCAGGGTAAGAGACGGCTGGGGGCCATCGTCCTCACGTTCATCAACCTGGCCATCGGAGCGGAGAGCCTGGCCTTTGGGCTTCTCCCCTGGACCGCCAGAGGCGGCAACACGGCGCTCACCCTCGGCAGCCGTCTAGTGGCTGCGTCTCTGTCCCTGGCCGTTGCCATGGCCATAGCCGCCTTGATTTTTCGGCAGCGCATCCGCAGGAGGTAGAAGACGAAATGCCCGGACTAGCATTTGCCATACGTAAGGAGCAGTGGGACCTGGCAGCGGTGATCCTGGTGCGGGCGCTGCTGGAGACCACGCTGCGCATCCCAGAGGACGCCATCCCACAGCTTCTGGAGGCACTGGAGGAGGAGCCTGATGACGGAAGCAGATAAGCCCGCCGCCACCGCCTCGGGCTTCTACTCCTCCGCCCTCACACGGGCGGAACGGACGCGTCTTTCCAAGGCACGCTCGGAAAAGGGATTGGATGAGGAGATCGCCCTGCTGCGGGTTAGGCTCCACGCCATAGCCCAGGAGCACCCGGAGCAGTTCGAACTGCTGTTGAAAGGGGTCAACGCCCTGGTCAGGGCCGTGGCGGTGAAATACAAGATGTCAGACCAGCCCGCGGACGACCTGTCCAAACACATCCTCGGCGTGCTGCGAGGCATAGGTGCAGCCTTGGAACCGGAGCGGTTTAGTGAGCTCTAAAGATTGGCGGGAAGCTATCCGAAACCTGAAAATGCCTGCGCCCCAGGCCGTGGACCTATCGCCACGCTCTCCCTTCGATGCCTTGTTGGACCAGAGGCTAAAAGGGCTGGAGCGTCAAGTGGAGGAGCTGAAGGGGCGAGTCTACGGCCTGATGTTCCTGGTGGCAGGCGCGGTCGTAGTACAGATAGTGCTTAGCTTCTTCAAGTAGGAGTCCAGAGGGGCGAAGCCCTTCTGACGGGGGACTGGGGGTGTCCCCCAGATATTTTCTCATTCCCCCTTCCTGGCCAGAGCCTGTCCTGAGCTAGCCGAAGGAAAGGGGGTTAGGGGGATGGTCGAAATGCCAATCCAGCAGATACTCCGGCCATACCAGGTAGAGGTGGGCCGCGCCGTGCTCAGGAGCGTTCTGGAGCGCCGCGGCCTCACCTTCACCGTTGAAGTTGCGCGTCAGGGCGGCAAGAACGAGCTTTCAGCGCAGCTTGAAGTGCTGCTGCTCACACTGTTCATGGCCCACGGCGGCAACCTTGTCAAGGCGGCGCCAACCTACGTCCCTCAGCTCCTGCACAGCATCCTGCGACTGAAAGACCGCCTGAAGGACGCCGGATACACCGGCCTATGGTCGCCGGAGCCGGGCAACATCATCCGCGTAGGCAAGGCCCGGCAGCTCTTCCTCAGTGCCGAACCTTCAGCCCGCGTAGTCGGAGCCACAGCTCACATCCTACTGGAGATGGACGAAGCCCAAGAGGTGGAAAAGGGAAAGTTCTACAAGGAGTTCCGACCCATGGGCGCATCCACCAACGCCACCACCGTCCTGTACGGCACGCCCTGGGACGGCAACTCGCTGCTGGAGGAGCAGAAGCAGCAAAATCTAGAGTTGGAACGCAAGGATGGACTAAAGCGCCACTTCCAGTTCGACTGGCAAGAGGTGGCCAGGCACAACCCGCTCTACCACGCCTACGTGGATGGCGAACGCCAGCGCCTGGGCGAGGACCATCCGCTGTTCCGAAGCCAGTATCTGCTGCTTCCTGTACACGGCGGCAACGGGCTTCTGGACGGCGGGCAGCGGGCCCAACTCCAGGGCAGCCATCATCGCCAGCACGCCCCCACGCAGGGCAAGACCTACGTGGCAGCCATAGACCTGGCCGGCGGCGCTAGCAGCGACGGATCCCCGCAATCCGAAGACAGGAACCCCCACCGCGACTCCACGGTTGTCACCATGGGCGAGCTGGACTTCGACGCCGCGGACCCGTTTACCGGCGAACCCCAGGTACGGATAGTCGAGCACGCCTGGTGGACAGGCGTCGCCCCAGCCTCGCTGTACCCACAACTGGTGGACCTGCTTCAACGGGTGTGGCGCTGCCGCCGCTTGGTGGTGGACGCCACCGGCCTGGGCCAGGGCACCGCCAGCTTCCTGGAGCGCGGGCTGGGCAGCGGCGTCGTGGAGCCTTTCATATTCACCGCCCAGAGCAAGTCCCGCCTTGGGTTCGACCTGCTGGCCGCGATAAACGGCGGTCGCCTGAAGATGTACGCCGCCGAGGGATCAAAGGAGCACCAGGAGTTCTGGAAGCAGATAGAGCAAGCCCAGTCCTACTACCGTCCCAACCGCACCATGAACTTCCTGGTGAACCCCAGTCGCGGCCACGACGACTTCCTGGCAAGCCTGGCCCTGCTGGTAAAGGCGGCCCAGTACACCCCTCGCGTGGCCCGCGGGCGGCCCGGGATCTCCGGCCCGGCGCTGGAGCCGGCACAGATAGGCAGATAGGCCATGCAACCTTCATGGCAAATGCGCGCCGACTCTCCGCTCGTGGTGAGCCTGTCGAACCATACGAGCGGAGTCAGGGGGCATAGAGCACTCACAAAAATCCCGCTCATTTCCTTCGACGCGCTCAGGATTAGCGGGATTACCGCTCCGTCCGACCACAACTTGAACAGCCGGTCTACTCGACAAGCCGAACAGAACGAGGTGTGCCGTGAGCAGCATAAAAGGTGTCCCCGCAATGGACTTGCTTCCCGAATACTTCCCCTACCACGACGACGGCTGCGATGTGTCAGCTTCCTGCCTGGCCTGCCCTCTGCCCCAGTGCAAGTACGATGACCCTGGCAGGTTTCACCGGGAGCGCCGGGCGCACCGGGACCAACAAGTCCTGGAAGCCCGCCGACGGGATGGCGCCACGGTGCTGGAGCTTTCGAAGCGGTTCCACATCAGCCTGCGCACCGTGCACAGGATAATGGCGCGTACCTTGATTGACGGTCGTCCTGCGGTGGCCTCCGAATGGCACGCTCTAAGAAAACAACCTGTAATTGTGAGGTGAAACCCAATGAACCAACCTACCCTTCCACAGCTCATCAGCCGCATGGACTCAGAGCGCCTGCGCCGCTACCGCGACAACCTGGCCTTCTACAACGGCGCCCAGTGGCAGGGCCGCGCCCGGCCCGGCGAGCGCCGCCTCACTTTCAACTACGCCAAGGTGGTGGTGGACAAGGTCGTTTCCTACCTGCTTCCAGGCATGAACACCATCGTGGAACCCGTGGACT
>JAUSCR010000147.1 GCA_030651175.1 Dehalococcoidia bacterium
CAGTCCCCCACTCCTTCGGCTTCGCTCAGGGCAGGCTCCGGGGTTTCGCCCCTCTGGACTCTCCTTATTCAGTAGCCTGCTAGTAGGGCTTGCCGGGATATCATCTCTACGGCAGACTGCTGCATGTCTCATCAAGACAGGAGCGTTACGCCTTGGCAAACAGTTTCTCCAGTTCATCATAGGAAGGATAACTGATGAGAACGGCCCTGTGTCTGCCTTGATACACGAACATGCTGCCGGCAGCAGCCGCTGCGGCTCCTCCCTGTTTCACCACGTTGTACAAGTCCTCTATCTTGCCAGCTCCGCCGCAAGCTATGAGTGGCACGCTGACTGCTGAGGCGACCTGGCGTATAAGGTCCATATCGTATCCATGCATCGTACCGTCGCGGTCAATAGAATTAAGCAGTATCTCTCCAGCTCCCGCAGCCTCCATCTCTCTGGCGAATTGGACAGGTAGCAGCCCCGTCCTCTTCCTTCCACCGTGGGTACGTAGCTCATAGCCGCCGAATCGCTCCATTTTGGCGTCTAAAGACACCACCATGCTCTGGCTCCCATAGATACCTGCCACCTCACTGACAAAGCCAGGGTTTTCCAAGCCGTAGCTGTTAGTGGCTACCTTCTCCACACCCATGTCGAAGACACGTTTTACATCCTCTATCGTGCGAAGGCCTCCCCCGTAGCATACAGGCATGAAACATTCGCTGACTATCTCTTTCAAATACTCGAACTGTGGGGGGCGCTTTTCTACTGTTGCCGTTATGTCCAACAGAATCAACTCGTCCACCTCTTTATCATTGAAGATCTTGACAATGTTAATGGGATCTCCCAGATAGGCTGGGTGGGAAAACTGTCTTGTCTTGACCAATCCCCTCTCGTGCAAAAGTAGAACTGGAATAACTCTTACGGTACGCATAGCACTCACTGTATCTGTCGTCAATAATCCTTACATGTCACCCCGCCACTGCCAATCCCTCACCCAGCGCGTAGTTACGGAGGAGGCTCATGCCATAGCTATGGCTCTTCTCAGGGTGGAACTGGACTCCAATGATATTCTCATGCTGGATTGCAGCGACGAAAGGATACCCGTATACAGCCTCTCCCAGGATGTCTGATTGGTTGTGAGCTACAACGTGGTACGAGTGGGCAAAGTAGAAGCGCGGTTCGCGGACCCCAGCGGACCGAAATATGTAGTTATCTCTTTTGATATTGATGGTGTTCCATCCCATATGTGGTACTTTCAGGGTTGGGGCGTTTTCAGTGGCCTTGAACCTAACCGTATGGGCGTCAATCCACCCCAGGCCCTGGCGTGTTCCTTCCTCGCTGCTCCTGGTGAATAGCTGCATACCCAGACAAAGTCCAAGGATTGGCTTTCCCTGCTGTACTACAGCTTCGTTCAATGGCTCAATCAGTCCCATCTCTTGGAGGTTCTTCATCCCGTTGTCGAATGCGCCAACACCCGGCAAGATCAACTGCTGCGCCTGCAGGATTGTCTCTGGGTCTGACGTGATCTCTGCCTTGGCTCCGATCTTCTTGAGCATGTTGAGGATGGACCCTACGTTGCCCATGCCGTAGTTAACGATGGTGATCATTTTGCGGCGAACTGGTACTTCCGGTACACCTGGGCCAGGACCTTTTCCTGGTTCTCCCAGTTGTAGACCTTGCTGAATTCGGCCAGGTTCTCTTTGAAAGTCTGGAGTTCGGCTTTGTTGACCCGCGCTATCAGTTCCCCAATGCCTTTGGCGGTGGAGTCCTGGAGCACGTAGCCGACCTTGTGGGTCTCTATCAGCCTGCGCATCTCGCCAAAGTTAGCGACCACAATGGGCAGGCCCACCATTGCGTACTCTAGCATCTTGTTGGGCAAGGTGTAGCAGTAGCTCAGGCATGTATTTTCGATCAGACAAAAACCTATGTCCGCAGCAGCGGTGTACTCCAGTACGTCCTCTGGCTTTACCGCTGGGTGGAAGAATATGTTGGCATGCTCTTTGGCCGCTTCCCGGACGGCTTCTTCCATAGGCCCGTATCCCATGAAAACCACCACTTTACCCTTGTCGGCGGTCTGTATGAAGGCCTCAACTATGCTCTCAATGCTCCGGCCCTTTCCTAATGCCCCCTGATAAAGAAAGATGACCTTATCGCCAGAGATGTTGAATTTCCCCCGGAAGATATCCTGGCGGGCCACGGCAGTGTACTTAGGCGCGTTAAGTACCACGGCAGGGCGCTTCCCGTAAGCCTTCTCGTACCAATCCGCGTAGGACGGACTTGAAACTATGGTCTGGTCCACTACGTTGATTAGTCCTCGCTCAACTATCTTTGCCAACTTTTTTCGGCCAGCGCCCCAGCCGTTTCTCTCCGTCTCCAGCTCGGAGGTGTCATACACCAGCTTTGACCTCTTGAAAACCTTGAAAAACACACCTAACGGGAGGCCGGCCAGGTAGTCAACATTGACCATAACAACCCTCTTGGTCAGAAACCGAAGAGCGATCCTAGCCATCCACTCCGCAAGCTTGATGGACTTGGCTAAAGTCCCTTCACCAAGTTTCGCAGATAGAAGCTTAACCCTCAGGATCGTTCTCTCGTCGTCCAGCGACTCCTCCATTGGAAGTCCTTTGGCCCACAGGCCAATTATGTATATCTTGTCGACAATTCCCAGCTTGGATATCGTCTCTGTTTCCCTGAGTATTCGGCTCTCGTGAGTTATGGGACTGCCGTAGATATGTAGATTAACTCTCGTCATGGCCGGCCTACTCTGCCTATGTCACCTGGCGTGGCAAACAGGCAAACCTCTCGGCGTAATGGCTGTCCATGATCCAAGGCTTCGCGGCAATGTACCATCGTCGTCACGCGCTAACCTTGAACCTCTCACCCCACGCTGCAAGCTGCACCAGCGCCATCAGGCCCGGCGACTTGACCTATACCTCAGCAGCAGCCTTCTGACTGGCATACCAATCGATGGTCCGTTTCAAGCCTTCCTCCAGGCTGGTCTTGGCCTCGAACCCGAACTCGCTCCGGGCCCGGGATGTGTCCAAGCACCGGCGTGGCTGGCCATTGGGACGTGTGGTGTCCCACACGATCTCCCCCCGGTAACCAACCAGGCGCTCCACCAGTCCCGCCAACTCCCTGATGCGAACTTCTTGGCCCGTCCCCAGGTTCACCGGATCGGGCTTTTCATAACGCTCGCTGGCAAGCAAGAGACCCTCCGCAGCATCCTCCGCGTACAGGAACTCCCGACTCGGCTCGCCCGTACCCCAGAGGGTTACCCTGGGTAGACTATTGTCCCTGGCTTCCACGAACTTCCGGATCAGCGCTGGAATGACGTGGCCGGTCTCCAGGTCGAAGTTGTCCCGCGGCCCGAAGAGGTTTGCGGGTATGAGGTAGATGACGTTCATCCCGTATTGCTCCCGATATCCCCAGGACATGGCCAGCAAAGACCGCTTGGCTATCCCGTAGGGGGCGTTGGTCTCTTCTGGATAGCCGTTCCAGAAGTCCTCTTCTTTGAAAGGCGTGGGAGTGAACTTGGGGTAGGAGCAGGTGGTTCCGACTATGACCAGCTTTGCCAGTGCACCATACCTGCGTCCTTCTTCCAGGACGTGCATGCCCATGGCCATGTTCTCGTGGAAGAACAAGCCTGGGTTGCGCTGATTTGCTCCAATGCCTCCCACTCGAGCCGCCAGGTGGAGGAGGATTTCGGGACGGGCATCCTGGTACATGCGCTGGGCGTGCTCCTTTGTGGTGAGGTCGTAGGCCCTGCTGCGAGGGACAAACACATCCGCCCCACGTTCCTGGAGCCGTTGTACCAAAAAGGCGCCCAGGAAGCCCGCTCCCCCTGTGACAGTGACACGCTTTCCTTGCCAGAAGCTCATATCTTTCCCTACCTTTCCGGCTACCCAGCCGAAAGCTACTCAGTCGCCCGCCCCTCCGCCGCGTCTAGGGGTTCGACTACGCTATTTTGCCACTGGTGCCATTCTCCGAATTTCGCTTGCAGCACCTGCTTTCCTTCCGCGGGTGGTGTTAGGCCCAAGGCCTCCATATCAGCATCCACCATAATGCGGACCAACTCCCTGTAGCTAATGCGGGGATTCCATCCCAACTCCCGGCGGGCCCGAGAAGCATCGGCTTGGAGCGCCTCAACCTCCAGGGGTCGAAAATAGAGGGGGTCCTCCTCCACGTATTGCCGCCAGTCCAGCCCGACGTAGGTGAAAGCCTCCTCCACAAATTCGCGTACCGAGTGAGATTCTCCTGTGCCAATGACGTAGTCCGATGGCGATCCCTGCTGCAACATGAGCCACATAGCCTCCACGTATTCTGGCGCATAGCCCCAGTCGCGTCTGGCCTCCATGTTTCCGAGGTAGAGTTTCTTCTGCCGCCCCGCCAGGATGCGGGCCACAGCCCGGGTAATCTTCCGAGTGACAAATGTTTCACCCCGCCGAGGGCTCTCGTGATTGAACAGGATTCCGTTACAGGCAAAGAGACCGTAACCCTCGCGGTAGGTCCGGGTCATCCAGTAGGCATACAACTTGGCCGCTGCATACGGGCTGCGAGGCTGGAAGGGACCCTCCTCGCTCTGGGGCGGAGGAGCATTGCCAAACATCTCCGAACTGGCGGCCTGGTAGAACCGGGTCTTGATGCCGCTGCGCCGTACGGCCTCCAGCATCCGGCTTACACCCAACCCCGTGACATCACCCGTGTACTCCGGCATCTCAAAGCTCACCTTGACGTGGCTTTGGGCGCCAAGATGGTAAATCTCGTCGGGACGCACGTTATAAATCAGATTCGTAAGCTGCTCTCCGGTGTGCAAGTCGCCGTAGTGGAGGAAGAGCCTCACCTGCTTCTCATGGGGGTCCTGGTAAATATGATCGATGCGGCTTGTATTGAAGGTGGAAGCCCGCCTGATCAGCCCATGGACCTCGTATCCGCGGCTCAGCAACAGCTCAGCCAAATACGAGCCGTCCTGTCCTGTGATTCCTGTGACCATGGCTCGCTGCGCCATTCTCAGCCTCCTGCCTGCATTGTGTACCTCATTGTTGTCTGATCCCTCACCCGGTCTCCCTAGGGTTCCGCTGAACGTCTAGCACAGGCCAAAGCCGTGGCCGCAACGGTGTCCCTAGTTTGCCAAGCCCAGCAACGGAGACTTTCTGGCCAGGCTTAATGGCGGAATCATTCCTCATCGATATCGACTATGGCGACCTCCGTGATGTTACCTTCGTCAGAAGCAACCATAACATACGGGAATACTTTATGGTCAAAGCCCTCACAGCGTCTTTGTAATAGGCGAGTTTTGAGTATAGTCGCGGGATGATTTTCAGATGGCTAAAGAAGTACTTGCGCTTTAGCACCAGCCCACCCCCGCTTGGCGCAAGCCTATGGGTGGCATCTCGTATTGAATAGATGTGCTTCCGCCCTCCCGTCAATTCCATGTTGCGCTTTGCCTCTGGTCCCTTCCAAACGCCACTCGCTCCTGTGGGTACGTGCGAATAATCATGGTTCTGGTGTATTACGGTGGCCACATCGGTAGCGTCAACCAGTGAAGCTCCCAAAGCACATGCTCGATAGAGGAGCCAGTTGTCAAAAGCAGGTCGCCCGATGGCGAAACTAGGAATGTCTCCCCACATTCCTCGACGGAAGGCGAAGTAATCGATTCCTCTTGGCGTTTGTAATCTTCCATGCTTGCCAACATATGCACGAAGCTTTTCTTCCCATCCTGCGCTGAAATCGATGGGCCCCTTAACATCCACATCCATTCGCTGGCCGACCATCAAGAAGCGCGGCATCTGATTGGCAACCTGGCGAAGGGCGGGCATGAAGTCGTTCATCAGGATAATGTCGGCGTTCACATAGCAAAGGAGATCGTAAGTGGCGAGTCTTTGAGCCTGTTCGAACAGATCGTTGAGTAACGGCGTGCCATAATCGCTACGCTCAACTTCAGCCACATGCTCCACGCCAAGTTCCTTCGCCACCTCTGCCGTTCCATCGTCGTCACCGAGGAGGATGACCTGGGGCCTCGGTAGAAGCAATGTCCAACTCTGGATGGCATTGCGCTGGGTAGTGGCAACGTGTCCCTGGAAGGGCTTTGCGGTAGCGAATAGGGTTAGCATCTTGCTCCCAGGAGGAATGCCCCGTGCTGGGGTGGGTTATCTAGGGTGGTCCCAGGCG
>JAUSCR010000015.1 GCA_030651175.1 Dehalococcoidia bacterium
ATCTTGTGGCTGCTGTAATCCACTACCTGGTACGGCTCGCCGTCCATCTCTATAGTCATGCCTTTATGCAGGTCTCCAAAACTTACGACCACGTTCAGCCTCCCACTTGATCTCGCTTGATTGCTTTGCTAAGCACCCGAGCGCCGCTCTTTTCCAGCACCACCACGTCCTCTATTCGCACACCGCCCCATCCGCTGAGGTAGATGCCAGGCTCGATGGTGAACGCCATTCCCTCTTGCAAAACGCCCTGGCTGTTTGGGCCAACCCGTGGAAATTCATGTACCGCCAGGCCAACGCCGTGGCCCAGGCTGTGCCCGAACTGCTCCCCGTGGCCTGCGACCTCTATCACCTTGCGGGCCAGGCCATCTGCCTGACCGCCGGTCATGCCCGCCTGTACTGTGGCGATGGCGGTGAGCTGCGCCCCCAGGACTGTATCGTATACGCGACGAAATGTATCGTCGGGCGCGCCTATGATAATGGTGCGGGTCAGGTCGCTACAGTACCCCTGATATTTGGCTCCCATGTCAATGACTATGGGTTCGCCTTGCCGGATCACTGTGTCGCCGGCCCGGTGGTGGGGCAAGGCACCGTTAGGCCCGGCCGCCACTATGGTATCAAAGGATGGCCCCTCCGCACCCAGCTCCCGCATGGCCACCTCCAGTCGCCACGCCACTTCAGCCTCCGTCTGCCCCGGCCTGATGGTGGGCGCTACGGCGTTCATGGCTCCATCGGAGATGTCAATGGCGCGCTGAAGGAGTTGCATCTCTGCCAAGTCCTTGTATGCGCGCAACTCGTCCACTATATCTGACGTTGCCACTAGCCTTGGTTTGCCAGCGCCCGTCCCGTCGGACTCCTTCAGCGCTTGCGCCAGCCGCTTGTGCAAGGCTACGCTCACGTCTTCGCTCTCGAAACCGACTCTTCTGACACCTGTTTCCGACAATAGTTGTAGGAACCAGCCGTTTCCCGCTCCCATGCGCACCACGCGGAACTCAGGCGACTGAATTCCAGCCTGCTCCACGTACCGGAAGTCGGTAGCCAGCAGGGCGTCCGCCTGGGTGACAAGCAGGTATCCGGCAGAGCCAGTGAACCCCGACAGGTAGCGGCGGTTCTCCGGTGAGGACACAAGCAAGCCGCCGAGCCTCTTCTCCTTCAAGGCGGCGCGGAGGGCTTGCAGGCGTGGCAGGATGTTACTTTCCACCCTGTCTCCTTTCCTCCACCAGATACTCCAACGCGGCCACGTACCCGTACCACCCCAGGCCGGAGACCTGCCCTCTGACCACTCCTGCTATCACTGAGCGACGCCGGAATGGCTCACGGGCGTATATGTTGGACAGGTGTACCTCAACCACGGGCACAGCCAGATCGGCCAGGGCGTCGCGCAGGGCCAGGCTGTAGTGGGTCAATGCGCCGGGGTTGATTATCACTCCCTGGGAGGACGGCCCCTGCTGCTGAAGGTGGTCAATGATTGCTCCTTCGCTGTTGGACTGGAAGAAGGCGACATCCACTTTTAGCTTCCGCGCCTGCTCCGCTATCTTCCCTTCGATCTGCTGGAGCGTGAGGCTGCCGTATATTGTCGGGTCGCGGTGTCCCAGGGCGTTGAGGTTAGGGCCATTCACTACCAGATACGTCATTTTTCACCCTCATCCTGGGTCGCTCGCGGATGAGCGGCCAGGTAGACTTTCCTGGATTGAGCCGGGCTTACATGGGTATATATCTGAGTTGTGGTAGGGCTGGCGTGACCCAGCAGCTCCTGCACCACCCGTATGTCAGCGCCGCCGTCCAGCAGGTGGGTGGCAAATGAGTGGCGTAGCGTGTGGGTATGCACGCCGTGAACCAGACCCGCGCGTATGGCGTACCGCTGGACAAGCAGTTCCACGCTGCGCTTGGAAAGGCGACCACCGTCGCGGTTGAGGAAAAGCGCCTGCGTGGGCCGTGACGAGGCCAGCCGCGGGCGTCCTACATCCAGATATTGCCGCAGTGCCTCAGCCGATGGGCGGCCCACAGGCACGGAGCGCTCCTTGTTGCCCTTGCCCATCACCCGGACGGTGCGGCTCACCAGGTCCATGTCGTGCAAGTCCAACCCTTCCACCTCCGAAAGGCGCAGGCCTGATCCGTACAGCAGCTCCAATAGGGCGGCGTCCCTCAGCAGCAATGGTTCGGCTCGCGTCTCTGAAGGCGAGCTCTGAGGCTGCTCCATCAAGGCCTTGGCTTCCTGGTGGTACAGTACCTGGGGCAAGCGCTGACCTCGTTTGGGCAGTAGTCCGCGCATGGTTGTGGAGCCACGGGTCCACAGTGGAGCCGCCGGCATAGCACCTCGACCTATGAGAAAGCGAAAGAACGACCTCAAGCTGGCCAGGTTCCTGACAGCGCTGGCTCTGGCATGACCTTGGGTCTGGTTCCGCTTGCCTGGGTTCGTGCTGCGCGCACTCATGAGCCAGTTCATGTAGCTCAATATCAGTCGCCGGTATTCCTGGGGAACCGCTTGCTCTCCGTTCCTCAGCAGGAACTCCTTGACCTTCACCAAGTCGTCATCCGGGCCAATGCCTTCGTTGCTCAGGTACTCCCAAAAGGGCTTCAGGTCATCCAGATAGTTGCGCACCGTGGCGGGCGCAAGGCCGCGCTCTCCCTGAAGGTGCCGCTGGTACTCTTGCAGCAAGGGTTCCATCTTAGACAACTGCCTCCGCCAGCTCCCGCTCGGGGACAGGGCCTAGATACTTGCAGGTCGCGCAGCGCGCTCTCTCCTTACCAGCGGCCACCAGCAGCCCTCCGCACTCTGGACAAGGCTCCGGCAGGGGACGCTGGCTCACCGTGAACTTGCATTCAGGGTAGGTGGCGCAGCCGTAGAAGGCGCGGCCTTTGCCACGCCGCTCCACCAGCTCGCCGGAGTTGCATTCGGGACAGGCAACGCCCGTTTTCTTCAGCAGCGACTTCTTTCCCCGGCAGTCCGGAAATCCCGTGCAAGCCAGGAATCTTCCAAACCGGGAGGTCTTGATAACCATGGGTTTGCCGCAAATGTCGCACACCTCGTCCGATGCCTCCTCCACTTTCATTCGCGGCATCTCTTCAGTGGCGGTGGCCAGCGCCTTCTGGAAAGGACCGTAAAACTCTTGTAGCACAGGGACCCATTTCTTCTCGCCACTGGCTATTTCGTCCAGGTTCTCCTCCATGGCAGAGGTGAACCCTGCGTCAATGATGCTGGGGAAATGATTGATTAGCTGATCGCAGACTACTTTGCCCAGTTGCGTGGGCTTGAACCTCAACTGCTCCTTCACCACGTAGTTGCGGTCCACGTTGATGGACAGTATAGGGGCGTAGGTGCTGGGCCGCCCTATGCCGTTTTCCTCCAGGGTGCGGATCAGCGTGGCCTCCGTGTAGCGGGGCGGTGGTTGGGTGAAGTGCTGCTCCGGCTCCAGGCCCAGGCAGCGCAATGCGTTCCCTTGGGCCACCTCCGGCAAGGCGTTGGGTGCATCGGCATCCTGCGTCTCATCGCGGCCCTCCATGTACAGGGCGCGAAAGCCAGGGAACTTCAGAACGGAGCCTGTGGCCCGGAACACGTAGGTGTGCCCCTGGGTGTGCGGCCCCTGGGCATGAATGTCCACGCGCGTGGCATCCGAGACGGCGTCGGTCATCTGGCTGGCCACCATTCGTTTCCATATCAGGTCATACAGCCTGAACTGGTCAGCGGAGAGGTGTCGCCTAATAGACTCCGGCTCCCGCAGTGTGGATGTAGGCCGGATAGCTTCGTGCGCCTCCTGAGCGCCCTTGGCCTTCTTGGTGTAAATGTGTGGCGTCTTGGGCGCATACTCCGCGCCGAACCGATCCCGCACGTAAGCCAGTGTCTCTCGCAGAGCGGATGCGTCCACGTGAGTGGAGTCTGTACGCATGTAGGTGATAAGCCCCACCGGTTCCTCAGGGCCCAGGGAAAGCCCTTCGTAAAGCTGCTGGGCTATGCTCATTGTCTTCCTGGCGGGGAAACGCAGCTTGCGCGATGCCTCCTGCTGAAGGGTGCTGGTTGTGAATGGAGCGGCAGGGCGCTGCCTAACCTCCTTCGTCTGCACCTCCGCCACGGCGTAGGAAGCGCCTTCCATGGCGGCGGTTACCTCCCCAGCCGCCTTCGCCGAGCCCAGGTCCAGGGCTTTCTTCCGTCCCAGGAGTTGGTGGAGAGTCGCGGTAAAGCTGGTCTGCCTGGCATCTGCCCGGGAAGGCTGATGGCGTTCCAGGACAGCTTTGATGGTCCAATACTCTTGAGCGATGAATGCCTCTATCTCCCGCTCCCTGTCCACCACAAGCCGCAGGGCCACCGACTGCACGCGCCCGGCGGAAAGGCCCATGCGCCGCCCGCCGCTGATCTTGCTCCAGAGGAGTGGGCTAAGGGTGTACCCCACCACGCGGTCAAGGATGCGGCGCGCCTGTTGAGCGTTCACCAGGTTCATATCTATGTCCCGGGGGTGGCGGAATGCCTCCTGGATGGCGGCCTGGGTGATCTCGTGGAAGACAACCCGATGGATGGGGCGTTTCGCCCAACCGGCCGCTTCGACCAGGTGCCAGGATATGGCCTCGCCCTCCCGGTCTGGGTCTGTGGCCAGGTAGATGGCGTCGGCGCCCTTGGACGCCCTCTTTAGCTCCTGGACTATCTTGACCTTGTCCTCCATGACCTGGTAGTCCGGCGTGAAGCCGTTATCAATCTCCACGCTCATCTTGTTTCCAGGCAGGTCCCGCACATGGCCCAGGGATGCCTTGACTACATAGTCGTCCCCAAGGAAACGGCCAACTGTCCTGGCCTTCGCCGGCGATTCAACTACTACTAGGTTCTTTGCCATATCTTCCTATTCATAAAAAGTCATTCTGAACGAAGTGAAGAATCTGGGGTGGGGTATCGTCTCATATTTGGCTGACGACCCATACTATCCTATGCATACCTTACTACCCAATTCACTGTTGGATTCCATTATGCAACTTCGCCAAGTTGTCCAACCATATACACTTATTCAGGCTGAGTTCTATCCGATTGCTCCATACGTGGCCGCCACTTCACGAGTGCGAATGTAGCTCATGCCGCCCACCTGTTTCACCAGCCCTCTAAGCTCCATCATTGCAAGAGTACCGCTTACCGTCGCCATAGGCAACCCACAGCGGCGGCCTACCTCGTCAATATGAAGCGGTTCGTAGGTAAGTGTGCCCAGGAGTTTGGCCTCGGTGTCGTCGGCTGGAGTGAACAGCGCGGCCAGCGGAAGCTGCTCTCCAACACCAGCCATGTTGAGTTCCTCCAGCACGTCTTTGTAAGACAATACCAGTTTTGCCCCTTCCTGGATGAGCTCGTTCGTTCCCAGGCTGTTGGGTGAGAATATGCTGCCGGGGACGCAAAACACCTCTCGATTCTGCTCCAGGGCATGGCGCACGGTCCAGATGGCCCCGCTGTCCTCGGGCGCCTCGATTACAAGGGTGCCCAGGGTCATGCCGCTTATGATCCTGTTGCGCCGGGGGAAGTTCTTGGCCTCAGGGCGTGTGCCCAGGGGATGCTCGCTGACAATTGCGCCTCGCTCCGCAATCTGAGCAGCCAGACCCGCGTGCTCCGGCGGGTACGTGATGTCCAGGCCGTTGCCAAGCACGGCGATGGTGCGGCATCCCGCCTCCAACGCCGCCCGGTGGGCTATTGCGTCTATCCCCCTGGCCAGGCCGCTGATAATTGTTACGCCACTGCGGGCCAGGTCAGTTGATAGCTGGCTGGCGGCTTCCCTGCCGTATGCAGTGGGCCGCCGCGTGCCAACCACGGCTATAGACCTTTCGTCTTCTGGTAGCAGCGT
Source organism: Dehalococcoidia bacterium (assembly GCA_030651175.1). Taxonomy (GTDB): domain Bacteria; phylum Chloroflexota; class Dehalococcoidia; order Lucifugimonadales; family SHYF01; genus SHYF01. The sequence goes on from JAUSCR010000015.1 coordinate 5,805, forward strand.
GCCCTTGACATACAGCACAGGAGGAAGATCGTACACTTCCTTCAGCAAGCGTGGATATTCGGCGTCTTCCCAGGTGATGGCCTGCACGCCCAGCCGCTCCATTGCAGCCATTTCGGCGTCAGGGTCCAGTTTGCCGCGAGTGGCTGTGACGGCAGACACTGAACGGGTGTCCAGGCCAGCCGCTTTGAGTGCCCCTTCGGAGGCTTTCCACGCCTCTTCCAGCGAGCCAAAATGGCTCAACAGGAGTTGAATCCGCGCCCGGCCTACAGAGGGGACGCGGTTGAATGCAACCCAGTATTTCCGCTCTTCGCTGGTCAATGGTCTATACAGGGCGTTATCTTTGGCTGAGGTCCTTTTGATGGGACGCAACATTCTAGCACTATCGCTAGGTTTCAGGCGCGCCCGAAAGCCGGAGCGCAGCGTAGGCTGTAGGGCGTAGCCTGAAAACCCTTGTTAGGCAAGGGCTTTGCCAGCAGCTTTCTCAATAGCCTTGCTTAGCTCACCATAGTATACTGCTCCGCCGCAGAGCTGCTCCAACGAATTTAAGGTGATTGAATGCTGACTGCGCGTTCTCGCGTCTAACATGGTTGTGGGTAGCACATAGAACTGCCACTGGTTGATGTTCAATGGATCAATGGTGCTCTTGTCCACATGCGCGAGTAGGGCAAAGACATAGACGTCCGCCTGCCGCTGCGCCTCGCGGGACTGAGTATTGGTTGCAGCGTCCCATGCTCGCGTCTTTGGCACGACAAACATGATGGCGGAGCGTTTCGCTTGATACCAGCTCTGCACGTATGCCGCAGACTTCACCTCGATTTTGATCCCAGAAGGCGTTCGGAGATCAAAGGCCGCCCATTCCTCCCGCACGTTGTCCGTGGCTAATCCCAAGGCACATGCCACCACATACTCCGCAAGTCGCCCGCGCGTGACGTTGCTTACCAAATCGGAGGCGGCCCACTGCCAAAAGCTCAAGAGGTCGAAACCGAGATCCTGGCCGTTGACGTGGAACGGCTCTTTTCCTGTCTTGCGCATAACGGGTAAGGGCCCGAGAGCTTCTACCATATCTTGATTTCCTGCTGCCTATCCAACGATATGACGACACTGGCAGTGTGCGTATTGCGGCGGGGCAGTTTGTTGGCGGAGAGGGTGGGATTCGAACCCACGGTCCCGATTGCTCGGAACACACGCTTTCCAGGCGTGCCTGATCGGCCACTCCAGCACCTCTCCACGAAAGGGGCCACCTGCTCTCCTGCATACTGCCGAATGACCAAGGCAGCACAGCCCTCAGCCCTGGCGGAGAGGGTGGGATTCGAACCCACGATCCCCAAAGGGGATACCGCTTTTCGAGAGCGGCGCCTTCAACCACTCGGCCACCTCTCCTCTTCGCCGCCCATTATAGCATGGGGTAGTCGTTGCCAAGTTCTTCCGAGTATGTGCCAGGGTTCTAGAGTTCACCCCGCATGGCCTCCGAGAATCGTCGTCATGTCGGCAAGCCACGCCATAACCTTTCAGGGAGTTGAAGGCAGGTATCCAGCAAAGTCGCCTTACCTTGACGCTCGTTGATTGAATCTTGTAGGATAGCTTTGGGCGTTATATCTGTATGAGGCCGCAAGTTTATGGATGACCTGGCAGCAGTGATCCTGGCAGCGGGCAGGGGCACGCGGATGAGGTCCAGTCTCCCCAAAGTCCTGCACACTGTGTGCGGCAAGCCGATGGTTAGCCATGTGGTAGATGCCGTGCGCGCTGTACACTCTGGCCGCCTGGTGGTGGTGGCGTCGCCAGAGAGCGATGCCTTGCGCCAGTGCGCGGGAGATTCGGCGGAGTTCGTGGTGCAGGCACAGCCCAGAGGCACGGCAGACGCCCTCCTACAGGCCGAAAACTTGCTGCGAGATAGGGCCGCACAGGTCATGGTGCTCTGCGGAGATACACCCTTGATCCTGTCCTCCTCTCTTTCCCGGCTGCTGGAGCGGCACCAGGCCACCGGCGCAACCGTTACCCTGCTCACCTCGGACAGCGTCCCTCCAGAAGGCCTGGGGCGCATCGTGCGCGACGGATCTGGGCGCGTTGTTGACGTGGTGGAGGATGCGGATGCTGGCGAAAGGGAGAGTGCCATTGCCGAGGTCAACGCAGGAGTCTATCTATTCCGGGCAGAGTGGCTCTGGCCGGCGCTGCGGGAACTGTCCCCCTCCGCTACGGGTGAATACTATCTGACCAATCTGATCAAGATGGCATCCGGCGCTGGCCTGGGCGTCGAAAGCGTAGGCTCGGAGGGCGCGCTGGAGATTCTGGGAGTCAACACCCGCGTCCAACTGGCCCAGGCGGAGCAGGCTATGCGACAGCGGATCCTTACAAATTGGATGCTGGCAGGCGTGACCATAGTTGACCCGGCCACAACCTACATAGAAGCTGAAGTGACCGTGGGGCAGGACACCACGGTCTATCCCAATACCACCCTGGCGGGTAGAACGCGCGTGGGCGAGCGTTGCGCTCTTGGCCCTGGCTCCATGATTTACGACTCTGTTATAGGAGACGGCTGCAAAATCATAGCCTCCATGCTAGAAGGGGCACATCTGGATGCCTCCGTAGAAGTTGGCCCATTCAGCCATCTGCGCCCCGGCACAGTAATCGAAGAAGAGGTGCATATCGGTAACTACGCCGAGGTAAAGAACAGCCGCGTGGGCCGCGGCACCAAGATGGGCCACTTCAGCTACGTGGGCGACGCCGACGTTGGTCATGATGTCAACATCGGCGCCGGAGCTATCACCTGCAACTTCGATGGTGTGAACAAGAACCGCACCGTGATAGGGGATAACGCCTTCATAGGAAGCGACACCATGCTGGTGGCTCCTGTCCGTGTTGGGGCACGCTCGTCTACTGGTGCGGGGTCAGTAGTAACGCGGGACGTTCCTCCGGACAGCCTTGTCGTGGGAGCGCCGGCCCGCGCGGTGCGGAAGAAAAGAGCGCCGGAGCAGACGGAGTAGGCGCTTGCTAATTTCAGGGATGTGCACCCCCTGAGCTTGGAAGGGAGTGCGGAGCTTGGAGATCGATAGTTTACTGGCAATCTTTGTCCTGGTCGCGTCCATCCTTGCCTTCGCGGGCGTAGGCGTGTTCCAGGCGGCGTTCCTTCCTCTGGGGCTAGCGGGTGGCTTGCCGTGGCCGGAGGGGGATGTCCCCGCACGTCCTGTTCGCAAACTGATCGCCCGCTATCACCGCACTGCTATCCTGCTAGCCCTTTTGAGGATGGCGTCAGGGTTGGCCGCAGGGCTGTCTCTGGGCCACTGGGCAGTTCAGGGGGCCGGGGGCACTTGGGCACTTGCCGCCCTTGTTGGCATGGCCGCGCTGTTTGTCATGATTCTGCTGGAAGGCGTCGCTCAAGCACTGGGCAGGCTCTATTACAGAGGCATCCTGCTGGTGGCCTCTCCTATAGTGGTGGGGGCATCCTGGGTGCTCAATCCTGTCCTCTCGGCCCTGGAGCAGGTGGGCATGGTGGCGCAGCGCCGCCGGCGGACCGGCGCTGACAGCCTTGGTGGCGGTCAGCCAGAAAACCACGATGGCGATGTGCTATCCCATCCGGTGGAAGCGGCTGTCAGGGGGGCCGATGCCCAGGAGCGCCAGATGATCAGGGCCATCCTTAGCCTGGAGGATGTCCCCGCCAGAGAGATCATGGTGCCTCGCGTGGATATTCTGTCCACGGAGGTAAGCACTTCTCTGCAAGAGGTGGCGGCCCTGATGGCCCAAGGCGGCCATAGCAGGATTCTGGTGTACCAAGAGAGCATAGACAACGTGGTGGGCATAGTCCATGCCCGCGACGTGCTGCAGAGCCTTGCTTTGGAGGGGAGTGGCGCGGGCCTGGCGGATATATCTCGGCCTGCCCTGTTCATCCCTGACTCCATGTCTCTGGACCAGTTGCTCAAAGAGTTCCAAGGGCGGCACGCCTCCATCGCGGTGGTGGTGGACGAGTACGGAGGCACCGAGGGGCTGGTTACTATAGAGGATCTGCTGGAAGAGATAGTAGGAGAGATAGAGGACGAGTTTGCCACCAAAGGGCCCACTATAGTGCGAATCAGCGAGTCGGAGGCCGTAATAGACGGGCGGGTCACCGTGGAGGAGGTTAACGAGCTGTTCGAAACCCAGCTGGAAGGCGATGGCTTTCATACGGTAGCTGGGTTGCTTTCAAATCATCTGGGTAGGATTCCCACCGTTGGTGATAGTGTTGTCCTGGAGGGCCTGACCTTGCGTGTCCTTTCCACCACTGGCCGCCGGGTGCGCCAGGTGAGTGTTACCCGGGAGTTGCCACAGGTCTAGGCCCGATGTCCCGATGCCAGCCCGCCAGCAGCCATCCAACATCCCGCTTGTGGTGAACCCTTATTCTCACCCCGCTCACTCCCTTCGACAAGCTCAGGGTGAGCGGAAATAATTACGCGGGTCGCTCATGGTAAGCTCACCATTCCCCGTTCATGGTGAGCCTAGTTTACCCTGAGCGGAGTCGAAGGGAACCACATGGGCGGGGGACAGGCCGTCAGGCGGGTTCAGGCCGCTGGAAACGCCACGTGGTCCCCTGGGGCGAGTCCTCCAGGGCCACGCCCATTTGCGTTAGCCGGGCACGGATGGAGTCGGCCAGGGCGAACTGCTTAGCCTCTCGGAGCTTGGAACGAGTCTCCACCAGCAGCTCGATGAAGGGCTGGGCGCCAACGTTGTCCTGGGACTCCGCCGCTTGGAATGTCAGCCCAAGGACACCGCCCAGCTTGCGGAGCATTGCCTGGGCTGGCCGGACGTCCTTGCTCTCTTCTTTGCCACGGTTGATGTCGTGAGCCAGGTCAAAGAGGACGGCCAAAGCCCGGGGCGTGTTGAGGTCGTCGTCCATTGCTTCCTCGAACCGAGGTTGGTACACCTCTACTGCGACAGGCCCGCCTCCGACGGACGGGCTATCCCTAAGGGCCGTGCGCATTCGTTCGATGCCCCGCTGCTGTGCCACGATCTCATCCTCGCTGTAGGCCCGCGGGCTGCGGTAGTGCGACGACAGGAGGAACAGGCGTATCGCATCAGGATGGTAGCGGGCCAGGGCGTCCCGGATGCTGACGAAGTTGCCCGAGTGTCGGGTCATCTTCTCATCATCGCTTTCGGTCAGGCGCAGCAGGCCGTTGTGGACCCAGAAGCGGACAAACGGTGTGACGCCGGTGTAGGCCTCCGCCTGTGCGATCTCGTTCTCGTGGTGGGGGAAGACAAGGTCCTGGCCGCCGCCGTGGATGTCCAGTTGCTTGCCCAGCAGGCTGGTGGACATGGCCGTGCATTCGATATGCCATCCTGGACGGCCTAGGCCCCAGGGGCTGGGCCAGGATGGCTCGCCCTCTTTGGTCGCCTTCCACAGCACAAAGTCCATGGGGTCTTCCTTGCGGGCGTCCACCTCAATGCGCGCGCCAGCCTCCATATCGTCCAGTCGCCGCTTGGAGAGCTGTCCATAGGTCGGGAAGCTTCGGACTCGGAAGTGGACGTCGCCATCCACCGCGTAGGCATGGCCGTTGGCCACCAGCGCCTGTACAATCTCAATCATGCGCTCAATGTATTGCGTAGCACGAGTGTAGTCGTGCGCCCGCTGGATGCCCAGGCCGTCCATCTCCTGGAGGAATCGCTGAATGTACTGCTCGGCCAGGTCGGTGATGGTGCGGCCCTGCTGCCGGGCCACTTCGATGATGCGGTCTTCTATGTCTGTGAAATTCTGCACGTGTTTTACCTGGTAGCCTCTATGCTCTAGATAGCGCCGGAGCACGTCGAAGACGACGTAGGAGAAGGCGTGGCCAACGTGGCAGGGGCCGTACAGGTTAGGCCCGCAGACGTAGATGCGCACCTGCCCTGCGGCGGGGGCGAAATCCTTCTTGGTGCCGGAGAGAGTGTCGTACAGTTTCATTGGACAGGCTCGATGAGCACTATGGCCTGGGCCGCTATCCCCTCTTCTGTGCCGGCGAATCCCATGCCGTCGGTGGTGGTTGCTTTGATGCTTATCAGATCAATCCCCACATGCAAGGACGCACCCACGGCCTGGCGCATCTGAGCAATGTAGGGCGCCAGGCGGGGGCGCTCGGCCACAATTGTAGCATCCACGTTCCGTACCTGCCACCCGTGGCCGGACAGCAACTCGCCCACACGGGCCAGCAGAAAAAGGCTGCTGATGTTTGCGTATTGAGGGTCGTCCGATGAAAAGTGGTTTCCTATATCCCCCAGTGCGGCTGCGCCCAAGAGGGCGTCTATGATAGCGTGGACTGCCACGTCGCCATCGCTGTGGCCGGCCAGTCCCAGACGGTATGGGACGACTACGCCGCCCAGGATCAGAGGCCTGCCTGGGACCAGCCTGTGGGCATCGTAGCCAATTCCCACTCTCACACGGCCAGTCCTTCCCGGCGATGGAGCAGCGCCTCGGCCACCAGCACGTCTTCTCTTGTGGTCACCTTGATGTTGGCATATGAGCCGAAGAAGATGTGCACCGGATGGCCCAGTCGCTCCACCAGAGCTGCATCATCGGTAGCGTCTATGCCCGTTTGCCTGTATGCCCTCTGTAGCACGTCCCACGGAAAAACTTGAGGTGTTTGCGCCGCCCACAGCTTCTGTCTGTCCAGAGTTTCAATAACCATGCCCTGGTCGCCGACCACTTTCAACGTGTCCTTCACAGGCACCGCGGCCACCGCCGATCCCCAGCTTGCCGCCTCTTCCAGCCCGCGTTCAATGAGCTCCGGCTCCACGCAGGGGCGTGCGCCATCGTGGACTATCACCCAGGGGTGCGGTGCAAGATGCTCCAGCCCTTGCCGCGCTGAGTCCTGGCGGCGCTCTCCACCCAGGCAGACCTTGTGCACCTTGGCAAAGCCTCGCTCTTGCACTATGGCCTTGCCTTGTTCCAGGTTGGCGGGGCTAAGCACCAGCACAACGCTCTGAACGGAGGGCGCCGCCTCAAAAGCGGCCAACGTATGCGCGATGAGAGGAATACCCAGGATGGGCAAAAAGAGCTTGTCCACCCCCTCCATACGGCTGCTGTGTCCTGCCGCCACAATGATAGCCCCTGCTCGGTGGTCCTGACTCCCGCCGGGGGACCTGACGAAGGTTGACATACTACCGTGCCCTGGTCTGGGCAAAGATGAGACGCCCGGCCGCTGTTTGGAGCACCCGCGTCACGGCTACATCTATCGTGTTATCAAGATAGCGCCGGCCATTCTCCACCACCACCATGGTGCCGTCGTCCAGAAAGGCCACTCCCTGCCCTGCCTCTTTACCCTCCTGGATGACGTGTACACGCAGCTCCTCGCCGGGCAAGACCACGGACTTGAGAGCGTTGGCCAGCTCGTTGACGTTCAGCACCCGCACGCCCTGGATCTCTGCCACGCGATTCAAATTGAAGTCAGTGGTCAAGATGGGCGCTCCAAGACTCTTCGCCAGCTTTACCAGCTTGGCATCCACCTCCATGCCGTCCCATTGGTCCACGTCCGTCACCTGGATGGGAACGATGGCCTCTTTTCGCAGCTTGTTGAGCATCTCCAGACCCCGGCGGCCTCGGTTCCGCCTTGCAGAATCGCTGGAGTCGGCAATGTGGCGCAACTCGTCCAGTACAAACCGGGGAATGACCAGCGTACCGTGGACGAACCCTGTTTGGCTGATGTCGGCAATGCGGCCATCAATAATGGCGCTGGTGTCCATAATGATCTGGCCGTCGTGACGTCCGTCAGTTCGCGCAGAGGGATCGCCCTGAGGCAGGAACTGGACCAGGTCGCGCTCCCGGCTCAAAGCCACCAGCGCACCCATGATCCCGAATAGCGCGCTTAGAGCTATGGGAACCCAGATGCCAGGCCAGCCGGGAATGCGGGCCAGGGGCGCCGACAGAAGAAGGGCAAGCACCAGACCAGTGATGAGCCCCAGGACGGCGGCAAGGATGCGAACGCCAGGGGTTTTCCTGGCTGTCCGAAGGATGGCACGGTAGGGTAAGACCGTTACGTACGGGGTGAGGAGGCCGCCCACAAGCACGCCAGCCACTGCGCCGGCGATGTTCCCCGGGAGAGACTTAGGCAATACCCAAGCCTCTCCCGCCAGCGGGCCAGCCAGCCAGCCTCCCGCACCCAGCACCGACGCTCCTATTACACGAGCGATTACGTAAGAGAGCACTACGCCCACCTCCCCCGCAACCTCATCGCCAATCTGCAACGACTTGTGAAGAACAAATAAGAACAAGCTCCAACACATTGGCGGAAGGTGTGAGTCCCTGACTTGGAATCCCACATCTTGATTACATAATAAAGTGTATCAGATTGAAGTTGAATCTGTCAAAAACGGCAGTACCGTTGGCTTATGAGGGGTGTCCAGTCCCCCGACCAATGGTGATGAACGAAATATCTTGCCACCTTCGTTGGCACAATAATCCCGCTCATTCCCTTCGACAGGCTCAGGATGAGCGGGATTATTGCTCCGCTCGTGGTGAGCCTGTCGAACCATGCGAGCGGAGCAAGGTGTCAATTCATTAGGCTAAAGACCATTAGTGCCAGGCTGAGCCACTACCACCTAAAAGCGAACAAAACTTGCAGTAGAGACTATGGCTAGCCTGGCCATCAGTGACATCCGCCATTGACAACGTCAAGCATCCAACCCAGAATTGGGGACAAGGCTCTGGCTACTACACAGCGGGGGAGAACGTTTATGCGTTTCAAGGACATACGCGAGTTCATCGGCTTCTTGGAAGGGAAGGGCGAGCTGCGGCGTATCAAGGCTCCCGTTAGCTGCGAGTTGGAGATTACAGAGATAGCGGACCGCGTGAGCAAGACCGGCGGCCCGGCTCTCCTCTTTGAGAACGTGGAAGGGTACGACATGCCCGTTCTCATCAACGCCTACGGCTCTGCGCAGCGCATGGCGTGGGCGCTGGGCGTAGAGCGCCTGGACGATCTGGCGGAGCGGGTGCGCAAGCTCCTGGGCCTGGTGCAGGGGCCACCCCAGGGAATGTTGGACAAGGTGCGCACCCTGGGAGAGCTGGTAAAGATGGCATCGTACCAGCCCAAGCTGGTGCGGAACGCGCCATGCCAGGAGGTGGTCCTCACCGGAGACCAGGTGGACCTGAACCGGTTTCCCATCCTCAAGTGCTGGCCCTTGGACGGCGGACGCACCATCACTCTGCCACTGGTCATCACCCGCGACCCCCAGACAGGCACCCGCAACGTGGGAATGTACCGCATGCAGGTATACGACGGGCGAACCACGGGAATGCACTGGCAGACCCACAAGGTGGGCACCCACCACATGCGCGTGGCCAGGGAGACGGGGCAGCCTCGCCTGGATGTGGCCGTTGCCCTGGGCGGCGATCCAGCCACATTGTGGACAGGTTCGGCCCCTCTGCCTCCAGACATGGACGAGTTCCTGGTTGCCGGATTCCTGCGGGATGAGGGCCTGGAGCTGGTGAAGTGCAAGACGGTTGACCTGGAGGCGCCAGCACACGCGGAGATAGTGTTGGAAGGGTACGTGGACCCGGAGGAGCTGCTCCCTGAAGGGCCTTTCGGCGACCACACGGGCTACTACTCGCCGAAGGAGCCGTACCCTGTCTTCCACGTAACGGCCATCACCCACAGGCGCAACCCCATCTACCCTACCATCATAGTGGGCAGGCCGCCTATGGAGGACTACTACATGGGCAAAGCCACGGAGCGCCTGTTCCTGCCCATAATCCAGATGGTGGTGCCGGAGATTGTGGACATAAACATGCCTGCGGAGGGTGTTTTCCACAACCTGGTCATCGTGTCCATCAAGAAGGAGTACCCAGGCCAGGCCCGCAAGGTGATGTACGCCATGTGGGGGCTAGGCCTGATGATGCTGGCCAAGACAATCATTGTGGTGGACGGCTACGTGGATGTGCAGGACCTATCGGAGGTGGCATGGCGCGTCACCAACAACATAGACCCGTCCCATGACGTGGTGTTCGCCAGCGGGCCGCTGGACGACCTGGACCACGCTGCGGCGGAGGCCAAGTTCGGCAGCAAGATGGGGATAGACGCCACGGCCAAGGGGCCTATGGAGGGCCGCGCCCGCGAGTGGCCGCCAGACATAGTCATGAGCGATGAGGTCAAGGCACTGGTGGACAGGAAGTGGCAGGGGTACGGGATATAGGACGGTAAGCCGTATCCGCGCACGCGGTGATGCCTCTGATTCCGGCCGGAATCAGAAGGAGGGCCGTTGAGCATCCACGCCAAATGGTTCGTAGTTGCTAGTGCCGCGGTCATCGCTATCGGGGCCATGGTCGCCGTGAACTTCTTGCTGACGTCAGGGCCAGCACCGCTCATGACCACCAAAGCCTTCTACGATGCCGCCGAGCGCGGGGATTACCAAGAGGCGTACGCACAGTTCCACTCGGACCTCCAGGCAGCCCAGTCATTCCAGGAGTTTGGGGCTCTCGCAAGAGACCTTGAAGTGTTCGGTCACGCGACCTACCGGCGTTGGTCCACGGAGGTAAAAGACGGTGTAGCGACGGTCGAGGGCGCGATCACCGTAGAGAACGATGTCCAAGTCTCGGCCGTGTTTCGCCTTGTCGAGGAGAACGGCAACTGGAAAATCATCACCTACACGGTGCAGTCTGGGCAGAGCAGTGTCATATCAAGTCCATCGTCCTGACCACAAACGCCGCCTCGCCGCCCTCGCACTCGGGCTGGCAGTGCTGGGTCTCGTGGCGTGTGCCTTGTTCTTCACCATCACTGAGCCGGTGGGTGTCCCCTTCGACGCCCCGGAGCGCATCAGCTACTACCGGCAGGCCGCCATGCTGCTTGTATCCGCCGTGGGTCTCGCCATCTCCGGCCTCGTCACGGGGCGTGCAGCTTTGCCGTCACGCCTCGCCTACGCCGCACTGGCGCTGGGCGTCGTCGGCATAGCAGCCGGCGGACTCCTTCTCCTGGCCCTTGTTGGACTCTGCGGACCAACCGTCCTCTGGGGCTATTGCAACCCATAAGTCTAACCCGATCTCAAAAAGGAGCGTGTCATGACCAAACAGTTCATCAATCCTGACGCCCTATCCAAACCGACCGGCTACACTCACGTGGTGAAGGCGGGCAACCTGGTGTTCATAGCCGGGCAGGCGGGAGCGGGCGGAAACGGAAACGTGGCGGTTGGAGTTGTGCTGGCCCAGGCCCTTCCGGCGCTTGTGATGCCAGAGCTACTCAGTGGCATCAATCAGCCCTTTGCTCAGGGCGTACTTGATCAGTTGAGTCCGGCTATGGAGACCTAGCTTATCCATGATCCTGGCGCGGTGAGTCTGCACTGTGTTGGGGCTCAAGTACATGGCCTCCGCTATCTCCTGGTTTGTCTTCCCATCGCCGATAAGCTTGAGCACCTCTCGCTCCCTCGTAGTAAGGCCATCATAGCTTACCCGTTCCGCGCCACTGGCCGACCCATGGACATAGCTATGTACCAGTTTCCCGGCTACGGAAGGGTGCAGGTATACCCCCCCTTGATGTACCGCTCGCAGTGCGAAGACCAGTTCAGCAAAAGAGGCCCCTTTCAATACATAGCCGGAAGCGCCTTCAGACAGTATCCTGAAGAAATACTCGGCACCCTCATGGACGGTCAGGGCCAACACCTGAACATTTGGGAACTCACTCTTTATCGCCCTGGTGGCCTCAAACCCGCTCATGTTGGGCATGGTGATATCCATGAGCACAATGTCCGGACGGAGCTCGCGCACCTTGCTCAAAGCCTGAGAGCCATCTGTTGCCTCTCCCACCACCTCGACATCTTCGTGACCATTGAGAAGGGAACGGATGCCCTCTCGGACAATGGCATGGTCCTCAACCAGCAAGACTTTTATCTTTTCTCTCGTGGGTTTCTCCATTGCGATACCTCGCTCCGCAGCAGTATAGATGAAGCGTACCGTTTTTTCTACTTCTATGGCCGGGCAAGCCTTGACCCAAAAGTCCTGGACCTCACCCTCTGTGTCCCCCTCTCCGCGTCGGAGAGGGGGATTTTTGAATCTGGGGGATACCTCCGACTTTGTCGCGAGTCTCGATGGCTCTGCCATCGGACCCCAGACCCCCAGCGGGAACCGAGGTTCCCTGCGCCTTCCTGACTATTGAGGCAACGCTGGCCGGGCAACAGACAGCGGGATTTCAATAGTGATTTTGGTCCCCTGGCCTGGGGAAGAGTCTATGTTCAGAGTGCCTCCAAAAAGGGCGACCCTCTCCTGCATGCCCAAAAGCCCAACTCCTGCTTCCTTGTGCCGGGGCCTTAGCACCTGGGCAGCACGGAAGCTCTTGCCATTGTCTGCAATGATCACCCGGACCAGTGAATCCTGCACCTGCAAGGCAATCCTGGCAGTGGAGCACTGGGCGTGTTTAGCGATATTGTTGATGGCCTCCTGTACTATTCGGAACAGGGCTGTTTCCAACTGGGCCGGCAGACGGGGGTTTGCCTTGGGGGACTCCACAGCAACTTCCACCCCCTGGCTCTCGAGGCGATCGGCGGCGTACCAACGGATGGCAGGGAGCAAACCCAGGTCATCCAGCGCAGTGGGCCGCAGGTCCGCTATCAATCTTCTGATATCTTCCAGGGCGCGCACTGTCGTAATGCGGTGTCTTGCCAGCCTAGCCTTTATCTCGGCAAGCTCTGGGGGTAGCTCTCTTTCAATAGACTCAAACTGCATGATCAGGCCACTGAGTGCCTGTGCCGTATCATCGTGGAGCTCTCGGGCAAGTCGTCTTCGCTCATCCTCTTGGGCCGATATCAGCCTCTCCAGCAATTGCCCTCGTAGCTGTTCTTTGTGCCGCACCTCCTCGTAGAGACGGGCGTTTTCAATGGCCAGCGCGGCCTGGTTGGCCAGGCGGGACAGGAGGTCCGTCTCCTGACGCTGAAACGCGTGCAGGCTGCGGTAGGCAACAGTGAGGGCGCCGATAACCTTGTCTGCAATCTTTAGAGGCGCACCCGCATGGGATTTCAGGCCCTCTTGCTCCACCAATGAGTCCATTTGATCGTCATGGGAGATGGTGGGGTCGTCCATGTAGTCCAGCACGGTGACGACTCTTCCCAGTTCAACTACCTTGCCTGCGAACCCCTGATGCAAGTTCAACATCATCTCATTGAACGCCTGGACACGAACGCCGCTGGTTGCACGAATGTGGATCGTCTCCGTGCTCTCATCGAGTAGGTTCAGTATGCCAACGTCCGCACCCAGGAGTTCTCGGGCCTTTCCAACTACCGAGTCGAGTATCTTGTCAACGTCCATAAGGGCCGAGATCTCGACGCCCAGTTCGTACAGAGCCTCAGCCTCCTGCTCCCGCCTTTGTTCCTCGCGAAATAGATTGGCGTTGTCCACTGCTACTGCTATTTGGTGGCCGATGGCGGCCAAGAGTTCCCTCTCCCGATGTCCAAGCAGGCCCCCTTCTTTGGTGACCAGGACGAGTAGTCCCTGGAGCCTTCCTTTCGATGAAAGGGGCACGCTGGTAATGGAGACGGGCCTTCCGTTCCGCGCAGAGGGTGGCCCGGCCTCTTGAGTGATAGGGAGGACATCCTGCGGCAAGGTAGCTGGTTGCTGCCACCGGGCAATGAATTCCACGTGGTTCTGGGAAAGGCCGCGTTGTATCTTCAACACCATCGGCTGCCCTTCAGCCCCCGCGAGAAAGATGCCGCCCGCCTCACTACCGATTGCCGCCAGAACCTTGTCCAGAGCGGCGTCCAGACTCTGTTCCAGGTCCAGGGATTGGCTCGTTGTAGTGGCGATGGCGTTGAGGGCTGAGAGTTCCAGGTTGCGCTGTTCTATGTCCTTTGCCCTATCTTCGATCTGCTGGCGGGAGATTTCGAGCTCTGCCCTCATCGTCTCGAAGCTCCTGGCCAGCACGGCGATTTCATCCTCGCCTTTTGCCTCAATCGGGCCAGAGAGATCGCCAGCGGCTATTCTCCGTGCCGCGTCCGTAAGCCTGCGAATTGGGCTGAGCAGGCCACGCATGAATACCGCTGTGAGTGCCAAGACGAGCAGCAGCGAACCGATGCCCACGCCCAACATCCCCAGCTTGAGCGTCTGTGATGGCCTCAGGGCCTCCTCCTCCGCCTGGCGGACGGCAACCCCCCAGGAGGCAGTAGAAAGAGGTGCAAATGCCAGGACATCCTTTCGCCTGGACACACCAGCCGCGGATTCGTGGCAGTTATGACAGGTGCGCACCACCGCTTTCTTGTCCTGGATCAAGGCAACGAACCGGGCGCCGTGATCGCTCTGGCCAAAGACATCCTGAGGCTGCGTTGACGCCAGCACCTCTCCCTTCTCATCCACCACTTGAGCATAGCCGGTCCTGCCCAACGTGATGGCCTCAATGAAACCGCTGATTTTGGGCTGAGTCAGGTCAATACCAGCGCCAATAGCGCCCACCACCTTGCCATCTGCCCCCAGAATAGGAACAAGGTAGACCACCACTGGGTTACCGCCAATGAACGAAGCCGCAATCTGGGAGATGCGGGGCTGGCCGGCGAAGTAGGCGCTGGCGACGTATCTGTTGTCGGAGAGGTTTACGCCAATGGCATCGTTTGCCTGGGGCTGGATAGCCAAGACCGTGCCTCCCCTATCCAGTAGAAAAAGCTCTCTGGCGGACAGCTTGGATTTGAGGCTCTCAAGCACCCGGTGTTCCTGCTCCAGATCACGGTGAACCAGGTCAATGGAATTGGAACTGGCAACCTCTTGGATCTGCGCCAGCAAGCTCCGGTTGTAGTGGTCAATGGACTGCGCCGCCACCTGTGCCAGGAGAAGCCTCTCTTGAAGGCTCCGTTGCACGCTCTCTCTCAGAGCCCACGTGCTGATAAATGCGAAGGCGGCCAACAGGAGCAGAAGCCCAAAGACAACCAGCGCCATCACCCTCTGCGTCAGACTCGTCCGAGCCCACATCTTTAGCCCTCTCTGTTGAGCCTATATGGTAGCAGGCGCATGGGCTGGCTGGAAGCACAACACCCTATTGTTGCACTGGGCTAATCCTCCGGCGCTCCTCGCTCTATCCAGCGGCCAATCATAGCGACGTCTTCGTCACTGAGAGGGGCGCCTCCCAGGGGCATAGGGGAAACACCTACGGCCTTTCCCCTTAGGGCCTGAAACAGGATGCTTGTCGCCGCGTTGCCCGGCGTGATCATCGGCTTGTGGTTCCCTGTAGTCATGGCCAACTTGTAGCTGGTCAGATTCAGGCCGCCCATCGCTGCGGCCCCGTGGCAGGCGGTGCAGCCCTTGTCAAAGATAGGCTGTACGTTCCTTGCGTATGAGGGTTGGCCCTGCGCAGGCCCAGGGCTGGACACAGGGGTGGAACTGGGCGTTGGAGTTGGGCTGGCAGCCGGGGGTAGGGCGTTCCCCCTCAGGCTGAACAGGTAGTCCGCCACATCGTTTATCTGACTTTCGCTGAGCTTATCCTGGAATGCAGGCATTCTGCTCCCAGCAAGCACTGACGCGGGATTCTTTATGAACGCCGTCAGCCACGCCAGGCTACGGTAGGTGCCCACCTTGGAGAGATCAGGGCCTACGTTTCCTCCTGAGCCGTTCACGGCGTGGCATACTGAGCAGTTTGTGCCGAAAAGTGCTGGCGCCTCCGCGCTGAACGTCACTGGAGCGCCCAGAGTCAGCAGGTAGTCGCTCAGCCCCTGCACCTCCTCGCTGGTGAATTGCAGCTTGGGGTGCATGGTCAGGGGAATCATCGCCCCCGGGCTCGCGAGGTAAGCAAGAAGCGCCTGTTTGTCCAACTTGCTGGCTACGTTGGAGAGGTCAGGACCCACCGCCCCTCCTTCTCCGTTTATGCTGTGGCAGTAGGTACAGCCCAACTCTCGGTATATCCTCTTGCCCATTGCTACGGCAGGCGTCTCGTCGGAGGGTGGGTTCACCAGTGGGGAGGTGAATCCCCTGTAGGTAAGGAATGCTATTCCCAGCACCACGACAATACCCAGCCCGGTGGCCAGAGGCCTTCTCAGCGGGTGGCGCTGGCTACTACGGTCTATGAATGGAATGGCTAGCAAGACGAGAACGGCCAGGGCGGGAAAGCCAACTGTGACCAGGATTTCCAGTGATGGTGGGGTGTACTTCAGTGCCTCGAAAAGGAACAGGAAGTACCACTCGGGCCGAGGGTTGTATGTGGTGGTGGTGGGGTCAGCCATGGGTCCTGTCTCCGCCCCCACTATGATTGCCAGGGCCAGGATCACTCCGACGACCACCAGAGACGCAAAGGCGTCATGGAATATGTGGTACGGGAAGAATGACTCCCCGCGATCTTTGGCCTCGTGGTAGTGCTCCTCGTATTCCTCCTTGCGGCTCTTCTGAGGGGGAGGCCTTCTCCAGCCACCATTACCTTGCATCGTTGCGATCCTTTATCTGTCGGTCTGGTGGTGTCGAGATGCCCTGTCTGATCACCAAGAACAGGTGGCCGCCTATGAGCAGGGCGATCCCAACAGGTATCACAAGCATGTGGAGGGCGTAGAATCGGGTCAAGGTCGCTGCCCCCATATCCGTGCCCCCAAGAAGCAACCTTCGCTGGAACTCTCCCATCACGGGGACTGTGCCCGCTATCTTTGTGCCCACAGTCGTCGCCCAGTAGGCCTTCTGGTCCCAGGGCAGCAGATAGCCCGTGAACGCAGCCCCCAATACCAGCAGCAGCAGGAATACCCCCAAGACCCAGGTCAGCTCCCGGGGATACTTGTAGGCCGCCATGAAATACACCCTGAGCATGTGTAGGAAAACGAGGACGACCATGGCGTTGGCTGCCCAGTAATGGATGCCACGGATGAGCGAGCCAAAGGGGAGCTCCTCGGTGATGTACTGAATGCTGTCCCAGGCGTGGTCTGGAGAAGGGGAATAGTTCATGCTTAGGAAGATGCCTGTGACCGCCAGGATGATAAACGTGACCATGGTGGCGCTGCCCAATGTATTCAACCAGCCCACCCCGGCGGGTATCTTCCTGTCAAGGAACGCCGATATCAGGGGGCTAAGTGCCAGCCTTTCCTCAATCCAGCCGCCGACCTGAGTCAATGATCTTTTCATTGCTCTTCTACGCCTCCTTTGCCAGGATGGAATCACCCTCAACTTTGGTCAGCAGCCGGTCCAGTGGCCGGGGAGGCGGCCCCGATATGACTGTCCCGTCAATAGTATAGATGCCCTCATGACAGGGGCAATGGAAGTGGGGCTGGCCCTTGTAAGGCCCCTCTCCCTTCCACGGCTCTTCTGTCCAGGTGTAGGGACAGCCCAGATGGGTACAGTGAGGATCGAAGACGGTAAAGTTCTGGCCGTCCTGGGTCACAATCCACGCCCCCTTGCGGTGCGTGGTCAAAACCCAGCTATCCTTCATCCGCTGCTCATACTCCACATGGATTGGCTTGCCTACTGGAACATCTGCTGTGCGAGCTATGACAGCCCAGTCTTTCTCTGTTGACCCCAGGGCTGGGGAAATGAAATAGCGCACCAACGGGATAGCCAAGACAGCAGAGATGAGGCCTGTGATGCCGACAACGCCATACTTTAGGAAGTTCCTGCGGGAAACAGAGCTATTGTTAGTAGATCGTCGCATGTCCCTATACGCTCCTTACAGTACACAACTCCGCATTAAGTGTATATCTTAGAGCATTTCCACTAATCCATTCAAGTGAGCCAAGCCCCATTTGGCCACTCTTTGTATCTATCTTTGGGGCTGCCCGGTTGACTAGTAGAGATGCCCTAACCTCCTGCGCCCACTGGGGATACGCTGAGGCAACCCAAAACGGGACGACCAACCACTGGTCTTGGCCACATCAACATAGTCAAGCAAAGTATTTGTGATAAATGTTACACCCCGCCAGACCCTGCTAGCATCACCTGAATCCATGAATCTTGTAGCATCACATACTACCTTGATGTAGTGGTTTCAATGACTCTCTATCCTCACTATAAGTTACTACGCTATTGGTATAACGATGACGGCTTATAGCAATTGCTTCGGCCCTGCCTGGTTGCACAGCAGTACGGCGTGCCCATTTGTCCCGAGTCCAGACCCACACACTGGCTGCCCCAACCCGCGTACAGTCTATAAATGAGTATGCTCTATCACCAGAAGGCATTACACAAAAATGATGCCTTCTTCTTGAAAAGGTCGTTGTTTTAGTGATGGTGGCAAAGTCGAAGCTCCGCTACCCTGGTCGGCAACGGTGATAGAGGTTGGATTGAGGAAGGCAATTGAAATGAACAACAGTATATCTGCACCACGAAGAATCCTTGGGCTGGATGTCTTAGGGATGGCCAAGGAGAGGACGGAGGGTAATCGGGGGCGTGTGGTACTGGCCGTTGCGATCGTGGCGGTTACCCTTGGGGCGATTTACCTTCCATACTTCTTGGCGCTACTCTGGTCCTGACGTGATACGTCTTTCCCCGTAGCTGTCGAACTCTGCTATGCGCGCACGGTTGGTTAAGGAGCGCCTCTGTGAACGAGGCGCTCCTTTTCGTTCGGCAGGGTTAAGCGTGATAGCTACACCATATTACATTCCATGCCTGGTTTTACCGGCGATATGCGGGGCGTCGCCCACTTCCCCCGCATGTGTCCCACCTGGGCCTGGAGCTGAAGCTCTTTCATCAACTACGGTCTACCTTACGAGCTAGGCCCCAGCCGCGCCCCAATCCACAAGGGATAGAGCCGGAGCAAAAGCCTGGTTGACGCCCCTAGAAACGGAATGTTACATTGACTGGTGCCCGATGGGTTGATGGGGCCACAGGGGTGTAGCTCAGCCTGGTAGAGCAGCGGTCTCCAAAACCGCAGGTCGAGGGTTCGAATCCTTCCGCCCCTGCCATTTCCAAATACAAAACCCCAGTCTCTTTCTAAGACTGGGGTTAGCTTTTGTATGAATTGACACCCGTTTGACACCCGAATCATGCGGGGGTGTCAACCGTTGCCAACGGAGCGGACGGGTGAAGCATCTTGTCGAAGGCCAGTGCCGCCGCCGCTTGCAGCCCTGGGGCCACGTGTGAATAGACATCCAACGTGACGGCGATGGTGGAGTGGCCTAGTCGCTCCTGGACGATCTTGGGATGCACTCCCTGGGACAGCATGAAGGAGGCGTGGGTGTGCCGGGCATCATGGAACCGGACGCCCTTCAAGCCAAGCCCAATTACAAGCCGCTCCCATGCCCGCGTAGTGCTGTCTGGCAGCATGGGCCTACCATCGGGCCAGCTAAAGACGGGAGTAGCATCCGAGAAGGCCACTCCCAGGTCCGCCATTTCAGATTCCAGCTTTGCCAGATGGTCCCGCAACACAACGGCGTTGCTGGGCGTCAAGGCCACAGCCCGCCGTCCCTTGGCTGACTTAGGCTCGGTAAACACCACTTTGCCGCCTGGCATCACGTGCATGGCCCGTACCACATGGACGGTGCCCAAGGTTAGGTCAACGTTCCCAACTTGGAGGCCCAAAAGCTCACTCCTGCGCATGCCGGAGTAAAGCGCCGTATGGAACAGGGCATAGTAAGGCGTGGCCCTGGCAGCTTCTGGCACTCTATTGGCCTCTTGGGGAGACATGGCCCGCATTTCCCTTGCGCTCCGGCCTGGGGGGAGTCACGGCCTTGCAGGGGTTACGGGAGATGTAGGAGAGCTTGAGAGCGTGGTCCAAGCCCTCTTGCAGTATGCGGTGTATGTGTAGGACTGTCCTGGCTGACACCGTGGTCAGCAAGTCCCTATAGAACGCCTGGACGTGGGAAGGTTGCAGGTCGCGGAGTGCCGTGCGGCCTAGAGTGGGATAGACGTGATAACGGGGCTTGCCTTCGTATCCCTGTAGGGTACGGGGGCGCACCCGCTGAGCGTGATCCTGGAGCCACTGAGCTAGTGCTTCCTGGACTGTAACCTTCTCCGGTCTGATAACGTAGCAGTCGTTGGTGGACGCTATCAGCTCCGCTAGCCTTGCATCCGCTGCTTTTTTGGTGCCCGTGAATGTCTCAAACAACTGGCGGCGCTTGCCGTCGGCCCCGCGCTCTCTGACGTAGGCTGCCTCTCATTTTGTGCCTCCATACTCAGGTTTGGGATTTCGGAATATAAGCAGGAATAGGGTTCCTATCTCCATATGCCCTATGCGGGCCAGCAGCGGCGTCCTATCAAACTGCGGGAGCCACTGAGCGAAGATGCGGAGCAACGTCGTGATGGGAAACTGAGGTGGACCCCATTAGTTGGACAGGATGGAGGCCAAACTAAGCGAGGGTCCCGCCTCTCTTGTTGCTTGTCCTGACCGGTAGACCTCTCCCGGTGTCCGGTACCCTAATGCCTGATGCGGCCGCTCCTCATTATAGAACATTAGGTAGCTGCCGATGCCCGCCCTGGCTTCTAGCACCTGACTATACGCCTTGATGTACACCTCCTCGTATTTCACGCTTCGCCAGAGTCGCTCGACAAAGATGTTGTCCCTGTACCGCCCCTTGCCATCCTGGCTGATCCGAATCTCCCGCTCCGTGAGGAGCCCCGTGAACGCCGGATTGTGCTTCCGCCTCTGTTCTGTCATCGTCCTGCCCTCCTGCGCTTGTCCGCGCTTAGTTTACTGGCAGGACCTCTCGCTTAGCCACCTGTCCGAAATCCGGGGTCCACCTCAAGGACATTTTGCCTGAACAGTTAAGGACTGAGATTATCACTGACCAATGGCAATGGGCGGTTACTGGGCTTGTCCCGGCTAGAGGGGAGGAGTAGAATCGCAGAATCGAGTGAGGAGCTAGGATGCAGTAAGCGACTGATAGGCACGGGCACGCTGACCAGAACACCACGGGAGTCTTTCCTGTCTTGGCCCGATCCCCATCCAAGTAGCTGGTGTCACCCTACTCCTCAATTGTGATTAATGAGACTCAAGACGAGATTAGGAGGAGCGTATGCCATATACAACCGATAAGTACGAGGGCATGCTTGCTGAAACCATTACTGTCCAAGGGCACAAAGGGGACTCCATCCACGCCTATTTCGCCAAGCCACTAGGCCCCGGGCCGTTCCCTGGCATGGTGCTGATCCCCCACGCACCCGGCTGGGACGAGTTCTTTAGGGAGACCACACGACGGTTCGCTCACCACGGGTACTTGGCCGTTTGTCCTGACATATGGTGCCGCACTGGGCACGGTAAAATTGAGGATGTGTTGGCCAAAGCGCGCGCCGCAGGCGGCCTTCCGGATGACCAGGTGGTCGATGATGCCACCGGCGCTGCACGGTATATGAAGTCACTGCCAGTCTCTAACGGCAAGGTCGGCGTCATGGGCACCTGCTCCGGGGGCCGCCACACCTTCCTCACTGCCTGCAGGACTAAGGGTATATTTGACGCTGCCGTGGAGTGCTGGGGTGGTAACGTTGTCCAGGCTCCGGAGAGGCTCACTTCTGCACAGCCCGTCGCGCCAATTGACTACACCAAAGACCTCTCCTGCCCGCTCTTGGGCCTCTTTGGTGAGGAGGACCAGAATCCGACACCTGCTCAGGTGGCGCTGCACGAGCAGGATCTCAAGAAATACAACAAGCAGTATGAGTTTCATATGTACAAGGGCGCAGGCCATGGCTTCTTTTACTACGATCGCGCAATGTACCGCCAGGAACAGGCAGTGGATGGGTGGAAAAAAATCTGGACCTTCTTGGCAAATCACCTGGGTGGTGAAGCGTAATCCCACCTCGGTGCGCCATGATCGTCCAACAATGTCCGGCCCCTTGAGTGGGATTCCCAATTGACCGGGCAAAAGGTGCCCATCTGCCGCTCGGTTTCCTTGCATCCCGCCTAGCAGGCTGCTGAAAAAGGGGAGTCCAGAGGGGCGAAGGCCCCGGAGCCTGCCCTGAGCGAAGCCGAGGGGGTGGGGGTCTCTCACCGATGGGGTTCTAAGAACCCCTCCGGAAACTCTGGGGTATCCCCCAGAGTTTCCTTTCACCCCCTTCCTGGCCAGGCCTGTCCTGAGTAGGCCGAAGGCACTGGGTCAGGGGCATGGTCGGATGAGTTTTTCCGCACCCTGCTAGTACACGACTGTGCCAGAGTTCATAACCGCCATCGAAACCTCGTGGATGTCGTAGACGCTCATAGGCGGTGCCAGGCCAGGGAACGAGAGGCCGGCGCGGATAGACGCCATCTGGACGCGCATCTCCTCGTGCGTGAGCGGCTCTACTCCGTCCCGCGCAGCGATGCGGCTGTAGTCTGAGCCGAGCGAATCGATGAATTCCGCGAAGTAGACCAAGTCGTTCTGATCCAGGCCCATGGAGTTCACGGCGCGGACTGTGTCGGCCACGTGCTGCTGAGAGAAGCGCCTTCCGCCTATGCCTATCATGACTATGACCCCCACCGAGACGCCGCCGCCCTTTATCTTCCGTACCGAGTCGATGGCGTCGGCGGAGGTGCCAGCTTTACACACCCACTGGAGGAGTTGGTCGTTGCCAGTCTCCAGCCCAATGTAGACGCGGCGAAGGTTGCGCATGGCCAACTTGGAGAAGTCGTCTACTGTCTTGTATCGCGTGGTGAAGGCGTCCACGAAGGCATACACGCCGTCGAACGCTTCCGGGTGTGATAGCTTGTAAAGCACGGCGTTTTCCCCTGCAGGGGTGATTTCAAAGGAGGCGTTGACCACATCTAACATGGAGACCAGCAGTTGCTCTGGTATGACGATGGCGTTGGCGTCGGCCAGGAAGATGGTGCGCCGCATTCGCATGGCGGGCCCCATGAACTCTTTCACCTGGGCCACGTGCCTGCGGAACTCCGGCAGGGTCTTGATGCGGAAGGAACGGTCCCGGTAGAAGGTGCAGAAGGTGCACCGGTTGTGGGAGCACCCCTCGGTGGCCTGAAGCACCAGCGTCATGTATTGGTCCGGCGGCAGAATGCTCACCGGCTTGTATATGGAGAGGAACTTGCGCTTGAACTCCTCAGGACTCAACTCCGCGAAAGCCGGGACCGGCTCCAACTCTGCCAAAGAGACCGGTTTCGAAGCTCCATTGGCGCAAACTCTCTCGTCTTCATTCTCAAGGGCAACAATCCTCCCAACGCTGTTGGGGTCTGACTTGTGTCCTACTTTGTCATTTGGTGGCAATGCTGCCATAGGTCACGCCTCGTCCGTGCCAAGAATGTCGTTTGGCCCGAATCCTCCACTTCCGCGCTGGCTCTGATCCCCATGCCAGAGCAGAAAAAGTGTCACGCAAACCATACCGTTGCCGTCTGGCCTAGTCAAGTGACTTTCTCCAGTCCCATGGTCACAATGTCTGGCAGCTCCAACATTTTGCTGTACCATCAACATGCTCCCACTATTCTCGGGGTGTAAGCAGTCAGCGATAATGGGACGATTTTCTGGGCTTACGTTCTTCTGAGGGCTCAAGCCGTGACCTGGCGGAGGATCACCGAAGTCCATCCGCCGGTAAGTCTGCCAGCCGGAGAAGGGTCAAGCCCAGCTGAGGTGGAGCCAGCGGAGTTGACCGAATACAGCTAGGTCTTCCTAGAGCCCCGTGAGTTCGGCAAGAGCCACTAGGTGATCAACGCTATCGAACACCGGATTTAGGAGCAAGTGCTTGGCCCCGGCCCGCTGAAGTTCTCCAATCGTCTGAATGCAGTGTTCGGTGCTGCCCCATATACTGACCCTGGAAGCCATGTCAGCATTCCGATAGTAGTGTCCAAACCACTCTCGCAAACGACGTTCGGCACGGGCCGGGTTATCATCAATCGCCAGATATACCCGCTTCGATACAGCGAAGGTTTGAGGATCTCGGCCTGCCTCGTCCAGATGCCGCTTCACAAATTCAATTTGCTCTTTGAACTCCGAAATTGAAGATGACCCAGCACCCATCCAGCCGTCCCCATACCGCACCGCTCTCCGCAAAGCGTCGGAGTGTCGCCCGCCGAACCAAAGAGGTGGATGAGGGCTCTGTACTGGCTTGGGCTCCATATGGACGCCCTCCAGCACGTGGAAGCGGCCGCTAAAGTCGACGGCTTGTTGCGTCCACAACGCCTTCATTATGCGGACACTTTCCGTGAACCTGGCTACACGGGCGTCCGGGGAGATTCCGAAAGGTGCGTAGGTGCCTGTTCCTCCGCCGAGTCCCACTCCCAGTATCAGGCGACCGCCGCTCATCTGGTCGATGGTGCTGACGCTCTTCGCGAGGTGGATTGGGTTACGCAGGGGCACAACCAGCACCGACACGCCAAGCCGGATCGTTGAAGTAATACCTGAGACGTAGGTGAGAAGGCCAAGCGGTTCAAGGGCTGCGGATGAGCCCAGGGTCTGCTCTTGAACCCACACGCTATGGTACCCGAGAGATTCCGCTTGGATGACGAAGTCGCGAATCAGTTCCATGTCGATCTTTCCACCAGGAAAGATCTGAGGCAGGGCTATGCCGAATTGGGTCGTTGTTTCTGATTGAGTCGCCACTATTCAATCCTCCGGTCAGTCGAGATGAATGCGCGTATTCTGGGATGCCCCTCTGCTCGGTGGGCTTCTGGGCTCTGTGCTTGGGAAACGTTGCTCCTTTCCTGGGGGGTACTCTACCCCTCCTCAAGGAGCCTTTACCAGCCCTCACCGTCTTCGATAATCCAGGGCCGGAAAGTGTCCCAGTATCGCTGACTGCCAACACTGACTGGGTTGCCTGGACTCCAACCTCTGGCGGCAAGTATCAGTACCTGAATGCTACCTGCTCAGGCTTGAGGCTGATGATAACTCTGTTCTGCCTACGCATCCGTTCGATCTGGGAATCCACCCTGTCTGGCTCAACATACCGCCCTACTATCGATCGAGTGATAGGCCAGATTCCCTCCCCTTCTAGTATTGTTGCCGTGCCGGTTACCACGGCGTAGTCTTTAGCCAGAGGTTCAGAATATATGCACACGGATAGTCGATTGTCGTGCGACAGGTTGCGGTACTTCAGGCGCTCCTTGGTTGTGGAGATATTCACCGTTCCATTGATGTAGTGATACCAGTTGGGTGTCAGTTGAGGCAAACCCGTGCGACCAATAGTCGCGACAACGGCAATTCTGGACGGTGCCAGGAAATCCGCCAGTTTATGTTCTTGCTCAGATGTCAGGCCAGTATGCATCGAACCTCCGTAACTTCTATGGTTTGTCCATTCTAACATGCGTTGCAGCAAGCACGAGACCACATCCAACCGAGTCGGCCCGTGCAGCGACGGTAGAGCACTCCTATTTGCCAATCGGGCACTTCGGGCAAGTAGCGATCCCCCAATACTGCCCCTGATACTGCCCCTGAACCTACTTCGCTAGCTTTCATTCTCTGTTGAGTCGCGTTCCCAGACCACCATCCACCTTGCCATTCGCATGGAGAAGGATCGAAACCCACCCGTTGTGGGCTGACGTTGATGGGGAACTTGAAAGAGTTCCAGATTGCTGAAACCAAACAAACGGACGATTGTTACAACTCGACCCCAGAGATTCGGTTTCAAAGCCTAATTCGGATCCTGCTCTGGGAGCCAACGACTTGGTCGCCGATGTGCTGGTGACGCTTCTGTTCATGTCCCTGGGCCTACCTTCACCCGTCGCCCTGCCCGCGCTCCTTGATGAAGGGTAGCAGCAGCAGGAGGGTGGCGCTCACCACCGCAAGGGCTAGCACCCCCGCCACCAGTGAGCCGGTAGCATCCCGCAGAAACCCTTGCAGGAAGGGGCCGCTGAAGCCGCCAACCTCTGCGGCCGTAAAGAGCAAACCCCCTGCCAGCCCCATTCGCACCGTTCCTACCCCTGGCGTCTCCATCAGCACCAGCGTCAGCAGTGCCGTTATAGGGCTCCGCACAGTGGACGACATCATCAGGCTGACCAGCAGCATAGGCCCATGCCCCAGGGCCAATCCAACCGTCGTCGCCGACGCGAGCGCCAGCAGCAGCCCCAGTGCCATCGTACGTCGCCCTCGCCTGACGTGATTTGGGACAAGCAGCAGACCTAGCGCTCCCAAAGCTGTGGACGACGCCGTCCACGCCCCCGCCTGGACCAATGTCATGCCACTCTCCTTCAGGAGGGTAGGGATCCAGTCGTTCAGGCCGTGGCCTACAAAAAAGGTAGCCATCGCCATGACCATCAATAGTTGCACGTTACGTAGGCTCAGAAGGCGAGGGCCGTCGCCGTCGTTAGCCTGCTGCCGCCCCTGAATTGCTGCCTGCTTTGTAGCCGGGATCTCCTTGGCGAACAGCCACCACGCGATGGCCGCTAGCGCTACTCCTGTGCCATATACCACAGAGATGCCTCGCCATGATCCGATGAACGGCACAACAACGCTGCTGGCCGTGGCCAGGGCAAATGTAGAGCCTACTGTCGGACCGGTTAGGTAGATACCTGTTGCAAGGCCGCGCTCCTTGCCGCCAAACCATTGGGCCACCATTTTGGGTGCGCCAATAGAAATGACAGGGCCGCCAATGCCGAACAGTCCCACCGCTAAGAAGAGGGTGATGAAGTTGGTCGCGAGTCCTCGCAGCACCAGGGACGCCAGCACGACGATGATGCCGATCCCCAATGCCTTGCGGACTCCCAGCCGGTCTACCAGCCAGCCCATTGGGGACGCCGTGCCGATGAACACAAGCGGCCAGGCGCCCAAGACCATGCCCATCTGGCTGTTGGATATGCCCAGGTCGGCGAGGATGGGATCCACCAGGGGCGGGATGCTGCTAGTGGTGATGCCAAAGCAGACGTACAGCATCCACACAAGGCCCAGCATGAGCCATCGTTGACGGCTTGCGCTGGGCGCGAAGAGAACAGTGGCAGAGGTGGCGTTCATAGAAGCCCCAGCATTCTATCATCGACACTCACTCTCGTCCTGCCAAGTCTCTAGCCATACGGCCCTGACCTTTGGTAACCACTTGGGGCGAAGGTAGGCGGCCAGGGGTCTTCTGAACACGCCCTAGATAGGATGTAAACCTAGACACCCTAAAATGAGCTGCTTCTTAACCTCAATATCTCGGGTCTCAAACTGTCCAATAGGCGCTGACACCCAACACTATGGGGACGCTCCGTATTGTGATCCTGCCGTGCCAGTCTTCGATCTCGCTGCGGGCGTCGTTCCAGTCCGTGCGGGGTGGACAGAGAGCAGCCCCATTGCTATGATGGCGGCAAAGTACGACTCGGTTGTCCGAACACATGATCATCAAGGATTTACTTCGACAAGGTGGCCTCTCGTTCTCCTTCGAGTTCTTCCCGCCTACCACCTCTGCGGGCTTCGACGCCCTGTACGCGACAATCGGTGAGCTTCAGCCACTGAATCCGACCTTCGTCTCCGTAACCTACGGCGCGGGCGGCAGCACCCGACGGAAGACCGTGGACCTGGTGGCCAAGATCAAGCATGAGCTGGGCCTAGAGAGCATGGCACATTTGACCTGTGTGGGCGCCACTCAGGCGGACCTCAGGGAAGTGCTGGACGAACTGGTGGAGAAGAAGATGGAGAACGTCTTGGCAGTGAGGGGCGACCCGCCACGAGGGGCGGCCCGATTCGAGCCAATACCCGGCGGTTTCAGCCATGCCAATGAATTGGTCGCCTATATCCGGGCGAACTACCCCTTCTGCACTGGCGTGGCCGGCTACCCGGAAGGGCATCGGGAGGCGCCGGACCTGTCTACCGACCTGGAGAACCTGAAGCGGAAAGTCGACGCCGGCGCCGCTTTCGTCATCACCCAACTCTTCTTCGACAACCGCTACTACTTCGATTTCCTTGACCGCGCAACCGCCAGCGGCATCCGCGTGCCCATCATCCCCGGCATCATGCCGATCCTGAATGTGGCCCAGGTCAAGCGTTTCACTCAGCTATGTGGCGCCACCATTCCTTCCCCGTTCCTGGCCCAACTCGAGGCCCTAGACGATGACGACGATGCCGCCCAACAGTACGGCATCGAGCGTGCCACCCAACAGTGCCGTAACCTCCTGGCCAACGGAGCACCGGGGATTCATTTCTACACATTGAACCGCTCGCGTTCGACCTGGAAGATTTTCGAGAACCTGAAGATGATCGCACCGGCTGGCTGACTCTGGTTGCCAGGCAACCTCTCTTGTTCTACCTCTTGTGCGTTCACTCGATGCACCCCACTACCTTTTCGCCCGGTTCACGATTTGACTCACATATCCACTGACCACCACCACCGATTGCATTCCGTTTCGGATGATAGGACTACCTAAGTCTGTGCGTTTTCCAACCTCAACGGAACGGACCCTTCGCTGGTTGAGCCTTGAAGCTGCCCAGCCGTTTGATCGCCCATGCTGCAAAGTCAAGTACCAGGCGTCGGTGCGGAACGCGTCTTGCTGAAGGGTGCTTCCAAGGCCTATCGATGCCTGCACAGCAAGGTTTCGTCTAGTCGAAGCGCTTCAGATCCTCCACGGTTGTAGAGTCCAGCCGTTGGACCACTGCCACAACAAGGTCAACTGCATAGATAGCTCCTTGTGCTGTTGCGCTTACCTGGCTGATCCTGAATTCGCCCCATTCTCCGGCGAAGAATACCAAGCCGGGATTCCCCATTTCAGCCAGCTTTGCCGCTGGTCACTGGGAATGGGAGCAGCGCGACCAGCACAGCGGCCGCAAAGAACAAGGTGGCAACGTAGTAGAAGGTTTCCTGGCTGCCTAGCGCCCCGTAGATTGCGCCAGCGATGATTGGTGAGGCCCCGTCCAGCCAATGTCTCACGAAGGAGACTAGCCCCAGGGCTGTTGCCTCGACACCCTTTTGGACAGTGTCCAAGGCTCCCGCCAGAAAAGTGGCCTGAATTGAATACATGAACAGCCCCATGACCGCAACGACGATGGTCACACCCCAGCCCGTGGCAACTGTGACCAGCAGTACTGTCATTAGGCCGAGGAAGAACAGCGCAGGGACAAGAACCACCTTTCTGCCCAGTCGGTCGGAAAGGAATCCCAGGACAGGGGCGGAAAATATGCCCATAAAGGTGAGGAGGCCTAGGTGAAACCCCACTTGGGGTCCGCTCATGTCCAACTCCTCGGCGAGGTAGATGGTGAAAAAGGCGAAGAATGCGGTTTGGGCCATGCCTCGCAGCCCCATCGCCCCGATGACTAGAAGCAGTGTACGGCTCTTTAGAAGTCCCAGGGCCTTCCCTACCTGACCGCGGCCCCTGCCAGGTTCGTCCCCGCTGCCGGTCTCCAAGGTTCTGAAGGCCCAAATCGCCACTACCGAGAGCAGGAGGACCGGCATGGCGTAGATGCGGAAGACCTGCTGCCAGACAAGGGCAGCCAATAGAAAACCCGTCACCACCGGGCCAACCACGTCTCCCACGTTGCCTCCCACGCCGTGAAGAGCCAGGGCCATGCCCCGCCGCTCGGTAAACCGCCGCGACAGCGAGGTCATGGCGAGCAGGTGCCACAGGGCCGGCGGCAGAGCTACCAGAACCATGCTTGCCGCCACCAGCGGATAGTTTGGTGCCAGGCTCAGCACGACGTACGCTGCGGCGATACAGCCGAGGCACCCTGCCAGCATCAGCCCCCACTGCCTGCGAAAGATGTCGAGCAGAATCCCTGCCGGCAGGGAGACGAGGCCGCTCACGAGATTCCGTATGGTGATGAGAAAACCTATCTGCACCGGGCTCAGACCTAGAGCCGTCTTGATGCTGGGGAGCACCACATAAAAGCTCTGGGTATACCAGTGGAAGACACCGTGACCTCCGGCAAGACTAGCAAGTGCGAAGGCAGCAGTGTTCCGTATGTCCCCGGAACGCTTGACCGTTTCCGGTGTGGTCCTAAGCTGGTCGTTTGCCATAGATATCCTTTAGCCGGGATTCCCCGCTTCAACTTGTAGTGAGCTGATCATAGTCCGTCTTCGGTCTTGTCGCCAAGGATATGCCCATCGCATCTGACTGTCCAGGCTGCTCAGAACCCCCAAACAACCCGCGGCACCTTGGCCTCTCCCAATTCAGACATGCCCGTGCTTGTTCAATGGTGACAGCCTAGCGATGCTCTCGCTCTGGTCAACTACGGCCGATGAATAGGGCAGAGCGGCGTGGCGTGAACTGGGCGCTACGCACGTGACGGCGAACACCATGCGCGCTGGGTTCCGCTCCCTGGACCAGCATTTAGATGCCCTTCGCCGGTTTTGCGAGGCGGCCAGCGAATAGAGGGCGTCACGGAAAAGTTCTGAACCAGGATTAGCCGGGTGCGCCGCCTATTAGGGCCGGCAGGCGAGGGGGCGTAGCAGGAATCGAGTTTTAGAATCTATCAAGTCCCATAGCCAGACGTTTTTCCCATCCAAGTCAATAACGGTTTCGTCTGCAACCCAGATTGAGTCGACAGCGGGCTTACACTTCGCGGCCTCATCTACTGCTAACCTGGTAAAGCGTCTCACCCAGTTGTACGGGGATGTGGGAGTGATGTAGTTATTGTCCTGCTGGATGAAGTTACGCCTTATCTCGGCTAGGGACATACCCTCATAGTACATATTGAGCGCATCGGCAACATCCCGAATGGAAGTCTGCATCTTGGGAATGGCATCAGGATTGGCAAACTTCCGCTTACAGTCTTTGCAGAAGTACCGTTGAACGCCCTTGAGCTTGCCGTACTTGATTACGTTGTCGGACTGGCAGTATTTACAAACTATGGCATCCAAATCAATGTCCCTCGTTCCCGGCCCCTGGCTCACCATCGCCTTCTTTTCGGGCCTTGTGTATTGTTTCTCTTATCTCACGTAGTAGTTCTCTTGCCTCATCCCTGGCAACATTAGCGGGCCTCACTAATACGCTTATGAATAAACAACACCCCCAGCGCTAACACACCAGAGGCAAGCACAACATAGATAGCAAACGGCGTCAGCACTTTTGTGGCGAAATCAGCTAATGTCATAGGCGAGGCCGCCATGAACGCTTGAACGAATTGGGCTATTGGGAACACCATATAGTCCCAAAATGATTTCAAGCCCCATGCAGATGCACCTAGAGCAAGGCACAGAACTACTACTGTTGTTAGTGGCCTACCCAACTTCCCTAGCCGTTCTTCCATCACTCTAACCAGTCCAGGCAATAATTCTTCCACGATAGCCCCCTACCTGAGTTTGGGGCCATTTTACCTCTCATTGCCGACCCCCGCCAACCGAGAGTGAGCAATAAGCGTTCAGATGAACCATTGCAACCCACTCTACTGAGTGTTATAGTTCGCCTGTGAAACCGTTAGAATTGGAAAGTATTCCCGGCACTTCCCTGTCCGACTGCTCCGCGCAGCTTTTGGACGTGGTGCCCCTCATCATGCGCCGAATCCGGCGCGAGATGCGCCGCCACAGCATGCCCGGCCTGTCGGTCGCCCAGTTCCGAACCCTCATCTACCTCCAGCGCCACCCGGGCACTTCGCTTTCAGAGGTGTCCGATTTCCTGGGTCTAACCAACCCATCCGCCTCCAAGCTCGTAGACCGCTTGGTGATGGACAAGGCAGTCTCACGCCGCATAGCCCAGGACCGTCGCCGCATTAGCCTCTCACTCACCGAACGTGGCCAGACTGCCCTGGAGCTAGCCCGCCTGGAGGCACGCAACCAATTGGCCGACAGTTTGAAAGAACTATCGCCAGAAGACCTGGCCACTGTTACGTCAGCATTGGATATCCTGGACAAAGCCTTTTCACCGGTGAACGCAATAGATGACCATATTAGTTAGACTGATTGCCCTTGCCTTCGCCTACAAACGGCGTCTAGCACTGGCCTGGCTTTGTGTTATTGGCGCCGGAGCTTTTCTGCTCATCAACCCCAAGCTGCTGGGATGGGCCATTGACTTCGGTATCAAAACCCAGCACCAGGACCGCATCTGGGTGCTCCTGGCGGCGAGTTTAGCAATCCTGGGCGCCGCCGCTATGCGAGGCCTGTTCGCCTACGGCCAGCAGTACCTGGGAGAGTGGCTGTCCCAGCGAGTGGCCTACGATCTCCGCAACAACATATATAACCGCCTCCAGCGTCTCTCCTTTGCCTATCACGATAGTCACCAGACAGGTCAGCTCATGTCCCGGGCAACCCAGGACGTTGAGGCGGTGCAACGGTTCATACAGATGGGCGCTCTGAGGGCGGCGTACTTCGTGCTGGTCCTGGTGGCAGCTCTGGTCCTAATGCTTCTGGACAACTGGCGACTTGCCCTGGTGAGTTGGCCATTCCTGGTAGTTATCTCCGCTACCTCGGCCCGTTTCAACTTGATACAGCGGACCATATGGATGCGTGTGCAAGACGGCCTGGCCAGGCTCACCACCGTCCTCCAAGAGAGCCTCTCCGGCGTGCGTGTGGTGAAGGCCTTTGGCCGTGAGGAGCAGGAGATAGCGAAGTTCGACAAGGAGGCCCTAGCCCTCTTCAATGACTCATACCACTCCAGCCGGCTTCAGGGTGTTTCTACTCCCGCCATCACCGGCCTCTGGATGCTGGGGATGGCTGCCACCATCTGGTTCGGCGGCAGGGAGATCGCGCTCGGACGGCTGACCCAGGGCCAACTGGCTAGCTTTGCCCTCTATCTGACGTTGCTGCAAATGCCAGTCCGCAGCCTGGGCTTTCTTATCACAGTAACGGCCCGGGCCTATTCCGCCGGCCAGCGCATCTTCGAAATCCTGGACGCCGAGTCGGTCGTAAAGGAATTGCCCAATGCGCCGGCGCTGGGTAGGGTCAGGGGCCATGTGCTATTCCAGAACGTCTCCTTCGGATACAACGCTGTCAGCCCCGTTCTCACTAACATCAACATAGATGCCCAGCCGGGACAGGTGGTCGCCCTGCTTGGCCCCACGGGCAGCGGAAAGACCACCATTGTGAACCTGTTGCCGCGGTTCTACGATGTAACCGATGGCCGCATAACTATTGATGGCACCGACATTCGCACCGTGACACTGGCCTCTCTGCGGCGGTGCATCGCCATAGTCCAGCAGGATGTCTTCCTCTTCTCAGCCACCATCCGCGACAACATCTCCTACGGCGCGCCCGGCGCCTCCCAGGAGCAGATCGAGCTAGCTGCTAAGGCGGCTCGCATCCACGACTTCATCGTGGGGCTGCCCCAAGGCTACGACACCTGGGTCGGCGAGCGTGGTATTACTCTATCCGGAGGCCAGAAACAGCGGGTCGCCATTGCCCGCACGCTGTTGCTAGACCCGCCCATCCTTGTTCTGGACGACTCCACCTCCAGCGTGGACACAGAGACGGAGTACCTCATCCAGCAAGCCCTTCAGGAGGTTATGAAAGGCCGCACCACCTTCGTTATCGCCCAGAGGCTCCGAACAGTGAAAATGGCCGACCAGATACTGGTGTTGAATAAGGGCCAGATGGTGGAGCATGGCCGCCACGAGGAGCTTATCCACCACAAAGGCTTCTACCAGCGAATCTACGACCTGGAGCTGCGTGACCAGGAGGAGGCCCTATCTAAGAAGCAACCCCTTGTGCACCAGACCACATCACCGTCTCAGACACCGGCCCAGGAGATGTCATGAATCAACTTTCTCATAGGGAGGGAGTCTAATGGCCCGCATGGGCGGTTGGGGCGGCATGCACGGCGCGGGCGGAATGGGCATGGGAGGCCCCTGGCACCGCGCAGCGGACGGTTGGTCCGACGATGACCTGGGCAAAGCCTACGACCACAAGGTAGTAGTACGCCTGATGGGCTATTTGCGCCCTTACAACGTGAGGGTCATCTTAGCCCTGATAGGCACCATTCTGTTCTCACTGACCTCCTACACTCAGCCGGCGCTCATTGGGTGGGCCACCGACAGAGCCATGGAAGGTAACCTCCACTCCCTGGCCATTATTGGCGTCGCCATGGTAGGCCTGGCGGCTGCCGCATGGGCCTCCTACTACATGTACATGACTGCCACCTCGTGGATGGGACACAGGGTCCTCTACACCCTCCGCCATGAGATGTTCACCCATTTACAAAAGCTCTCCCTGAGCTTCTACGACCACAACGAGGTCGGCCGGGTGATGTCGCGCGTCCAGAACGATGTCACTGCATTGCAGGAGCTGGTGACATCTGGCTTTTTCACAATACTGGCAGACATCCTTGGCCTCTCAGTAGTGGTCTTCTGGCTCCTCAAGCTGGACATGGTTTTGGCGCTGGCAACCATGGCGGTAGTGCCTCTACTTCTGCTGGTGCTCTGGATATGGCAGCAGCGCGCCAAGCGGGCATTCATCGGCGTACGCCAGACTATCGCTGTGGTGAACTCCAATCTTCAGGAGAACATATCCGGCGTTCGGGTAATCCAGGGCTTGAATCGCGAGGATGAGAACCTGCGTAAGTTCGATAAGGTGAACGCCGCCAACCTCAAGGCAAGCATCCACGTTGGCCAGCTTACCGCCGTGATAGCGCCCGCTGTAGAGATCTGTGTGGCCTTAGCCACGGGAGCGGTTATCATCTTCGGTGGCATACGTGTCCTCAACGGCGACGCAAGCATTGGTGTAGTGGTTTCGTTTGCCCTATTCGTGCAGCGATTCTTCGAACCCGTGCGGGAGCTGGTCATGCAATACACCCAGCTTCAGCGCGCCATGGCGGGGGGTCAGCGCATCTTTGAAGTCCTGGACACCAAGCCAGAGATTACGGATAGGCCCAATGCCCCAAAGCTGCCACCCATCCGGGGCGAGATAACATTTGAGAACGTCAGTTTCAGCTATGTCTCAGGAGTACCGGTGCTGCACGACATCAACCTACGCGTAGCGCCGGGGGAGACCATCGCTCTGGTTGGCCCAACCGGGAGCGGCAAGACCACCCTAACAGCCCTAATAGGCCGCATGTACGATGTCACCTCCGGCTCCATCCGGATAGATGGCCTGGACATTCGCCAGGTCCAGCGGACCTCCCTTGCCCGGCAGATGGGAGTCGTTCTCCAGGACCCATTCCTGTTCTCCGGAACAGTAAGAGACAACATCCGGTACGGTCGTCCCGAGGCCACGGACCAAGAGATTGTGCGGGCGGCCGAGGCAGTGGGCGTCCACCAGTTCATCCTTCAGCTTGAGGACGGGTACGATACCATCCTCCACGAGCGGGGACAGAACCTCTCTCTGGGCCAGCGCCAGCTCCTCAGCTTCGCCCGCGCCATCCTTGCCGACCCCCGAATCCTCATACTGGACGAGGCTACAGCCAACGTGGACAGCACTACCGAGGCCACCATCCAGCGGGCGCTAAAGCGCCTGCTAATAGGACGCACCTCCTTCGTAATTGCACACCGGCTGTCCACCATCCGCGGCGCCGACCGCATAGTGGTACTGGAGGGTGGTCAGATAGTAGAAACTGGCACCCACGATGAGCTGCTAACGCGCGAAGGGCTATACAGCCGCCTCTACCGGATGACTTACGAGTCCCGCGATGGTGTCGCTGCCAGCGGCAACGGCAACGGCCAGCAGCCCTTTCCCATATCGGCCAGCAGCAGCTTGCCCCCCGTCACTAATGACCCAGGCAATCCAACCATTGCGACTCAATAAGTCCGACTCCATCATGACTCTAGCCCTGGGGTCATAGCTTGACGTTGTCGGCACTCGACCTAGCAGGCTGCTGAAGAAGGAGGGTCCAGAGGGGCGAAAGAGTTTTTCATAACCTTGGCCCAAATGTTGCTACTCCCGGCCAGACTCTTCAAACTTTCTTCAAGGTTTGCTGTTATAAATAGAGCATGAACAAAGCGCAGGAACCAAGGAGGCCTCAGAAATGAAGAAGCGTTGGATTTTTGTCACTCTGCTTGTCGGGGCCCTGGCCATAGGCATCACAGGTGGCACCGTTCTGGCCCAGGGAAGCGCCGCGACCGGTGATTCACCGGTCAAGAGTTTCGCAGCCCGCGTTGCCGCTATCCTCGGACTGGACGAGGCCAAAGTCCAGGGCGCGATGACCCAGGCAACCAAAGACATGGAGGCCGAGGCTCTGCAAAAGCAGCTCGATAACATGGTAGCCCAGGGACGGGTCACCCAGGAGCAGGCGGACCAACTCAAGAAGTGGTATCAGTCTAGGCCTGATGTCCTCTCTCCTGGAGGCCCAATGGGTAGAGGTCCAATGGGAGGGTTCGGAGGACGCGGTGGCCCCCGCGGCCATATGTTTGGAGGTCGAGGATGGGACGGCATGGGCCCCAATCACGGCGTTACCCCGTCTCCCACTCCCACGAGTTCCGGGAACACCTCTTTCTAAGATCTGTGGCCCGGACCGCATTGAGGGACGGGGCATGGCCCCGTCCCTCCCTATGTAGCACTGTCGCAAGGAGCGCAACCCACTAGCTAAAGGTGATAGTGTGCCAAGTACAGTCCTGATAGTGGAGGATGACCCCAACACAGTCGAACTGGTCCGCCTGTATCTGGGCCGCGATGGCCACAAGGTGCTGGAGGCTTCAGATGGCATTGAAGGCTTGCGCTTGGCCCGAGAAGCACATCCCGAGTTGGTTGTCCTTGACCTGATGCTGCCGGGACTCGACGGCATGGAGGTGTGCCGCATCCTCAGAGCGGAGTCGGATGTGCCAATAGTCATGCTTACGGCCCGCGTAGAGGAGGAGGACCGACTGGCCGGCCTGGACATGGGAGCCGACGATTACGTCACCAAGCCATTTAGCCCCAGGGAACTGGCGGCCCGCATACGGGCTGTGCTGCGCCGAACGACCAAGGGAGATGTGGACCGTGGACCCGCCGAGCTACGGCACGGGGACATAACGGCAAACCTCCGCCTCCGCGCAGTAACCGTTGGGAAAACAGCAGTGCGCCTCACCCCCACTGAGTTCCGGCTCCTGGTCTTGCTTATGCGCGAGCCTGGCAGGACATTCACCAGAGAAGAAATCATGGACAAAGTTTTTGGCTACGACTTCGATGGTTTTGACAGGACAGTGGACGCCCACGTCTCCAATCTTCGCCGCAAGCTAGAGGCAGACCCCCAGAAGCCCCGCTACATTCACACAATTTATGGCATGGGGTACAGGTTCGGCGATGCATAGCTGGTTCTTCAGCCTCCAGTTCCGGTTGATCCTGGGCTTCACCCTGGTGCTGGCCCTTGCCCTGGGCAGCATCAGTTGGTACGTTGGGTTTGCTGCGCAGCGAGAAGTGGAGCACCTCCAGCAAGAGGTTGAGGCGGGCAGGGCTAAGCGCGTAGAGCAACTCGTCTCACGTTACTACGCTGCCCGGCAGTGGACCGACCTTCAGCCTACTGTCGAGCAGGCCGGCGCCCTCTATGGCTGGCGCATCGTGGTCAC
>JAUSCR010000157.1 GCA_030651175.1 Dehalococcoidia bacterium
GGCTCCGGCAACTCCTGCCGCTCCTGCAGGCCCTGCCGCTCCTGCTGACCCCTGGTCGCCCTTAGGGCCTTGCTGTCCTTGCTCGCCTGCGCAACTGACCAAGGTCAGTGGCAACAGCACCATTAGTAGGGCGGCACCAAGGATTAGCCGCAGGTTACCTTTGCTCTTCATCGCCTGTTCTCCTTATGCTCTCTATACGGAATCTGGCCCTCCCCCCACCTCTCCCGCCAACACAAGTAGCCTACTCCGGGCGCACCTATGCCTACTCTTCTTGTGACGGCTTTCACTCCCGTCCGCTTCGCACCCCGGCCGATGGATGTCCACTTATTCTTGCCTTACTTCTGCGGTAGTGTCTGTGCGTGGGCCAGGACATCCAGCGCATCTTGCAGGCTCCAGCCCAGGCTTGTGGCCGATGGCATGGCGGCGGTGCCAGGCTGCCCGAAGCGGATCTTGTGCAGCGTCTCCCATGGGTTGTCTGCGGCCACTGTGCCCAGGTACTCCGGTGCCGTCGCGCTGCCGAAGTTTATCTGCTTGCCGTCGGCTCCGTGGCAAGCGGCACATGTGCTGTCATAGCGTGTCTTCCCACGAACTGCGTCCGCAGCGATGGGCTTCTTGGTCGCATAATCGATGTATTGGACATCGTTGATCAGGCCTTCGCTCAGGAACGCAGCCAGGTCAGCCTGCGCCTTAGCATCGAGAACTTTGGAGAAGTCGTGCCGGTAGTCGGTTGAGCCCTTGAGGATGGTCAAGAGCTGGGCCTTGGACTTGGTCATGCCGGCGTCGTAGACGCCCACGAAACCTGTGTAGTGGGAGCCTTTGCTGTAGGCTCCACCCTTGCCCTTGTAGTCCCAGCCGTGGCATTCTTTGCACCGGAAGGTGTCGGCACCGGTGCGAGTGTTGGTGGTCTGGAGGGCCCACAGCGCTTGGTTGCCGGTAGGATCCGCGATGCCCGCTTCTTTAGACCACTTGTCATACAGCCTGGCGCCGTGGGCGATGTCGGCCGCACTCGCCTTGGGTCCCTGCACCACCTGGGTCACCAGATTCAGAAGCTGGGCCTCTGATGGCGCTGCTCCTGCCGCTCCCTGGGCTCCGGTAGCTCCGGCTGGCCCCGCAGGCCCTTGTTCGCCTGCGCAACTGACCAGGGTCAGTGGCAACAGCACCATCAGTAGGGTGACGCCAAGGATTAGCCGCAGGTTGCCTTTGCTCTTCATCGCCTGTTCTCCTTATGCTCTCTCTCAAGGCACGCAAACACTTGCTCCAACTACTCTAATTGCAACGGTTTGTGATAGCTTTCACTAACCTAAGACATTCTAAATTAGTGACGGGGAAGAAGTCAATAGCATCTGGTACTTTAGTTGTACTACTTTTGGTCCGGATGGCGGAGAAAAGAGTAGCCTGTATAGACTAGGTAAGCTAATCAAACTATGTGGAAAAGCGGTTGTATCCCTTCGGCCAGATTGCTCCGATTCCATCGCGAGTCTCCGACATATCGAGAGCCTCGATGAAATCGGGACATCGGGGCTCAGGGCTTGTGAGTTTTTCCTCACCCTTGATGGGGGAGGACTAAGGTGGGGGTGAACTGTAAGGGCATGACCTGGCCCCCCCATCCTAACCTTCCCCCACAAGGGGGGGAAGGAACAAATGCTCACAGCCTCTCAGGGCAGGTTCTACTCCACGGGCGGGGTATCGGTAGGCGTGCCGTAAACGGCGTACTTGGAGTCTATGATGGCGCGAATGGCCTTCAGGTCCTTGCCTCCCTGGTGCGCCGCCTGGGCGTCCAGAAGGATCTTGCCACACAGGTCGCACCCGGCGGCGTGGTCACTGTAGCTGCCATCTCTGTTATAAAAGCAGTCCAAGAGGCTCATGTGCGGCTCCGGGGCCGTCGCACACCCGCAGTAGCACGGCACACTGGTCAACACCTCCTGGGGGAGCGAGGTCGCCGCCCGGTAGGACTCCAGGCTGAGGGCGCTGGCGTATACAAAGGCGGGGAACTTCTCCTGCTGTCCTCCCGAGCATGCAACGCCCACGATGCCCAGGAGAATCAGGGCAAGGCCGATCTTGGCTGCTTTGCGTAAGTTCATCTTTTCCCCCCTAATGGGCATGACGGAGGTTCATTGGGAGCAGGAAGAGCTGGACAAATAGCACCGTGAGGACAAGCAAGAATATCAGGTGGGGTAGAAGTTTGCCTTTCCCACCTCCGGATGCTGGTTTTTGGCTGATGCGCCAGGCCGTGTAGAGGGAACCCGTCCCGCCCAAGAGAACAAGGGGGACCATCCACGCCTGGTTCAGCATGGGAATGCCCGCTGCCTGCACTGGCGCCGTGGCGGTGCCCAGGGGGTTGAGTACGGACCAAAATGCTGCACTCAGGGCCTTGGGGCCCTCACTTACCAGATGGGTGAAGTTGTGTCCCAGGTGCACAGCCAGGATCAGAGGTATGTAGGCATAGCCGAAGGCGGCGAAGTTCCGCCGCCACGCGCCTGGAGCGCTGGCCCAGCGGGTTACCAGCAGGTAGATGCCCATCACAGCCAGAATCGCCGCCACAAAGGTCAGGGTGAACGCCAGGTTGTAGTCCACCAGGGCGGTGTTCCCCAGGAGCCACCGCATATAGTCGGCCCAGGCCGTGGTCATGTCGGCGGTCTGCATGTACACCACCACCACCAGCATCATCACCAGAAAGGCTTCTCCCAAAAGGGGAGTGCCCAGCAGCCACAGCTCCCGCCCGGGGGTCCGCAGGCGCAGTTCCACGGCGCCGTGAGGGCAGCTCTTGATACACTGGCCGCACAGGTTACAGTTGCGGTTGCTGTCCATTGTCCTGGTGTACTGGTAAAGCGGGCAGCCGCCCACCGTATCGCTGCCTCTGTAGCACTCTTTCCCTTTGCATCCATCACAGGTGGCCGCGCTATTGCTTCTTAGCTCCACGGCCGCGGTCATGGCGTACAGCCCTGTAAAAGTTCCGATGGGGCAGATGTAGCGACAGAAGGCGCGGCGCTTGTATAGAACGGCCACCACCACCGCCAGGCCCAGAAGGGCAAGCAGCAGCAAGGCAGTTGCCCTGGGGGAACTGATGATGGACCACATGCGGTTGGCCCATGTGACGAAGATGAAGGTGAGGCCCATGAGCCAGACACCGTAGCGTCGCAGGAACTGGCCTGGCATACGAGTGGGGTTGGCCAGCCGCTGCGCCAACTCAATGGGTGGTACCAGCGGGCAGATGGTGCACCACATCCTACCCATCAGGACAAGGCTCAGAGGCAGAAGAGGCCACCACAGGTTCCAGGTGACCGCCGTGGCAAAGTTGTACGCAGGCCGTATCGTGCTGAACAGGCCGAAGTAGACCACCATGCCGAAGAGCACAAGGGAGATAGCCTGGAAGGCACCCGGATACCAGCGGCTCACCATGAACCGGCGTACCGGCTTAATAGCAAGAAGGTCCCATCCCCAGGCATCCACGGCCCTGGGGGAGGGCCTCGCCCTCTGGCTCTGGCTCTTTATCTTCAGCGCAGGCATGGCAGAAGTGGCCTCACTCCTTTGAATAAACGGCCTTAACCGTAAGGCGAGCCTCTGGCTCCACTGGGTCATTGGAGGCCACCAGCACCTCAAAGACGTGGGGGCCTGTCATGCTCTCTGCCATGGTGATGTGGAGGGCGAGGGCGCTGGTCTTGCCCGGCTGGATCTCCACCGCCTCCAGCTCGGGCTGGGGTGGGCAGCAGCCTTCCACCACCCTGGTGAAGGCTTTCTCTATCACCAGGGGCCTATCACCCACGTTCTTGAGTTGGAAGACCGCCTCCAGGGACTTTCCCGCTGGGACATCAGCGAAATCCAACGTGCTCCGGTCAAAGCTCAACCGGGGGCCGCTCTGAAAGGCGGGCTGAAACGGCGGTTCACTGCTGACGGAGCAGGCTGCCAGCATCATGGCCAGGGACAACAACAGGGCGATCCTTGCCATCGGCTAATAGCTCCTGATCATTTCCAACTTGGCACGCATGGTCGCCTCGCTCATCGAGCCGATACGTATTTCCCTCAATACGCCGTTCCTGTCCACAAAGAAGTGCGATGGGAATCCTGCTATGCGGTACTCCGTGGTTATTTTCCCGGCAAAGTCCATTCCGATGGGGAAGTCGAGTCCCAGCTTGTTCACGAAGGCCCTGACGGTCTGGGAGTCCTCGGCAAAGTCCACACCTATCACCACCAGGTCACTTCCCTGCTCCGCCTCCCACACCTTCTGGATGTCCGGCATCTCTGCGCGGCAGGGGGGGCACCAGGTGGCCCAGAAGAAGATCCAGACAACCTTGCCCTGCTGCTGGCTGAGATCGAAAGTCCCACCGCCCAGCAGAGGCACCTGGAAGTCTGGGGCTGGCTTGCCCAGCGCAGGCGACGGTCCGGTGGCTAGGGCCCCTGTGTAGGAGCTTATCTTGAGAAAAGCGCCCTCTCCCGGCGTCCGGCCACGGTTGAATAAGAAGACAATGCCCAGAATTAGGAAGGCGATACCCAAGGTAGTCAGGACATCCCTGAGGCCAAAAGCCCGTCGTTTCCTCCTGGTTTCCCCGGTGGGAACTGCTACCCTAATCTGCCCCTCTGGCATGAAGGCTTCCTTTTAGGTGTAGGCGTGCAGGCCCGTAAAGAAGAAATTGCCCAGGTAGGTGAATACCACCGCGCCGAAGCCGATAATAAGGAGGCTGTCGCCCTTGGCCCCCTTCCAGCCGCGGACTGTCCTGGCATGCGCGTATCCCGCATATATGAACCAGGTGACCAGGCTGGCCGTCTCCTTGGGGTCCCAGCCCCAGTATCTCCCCCAGGCAATGTCGGCCCACAGGGCGCCCAGGATTATCATAAGCGTCCAGAAGGGGAAACCGACGATGACTCCGCGGTAGCCGAGGTCATCCAGCACTGCCACAGGAGGTAGCCAGGCGAGGTTGCCGCGGCGCTGAATCAGGTTGAGCACCGCTGCGCCAAAGCTTACGGCGAAGAACCCGGAGGCGATCATGGCCACGGAGACGTGAATTGTTAGGAGCAGGCTTTGCTGGAGGGCGGGAACCAGAGGGAGCGCCCGCGATGGGATGGTGTAGCCCCAGATGAGGAGTGCCACGGCGATGGGCATTACCACAGCGCTGATGAGGGGTGTGCGGTAGCGCCACTGAGCGTACAGGGTGGCTGCCACTGTGCCCCAGGCCGTCACCAGATTGTATTCGTACATGTTGGAGAAAGGCCCGTGCCCCGTGGTTATCCATCTTGCCACGATGGAGAAGGTAAGGAATACCAGCCCGCTGACAGCCAGCATGATAGCGAATCGGCCGGGGTCCCAAAAGGAATACCTTGGTTCTGCCACCGCTGAGGAGGCGCCAACCCCAACTGCTACCTTCTCTCTTCTGAGCAGGGCGACCCGCCATAAATAGAGGACGGCAGACAGCCCCACGCTCAACAGAGCCGCCATAAACGTAAAAGCTTCCATCTTGGCCATACCTAAGCCTCCACAGCCGTTTTCTCTTTCAGGGATAGCTCCCTACCCAACTCTTCAGCCACGCCCTCAAAGTCAGACGACACAGCAAAACTCCGGATGGAGGTGGTACGCACCAGCACAAGTGTCTTCCCGCCCTGCGCGGTGTGGAGGCGTGCCCACACCTGGCGGTGAGGGAAGTTGAAGACCATCACCAGCCCCAGCACAAAGATGGCCGCGGCTATCCATATGAGCATGTTGGTGGGGTCCCGGCCCACCTGGAACCCGGAGAACTGAAGCTCCCTCACAAATGTAATCTCCATGCCTGCCAGCGTCTTGGGCACCCCGAGGTCCAGGTTTGCCATGGCAATAGGCGCTTGGGACCCGTCGCGGTAAAGCTCCACCCGCTGCTGGCCAGCCTGGATAAGGGGATCATAGTAGCCCTGGGCTGGGCCAATCACGTAGGCGGTGATCCCTGTGCCCGGTACGCTGAATGTTCCTGTGGGCCTCTTATAAGGCTTGGTGCCCGAGACCCATCCCAGGGCCACGTTGTCATTGAAGAGCGTCTCTCCCTCCTGGTCGCGTACCATCATCGCCGATGCAGGGCCGTAGAAGGACTGATAAAAGCGTATGCCGTTGTAGCTTAGGGGGTGATTGACGCGGATGACACCTTTCTGGACCTCTACCCCATTCTCATAGAGCACCACATCGCTGCGGTACTCCTTGGGTGGCCCTTCAGGCCAGTATTCGTCCACAAAGGTTTCCACCTTGAGGGAGAGGTTGGTGCCGTAGCCCACCTCTGCTACCGACCCTTCTGGCACCATGAATGCCTGTTC
>JAUSCR010000160.1 GCA_030651175.1 Dehalococcoidia bacterium
AGTCGCGGCAAGGGCTACGAGAGATTGTGGAGCGCCACAGGTCGGATGTTGTGCGGCTAGAGGTGGAAAATGCGGAGGTTGTGCTGGACTTGAACCGGCCCGAGGAGTACCAGCAGGCGATGGAGGAGGCCGGGTTTTCTAACAAGGTGATTGAAAACCGCTTCGACCATCCCCCTGCCCCCCTTCCTGGCCAGGAAGGGGGGTGAAAGAGATTTCTGGGGGATAACCCCACACCCCCACCAAATGGGCTTCGCCCCTCTGTACTCCCCTTTTTCGTCAGCCTGCTATATGACCTTCCCCTGGCGTAGCTCCTCCAGTTCACGAGGAGTGAGGCACAGAAGTTCCGTGAGCACCTCTTCAGTGTGCTGCCCCAGATCTGGAGCAGGCTGGCCCACGGACGCCGAGGTGCGGGACAGGCGTAGCGGCGAGTCCACCGTCTTGAGGCTGCCCAGCACTGGATGTTGCACCTCTGTGATAGCGCCCCGGTACATCAGGTGGGGGTCTTTGACTACATCGGCGATCGAGTTGACAGGGGCGCACGGAATGTTCAGCGCCGATAGCTCATCCAGCCACTCCCTGGTAGTCTTCCGGCGCATAACCTCGCTGAGGATAGGCTCTATCTCCTGGTAGTGTTGGGTGCGGAGCCATCCGGAAG
The DNA here is from genome assembly GCA_030651175.1 of Dehalococcoidia bacterium. GTDB lineage: Bacteria > Chloroflexota > Dehalococcoidia > Lucifugimonadales > SHYF01 > SHYF01. The sequence goes on from JAUSCR010000160.1 coordinate 656, forward strand.
TGAACCGCTCATCGTCGATCAGGTCCACCCTATCGATGGCGGAGCAAAAGAGAGACCAACCGTCGGCCCCTGTAGTGGCCAACACAATCCAGCTATCCTTGGTTTCAAATGCCTGGAAAGGCGTGTATGAAGGGTGGCGCGTTCCCAGGCGGCCAGGCACTTCACCAGTCGCAAAGTATCGTGCAAAGGCGTTCTCCTCAATGGCCACCTGGCACTCCAACATGCTGAGGTCCAGCATCTGTCCTTTTCCGCTGACGGCGCGTTCCTGGAGTGCTGCCTGGATGCCGATGACGCAGTAGAGACTGGCCACAATATCTCCAACGGACGCTCCAACCCGCACCGGGCCGCCATCAGGCTCGCCTGTAATGCTCATGATGCCCCCCATGCCCTGGACGATGATGTCCAGGGCCGGCCTCTGTGCATATGGGCCGGTCTGGCCAAAGCCTGAGATGGAGGCATAGATAATGGCAGGGTTGAGCCTCTCGACTACTGGATAGTCCAGTCCAAACCTGGCCATAGTCCCCGGGACGAAGTTCTCTACCAGCACGTCGGACTGCTTCACCAACTCCAGCAGAATTTCCTTGCCTCTGGGGTGGGCCAGGTCCAGGGTGATACCCCGCTTGTTGCGGTTGATGCTCAGGAAGTAGCTGCTGTATCCATCGGCCAGAAACGGCCCGTTGCCCCTGCTGCCATCACCGCCGGAAGGATGCTCCACTTTGATGACATCCGCACCAAGGTCGCCCAGGATCATGGTGGCGAATGGGCCTGACAATATCCTGGTGAGGTCCAGCACCCGTATGCCTTTCAAGGGACCAGACATGGGTTCCTCCTTGGAAGGGACAATAATGGCAGCATGGTACCACGCTACGGTGGTGGCGGAAAGGCTGCGGCTGTGCGGCTACTGCGCGTTTGGGAGAGGGTGTCCACTGCCCCGGCTAAAGTCGGTGGTTAGCTAAGCCTAAACTTGGCACTAAAGTGCGGGGGCTCGTCCGTCACGGTCGATAGCAGACGCCAACATAGCCGATGACTGCGCAGTATGACATCCGATACACGGCCATCGGCTTGAAACCAGTGCTGGCGGGACAGCGGTGCGGACAGACTACTTACCGTGGCCGGCTAGAACTCCTAGAAGGTCTGCCGGCGTTGGTAGCTGAGTATCCGAAGCTAGGAACGTATCTGGCTGAAGCAGTCGCTGCAATAGACAGGGCGAATACCCGTAGGCCTGAAGGGCACCTGGGTCTCGTTGCCGCAGTTAGCACAGACCGCTGGATACATCTCCCTGGTACCGGTGCGGCCACCGCCTTCACCCCCGCGGCGCTGCTTGCGGGCCTGTCGGTCATCAGGGCACCGTCGCGGCTCGTTGGTGAGCCCGCGGCTAGCGTAGAACTCCTGCTCTCCAGCCGTAAAGACAAACGTCTTACCACAATCTGCACAAACCAACTCTTTATCCTCGGCCAATGGACTACCTCCGTTGTATTAGCTGGGTCTGGCCGGTCATCCAATGGCACTGAGGGAAAGAAGACTCCCGAAGCGATTGGTAACCTGTAACCCTAGACTCCATGCGGCCTAATTATACACTACGGAAGCAAGAGCACAAGGGACGCATTCCCGTTTGCTTTACAGTGGGCAGAAGGCATGCGAACTGCGGCCTCCGGAGCGGGGCGCCATTCTAACCCATGCCGAATTGTGCTACCATTCCGATTAGTCTTACTGGGAGGATTAGGCCATGCTCAAAGCATTTGTACTGATCGAAACGGCTACCGGCACAGGCCCCAAAGTGGTCAGCCTCCTGAAGGCTACCCCTGAGGTACGGTCGGCCAACCGTGTCACAGGCCCGCACGACATTATTGCCGTAGTTGAGGTGTCGGACCTGGACGCTCTGGGGACGTGGCTGGCCGATAAGGTACATCCCTTGCCTGGAGTGCAGAAAACAGTCACCTGCGTTGCCGTGTCCCAGTAGCGGGAACATGCCGGCACGCCCTGGATTGCCCTTCACCAATCCAAGCAAACGGAATACCGCAGACAGCGCCTTTGCTTCGCTGCCCGGGAATAGATGCGTCACAATCTTGGTGAGCCACTCAGAACAGAGCGGCCTGCGCGTCGAGTGCTGGTCACTGGCGCTACCGGATTTGTAGGCCGTCACGTGGTGCAGGCCCTGGTGGAACATGGAATGCGGGTCCGGGCCGTGGCCCACACCCACGGCAGCGAGCCGGTGGCGGCTGTGGAAGGAGTGGAATTCTGCTACGCCGACGTTACACAGCCAAGCTCCTGGCAGGCAGCTATGGAAGGCGTGGATGCTGTCATACATCTGGTGGCCATCATCCGTGAGCGAGGCGACCTCACCTTTGATAGGGTGAACCACCAGGGAACAGCGCACGTGGTGGCGGCGGCGCGCCAGGCTGGTGTGCGTTGCTTTGCGCACCTCAGCGCCATAGGCGCCCAGGACGATCCAAGGTTTCCCTATTTAGCATCCAAGGCTATGGGCGAGCAGGCAGTCATCCAGAGCGGCATCCCCTACACCATCCTTAGAGGCTCCATCCTCTTTGGGCATGGCGATGAGTTCATAAACACACTGGCGGGTGTGGTCAGGTTGTCTCCCCTGGTGCCTGTTGCGGGCAATGGCAATACCAGGTTCCAACCCATCCATGTCCAGGACATGGCCATGTGCCTGGTTCAGGCGTTGGAGCGGGATGACATCAAGGGCCAGACTATCGAGATCGGCGGCCCGGCCTACTTGACCTATGACCAGATCATTGGCGTCATTGCCCGAACATACGGGAAATGGAGGCACACGGTCCACGTCCCCTTGCCGGTGATGCGGCGTCTGGTCTGGGCCATGGAAAGGATTATGCCGCATCCTCCCGCTACAACCCACCAGTTGAGCATGCTTGCTTTTGATAACGTGGCACAGCTAGACACAGTAGAACGGGTCTTTGGGTTTACGCCCCGCCCTTTAGAGGGTAACATTGATTATGTACACGGCGTCTCTTTCTGGGACGCCGTGAGGATTGTGGCGGGTTTCATGCCCAAGCGCATCCGGGACCACTGACGGTTGCTGAAAAAGGGGAGTCCAGAGGGGTGTAACCCCTTTGGCGGGGGGCTGGGGGTGCCCACCAGATATATTCTCTTCCCCCTTCCTGGCCAGGCCTGTCCTGAGTAGGCCGAAGGAACTGGGACAGGTCCGATGGCGAAGCCATCGAGACTCTCGACGAAGTCGGAGGGAATGGTCGCCCCGACGTGTCGGGGTTCATCACCCTGTTAGAGCCACGGGAGCTCAAGCTCCATCACCCTACCAAGACCATGGACTACCAACAAGCCTTGGACAAACTCCTTGGCCTGACCGACCTGGAACGGGTGGCCGGGACTGCTCCCCATACCCGCCGCTACGACCTGGGCCGTGTGCGCGTGTTGCTGGAGCGTCTGGACAATCCGCACCTCAAGACTCCCACAGTGCATATCACAGGCACCAAGGGCAAAGGTAGTACAGCGGCCACCATAGCATCAGTCCTGAACGCCCAGGGATACACAACAGGGCTTTTCATCTCTCCACATCTGCACACCTTCCGCGAGCGCATCCAGTTCGGCGGCCAGCCTGTTTCCGAGGAGGATTTCGCCTCCCTGGTGGATGCTATCTGGCCCGTGGTGGAGTCCATGAACTCCCAGGGGACGCACGGGGAAGTTACCATGTTTGAAGCGCTTACCGCCATGGCATTTCTGCATTTCTTCCAGCGTCGGGCTGGCTTTCAGGTCATCGAGGTGGGGCTGGGGGGCAAGCTGGACTCCACCAACCTGGTGCAGCCACGCGTGTGCGTCATCACATCCATCAGCCTCGACCACACTCAGATTCTGGGCGATACAGTGGAGCAGATCGCCAGGGATAAGTCCGGCATCATAAAACCGGGCTCGGTGGCCGTGACCAGCCCTCAGTCGCCAGGCGTAATGGCTGTGCTGAGAGAGTCCTGCCGCGCCCAGGGTGTAGACTTAGTGTCAGTGGACGAGGAGTATGAATGGACCCTGGAGGCCCACGACCTGGATGGCCAGAGCTTCACCGTGGCCGCTCCCTGGGGAGAGGTCCGACTGTGGACACCATTGCTGGGAGGACACCAGTTGGAGAATGCCGCCACATCCCTGGCTGCCCTTCACGTTCTGGATGGCATGGGCTTCACCATATCCGACAAAGCGCTGATCCAGGGATTCCGTTCGGTGCGGTGGCCAGGGCGGATGGAGGTCCTTTCCCGCAAACCGCTGGTGGTGGCCGATGGCGCCCACAACCCGTACTCCGCGGGCAAGCTGCGGGAGGCGTTACACCAGTATTTCTCCTTTGGGCGGTTGATCTACGTGGTAGGCCTGTCCGCCGACAAGAACGCCTCCGGCATCATCCAGGAGCTGGCTCCCGGGGCCTGCCTTGTTGTGGCCACCAGGTCACGCCATCCCAGGGCGGTGCCGCCCGACCCGCTGGCTGGTGAGTTGCGTGCCGCCGGAGTTGAGGCTGTGCCGGTGGAGGGTGTGAGGGCTGCGCTGGACTACGCGCTAAGCCAGGCCGGAGCCAGGGACATAGTGGTAGCCACCGGCTCACTCTTCGTGGCAGCCGAGGCGCGGGAGGCGATGCTGGGAATTCCGCCTGAGCTGTATCCCAGCTTGCAGCCTCAGGCCCGAGTACCATAGGAGTATCAGAATGACATCTCCAAGCCACAGAAGACGCGTGGTGGTGACTGGCCTTGGGGCGGTCACACCCCTGGGTCTTTCCGCTGATGAGTTCTGGCGGAAGCTAGTGGCGGGTTGCTCTGGAATTGGCCCTATGACCTTATGCGACCCCACGGGCTACCCGTGCCGCATAGCAGGAGAGGTACGCGGCTTTGACCCGGAGCGGTTCATCCCTGCCAAAGAGTCAAGGCGAATGGCCCGCTTTACACAACTGGCCGTGGCCGCGGCCCACATGGCCCTGGATGATTCCAGGCTGAGCCTGGAACACGAACGCAGGGAGAGGGTGGGCGTTCTGCTGGGCAACGGCAACGGAGGCTTCCCGACCATTGAGGAGGCGGTCCGCACCCTGGTAGAAAAGGGCGGCATGCGTATCAGCCCCTTCTTCTTCCCCATGATCATACCCAACATGGCAGCGGGCACCGTGAGTCGCATGTTTGGCACCAAGGGCTATAGCGCTACAATAGCCACCGCCTGCGCCGCCTCCACTCAGGCCATTGGAGAAGCGGCAGAAGTGATCCGCAGAGGCAGCGCGGACGTCATGCTTGCGGGAGGTACAGAGGCGGGCATCAGCCAGCTAGGGCTGGCGGGGTTCAGCGTGATGCGTGCCCTCAGTAGCCGCAACGAGGAGCCTGAAAAAGCCAGCCGCCCCTTTGACGCTCAGCGGGACGGGTTTGTCCCCGCCGAGGGAGCTGCCATCCTCATCCTGGAAAGCCTGGAGCATGCCACGGAAAGGGGGGCCTCCATCCTCGCGGAGGTGGCGGGCTATGGCGTATCCTCCGACGCCTACCATCCGGTGCAGCCGGACGAAGACGGAGCTGGCGCAGCCCAGGCTATTCTATGGGCCTTGGAGGATGCCGGGGTAACACCCGCAGAGGTGGACTATATCAACGCCCACGGCACATCCACACAGTTGAACGATGTTTCCGAGACCCGTGCCATCAAACGGGCATTCGGCAAGCTGGCGTATGGGGTACCCATCAGCTCAACCAAGTCAATGATTGGCCACGCCTTGGGCGGAGCGGGAGGCTTGGAGGCCGTTGCCTGTATCAAGACTATACAGGAGGGCGTGATTCACCCCACCATTAATTATGAGTTCCCCGACCCTGAATGCGACCTGGACTACGTGCCCAATCAAGCTAGAATAAGAAAGGTCAACACTGTCCTTTCCAACAGCTTCGGGTTTGGGGGGCAGAACGCTTGCCTGGTATTCCGCCGGTTCGCCGCTTAGCCTTTTGGGAATAGCCTGGCAGTGGAATTTTGTTTTTCCTTGGTCTATACTGTGTCGGTAGGGTAGCCACAGGGCCGGACGACACTTTGCGTATGGCACCATTAGGCACCCGGTGTAAAGGAGAGAGAGCTTTGAGGATATACGTAGGAAACCTTTCATACCAGGTCTCGGAGGAGGATTTGCAAGGGGCGTTTGGTGCCTATGGCAAAGTGGAGACGGTCACCATTATTCGTGACCGCGATACGGGCCGCTCCAAGGGGTTTGGCTTCGTTGAGATGCCCACCGCCACTGAGGCCCAAGCTGCCATCACCGGCCTCAACGGTACGGAGCTTCAGCAGCGTGCCCTGACGGTCAATGAGGCGCGTCCCAGGGAAGAGCGCAGCAGCTTTGGGGGCGCGGGCGGCGGTGGGGGTAGGGGTGGCTTTGGCGGCAGCGGAGGAGGAGGCGGAGGCGGCGGCGATCGAGGAGGTCGCGGTGGCAGCAGTGGTGGGGGTCGCGGTGGCAGTGGTGGAGGCGGAGGTGGCCGCGGTCCTCGCTGGTAGAGTTTAGAGAGCTTGACCACATTCCCGCGGGCGGTGCTTGCGCATCTTTCAAACCCGCGGGAACAATTTCAGAGGCTTTCCCCACTAATAGCAAGCCTGGCTTCTGGGTTGCTATTGGGTCTTTGCGCTCTAGTCGATAGCGCCCGCAGGCTGCAGCATCATACCATCCAGAATACGCTCAATGGCCATGGCATGGCTGCAAAGCTGGCGCCCGTCGAAATGCTCGCAGGAGCATTTCCATGCCCCTCCGTCATAACTTACCTGGTAGCTGTCGTGTTCCCCTCGGAAAGAGGCCTTGAAGTTTGAAAGACTGAGACGTTCCCTTTCTAGTGCATACCGCTGAGCCTTTTCCACTTGTCCGATGAGGCTTGAATACATGAACCCTCCTGTTTGAGCAGATCAGTGGCTGACAGGGGCGCTACGTTGTTATCACTCACATCCTATCCTCCCTTCGCCCAAGCGTCAATCATCCACATGGGGCAATTCCACTTGATTTGCAGGGCGCGCGCCTCTGCTTACCCTTCATCAACACTAACAGGCTGCTAGACAAGTGTTTCACCCCCATCCTCACCTTCCCCCATCAAGGGGGAAGGGATGTTCTCCTCTCCCCCTAGACGGGGGAGAGTTAGAGAGAGGGTGAAGCAAGCGCCAACCTAATTGGTTTAGGACCATAAATCACCAAAGCCCATCATCCCAATGCCTTGACACCGTTGCGTAAACGCCCGTACAATCCAGATGTTTTATAAGGGTACCCGGCAAGCGGGTGATTATGGTCTTCTGCGGGAGTCTGTCGGCAACCGTCAAGTTCAAGGCTGAACTGGCAAACTTCCTTCTCTCCCCATCAACCTTTCCGGTGTTTGTTTTGCCTCGCCCTGCATGGGAACAAGCGCCCAGCTTTATTGCCAGGAACGTGTGTTGATTGCTGCGAAATGACTCAATGACCAAGTACATCTTCGTGACCGGCGGCGTTGTAAGCTCCATTGGCAAAGGGATCACCGTTGCTTCCATCGGACGGCTCCTCAAAAGCCGCGGCCTAAAGGTCTCCGTTCAGAAGCTGGACCCGTATCTCAATGTTGATCCCGGCACCATGTCCCCATACCAACACGGTGAGGTGTTTGTAACCAAAGATGGGTGCGAAACAGACCTGGACTTGGGCCACTACGAGCGTTTCATAGATACCGAACTCACCGCCTCTTCCAATGTTACGGCAGGGCAGATATACAGCTCCGTCATTGCCAGGGAGCGGCGCGGCGACTACCTGGGTGGCACCATTCAGGCGGTCCCCCATGTGACCAACGAAATCAAGGAGCGCATTTTCAGCCTGGCCAGGGAGAGCCAGGCGGACGTGGTAGTGGTAGAGGTGGGCGGCACCGTTGGCGACATCGAAGGATTGCCTTTCCTGGAAGCAATCCGCCAGATAAGAAATGACGCGGGACGCCAGAACGTCTACTACATTCACCTAACATTGCTGCCATACATCAAGGCCACGGGAGAACTGAAGACCAAACCAACACAACACAGCGTCAAAGAGCTGCGAAGCATCGGCATCCAGCCAGACGCCATTATCGCCCGCAGCGACTACCCTGTTTCCGAAGCCATCAGAGACAAGATCTCCCTCTTCTGCGATGTGCCTCGTAGGGCCGTCATCCCTCTTGCCACCGTGAACAACGTTTATGAAGTGCCTCTAATTCTGGAAGAGGCCGGCCTGGGAGATACGTTGCTGGACTCCCTGGGCCTCCAACCCAGGAGCCGCGACCTGGCCGACTGGCGAGCGCTGGTGGAGCGCATGAACCGTCCCATGGAGAAGATATCCATTGCCATAGTTGGCAAGTACACCGAGCTGCCGGACTCCTACATCTCGGTCAAGGAAGCCCTTTACCACGCCGCCATTCAATACGGCATGGATGTGGACATCTCCTGGGTCCACTCCGAGGAGGTGGAACGCAGCAGCCCAGCAGACCTCCTGGGTTCTGTTCATGGCATCGTAGTGCCCGGAGGGTTTGGACCCCGTGGCATAGAGGGAATGATCTCTACGGTGCGCTACGCCAGGGAGAACGGAGTGCCCTACCTGGGGCTTTGCCTGGGCATGCAGGTCATGGTGGTGGAGTACGCACGGAATGTCCTTCACCTGAATGGTGCCAACTCCACAGAGTTCGACCCTGATACACCTCACCCAGTCATTGACCTGATGCCGGAACAGCAAAAGATACGGGCCAAGGGCGGAACCATGCGCCTGGGGCTTTATCCTTGCCACCTGATAGATGGAAGCCACGCCGCCAGGGCCTATGGAGAGCCTGTAGTTTGGGAACGACACCGCCACCGCTACGAGATGAACAACACCTACCGCAGTATGCTGGAGGAGGCCGGCCTTCGGGCCAGCGGTATCTGGCCCGAAGGCTCTCTGGTGGAAATCACTGAAGTTGCAGACCACCCCTTTATGGTGGGCGTTCAGTTCCACCCAGAGTTTCGCTCGCGTCCTGAGCGACCCCACCCCCTCTTCTGGCAGTTCATGGGTGTCGCACAGCAGGTGATTCGGGAGGGCGGGCAGCATCCGTTACCTTTGGACAAGGGATAGTGGACTTGAGATTGACTCTATGCTACAATAGGTGTGCCTCGTATGGAACTCTTCCTCGACACTGCTAATCTGGACGAAATTCGCCAAGCCATTCGTATGGGGGTCATCAGCGGGGTGACCACCAACCCCAGCCTCGCAGCCAAGGAAGGCATCGGCCAACTGCGCGTCTACCAGCAACAGGTGCAGGAAATCGCGCGAATGGTCAGCGGCCCCATATCGGCAGAGGTCCTCAGCACCGACTATGAAGGCATGGTGCTGGAAGCCAGGGAAATCGCCTCGTGGGCTCCCAATGTCGTCGCCAAGATTCCCAGCACCATGACAGGGTTCGAGGCTATAGCTACCCTTTCCCGGGAGGGCATCAAGGTCAATCAGACCCTTTGCTTTTCCGTCAACCAAGCTATCTTGGGAGCCAGGGCAGGCTCCAGTTTCGTAAGCCCATTTGTTGGTCGCCTGGACGATGAAGGACACGACGGTATGCAGGTGGTGAAGGACATTGTGGACATCTTCCACCACTACCACATAACTACCCAGGTGCTGGCGGCCAGCATCAGGCATCCCCTGCATTGTGTAGCCGCGGCAAAAGCCGGGGCGCACATAGCCACGGTGCCATTCAAAGTGTTAACTCAGATGGCGCACCATCCGTTGACAGACGTTGGAGTTGCGCGGTTTGCTGAGGACTGGAAGAAAGCAGTGAGGGTCTAGGTACTGGCCCAGCAGAGAGCGGTTTTGTATCTACTTTGGGCCACTGCCAGTTGTTCCCCTGGGGACTCATGAGTATTTTCTGACCCCAACCATAGCCAGCGCAGACTGGCTCAATTCCCGTAAGAAAAGGTGGAGAGAAACTTGACTACACAGCAACCAACATCTATAGCTGAGCTAGAAGACAAGACCAGAGAGGAGCTAGTTGACCTGGCCATGCAAACAGGCGTGGAGGACGCTCCAGCCCTGTCCGCGTTGTCCAGGGATGAACTCGTTCAGAGGCTCCTGCAGAGCCAGGCGGAACAGAAAGGCGTCCTTCTGGCAAGCGGCATCCTGGAGCTCATGAGCGATGGCTACGGCTTCCTCAGGCAAAACGGGCTCTTACGGCCCGGCCAGCGAGACGTGTACGTTTCCCAGTCACAAATCCGCCGGTTTGGCCTGCGTACCGGAGACATGGTTACCGGCCAGGTGCGGCCTCCCAAGGAGGCGGAACGGTACTACGGCCTCATTCGTGTTGAGGCGGTCAATGGCGTGGACCCAGACGCAGCCCGCAACCGTCCCCATTTCGAAAACCTGGTACCCATATTCCCCAACCGGCAGATCATCTTGGAAACGGTGCCTACCAACCTCTCCAGCAGGCTTATAGACCTGGTGGCCCCTGTTGGCCGGGGGCAGCGTGGCCTAATTGTCTCGCCGCCCAAGGCAGGCAAAACCACGATCATCAAAGAGATTGCCAATGGAATGGTCACCAACTACGAAGACATACACCTGATAGTTGCCCTCATAGGAGAGCGCCCGGAGGAGGTAACCGACGTAAAGCGGTCCGTTTCAGGCGAGGTGTTCAGCTCCACCTTCGACGAGCCGGTGGAGGACCATTGCCGTGTGGCAGAGTTGGCCCTGGAGCGCTCCAAACGGCTGGTGGAGATGGGCAAAGACGTGGCCATCCTGCTGGACGGCATCACACGTCTGACTCGCGCCTACAACTTGGCCGTCCCGTCCAGTGGCCGGACGCTGTCCGGCGGCATAGACCCCATAGCCCTCTACCCGCCCAAGAAGTTCTTCGGCGCCGCCCGCAACACAGAGGGCGGTGGTAGCCTCACCATTCTCGCCACCTGTCTGGTGGACACGGGCAGCCGCATGGACGAGGTGATATACGAAGAGTTCAAGGGCACGGGCAACTGGGAACTGCACCTGGAACGCAACCTGGCCGAACGCAGGATCTTTCCCGCCATAAACATCCAGCGCAGCGGAACCCGCAGGGAGGAACTGCTTCTAGAACCCACAACCCTCAAACAGGTGACACTGCTGCGACGTATGTTAGGAATGCTTGGCGACGGCGGCCAGAACACCGAGGCTACGGAAAAGGTGCTGGAACGCCTGGCCAAGACCCGCAACAACGCCGAGTTCCTGGCCACGCTGACCAAAGAGATTTAGGGAGCGGGCTAACCCTTTGGTTCGCTCACCACCTTGCGTCTCCCTGGGCGGCGTGATAATCTCCCACTCCTAGCAGGCTACTGAAAAAGGGGTGCCCAGAGGGGCGAAGCCCCTTTGGCGGGGGACTGGGGGTGTCCCCCAGATACAATTCTCACCCCTTCCTGGCCAGGAAGGGGGTAGGGGGATGGTCGAGGGAGTTCTGCATCACCCTGTTAGTCTTTGCAAGGAGTACCCGTGCCCGTCTACGACTTTCACACCCACACCTTCCTCAGCGATGGCGTCCTTTCCCCCATGGAGCTGATCCGCCGCGCCTACGATAAGGGCTACGCGGCCATTGCCATCACGGACCACGTGGGCCTTGCAACGCAGGAACGCGTAATATCCGTGCTGGTGGAGGAGTGCGCCCGGGCAATGGAGAAGTGGGACATCATCGCCATACCGGGCGTGGAGATCACCCATGTGCCGGCGGAACTGATACCAGAGGCAGCGGAGCGGGCGAAGGCCCTGGGCGCTAAGCTAGTGGTGGTACACGGGGAAACTATAGTAGAGCCGGTGGAGCCAGGGACCAACGCATCTGCCCTGGGGTCTTCCAACGTAGACGTTCTGGCTCACCCCGGCCTTGTGAGCGCGGAGCAAGCCAGAACAGCAGCAAGACACAGCGTGTTCTTGGAGATTTCGGCCCGTAGAGGTCACAGCCTATGCAACGGGCACGTAGCTCGCCAGGGGATACGGGCAGGCGCAACCTTGCTCCTGAACTCCGATGCGCACGGCCCTGAAGACCTGCTCACCGAAGAGCTAGCGCACCAAATCGGCCTGGGGGCTGGGCTGGACAGAAAAGAACTTACCGCCTTATTAGAGACAAATCCAAGAACGCTGCTGGGAAAACTGGGGTTCTCCCCGCACTAGCCCCTGGCTCTCGCCGGCCCGCTTTGGCTCTGTCGGGTTCCCTGCCGACGCTATCCCTTGCCGATGCGGAAGACCTTGGTCCCGCACACCGGGCAGACGCCCTGGGTGGCCGGACGGCCATTCTTGAGAGTAATGTGCTGCGGTCGCGAAATATTCCGCTTGGTCCGACACTTGAAGCAATATCCCTCTGCCATTTCATTGGCCTCCCTAGCTAGATTTAGAAAGACGATAAACCGTAGCTAGCACTATTGTCAATACCTTGTAGCGCCTATTCTTGCCCTAGTTGGGTGATGAATAACTCTTTCGACCATCCCCCTAGCCCAGTTCCTTCGGCCTACTCAGGACAGGCCTGGCCAGGAATGGGGTGAAAAGTATATCTGGGGGATACCCCCAGACCCCCACCAGAGTCCCGACAGTTCGGGACTCTGGACTCCCCTTCTTCAGCAGCCTGCTAGTTGGATAATTGCCCGTCCTCAAGGCTATTGGGGGCCTGGTCAGCTTGCGGCAAGCTGTTATCATCTGCCGGCTTGTACGGGGAAGGTGTTACCAGATGGAACACCTTGAATGGTTGCCACATCCTCAGGGTACGGTTGAAGCGTACCAGCGCCACAAAGCGGCCATCGGCGCTGTAGGCCCGGCGCATCTCCATATGCTCCGCATAGTGGGTACGCGGGCTTAGGGCCACCGACTGCCCGCTAAGGACCTGACGCTCATCCGCCACCCTTAGCACCACGGCGCCACGGTTCAGTAGTGCGTAGTCTGGAGGGTACAGTAGGGAGGCCCAGGAACCGTCCTGGAGGGCCTCTCTGAGACGTTCCAATGTAACCGCCTGATCCACATGGAAAGGGCCTGTCCTCAGCCGCCGGAGCTGGGCCAGGTGTGCTCCGCAGCCCAGGAGCTGACCCAGGTCGTGCGCCAGGGAACGTATGTAGACGCCCCGGCTGCACCGGATGGAAAGGGTCACCATCGGAGAATCCCAATGTACCAAGTCTAGCTGCGACACCTCAACCGTTCTGGGCGCCCGCGCTACCTCTATTCCTGCCCGCGCCAACTCATGCAGTCGGCGGCCCTGCTGCTTCAAGGCGCTGTACATGGGCGGAGTCTGCTGAATAGTTCCACGCAGTGAGTCCAGAGCCTTGGTGAGGGAATCCAGCGTCACGTGTGAGAACTCCCTCTCCTCCGTAGCCCGCCCTGTCGCGTCGTAGGTATCTGTGGCGATTCCGAGGCGGATGACGCCCAGATACTCCTTTTCGCCGTCTACCACGAACTGCATGAGTCTGGTGGCCTGACCCAGGCAAATGGGGAGCACTCCTGTGGCTTCGGGGTCCAGAGTGCCTCCGTGCCCCACGTGGCGCTGGGAACACAGGCGTTTGACCTGCCGTACGACCTCCATGGAGGTCATGCCGGTGGGCTTGTCTATGTTGAAGAAACCGTCAGCAACGACAGTCATTGAGATGGCCCGGTTGAAGAATCAAGGCCATCCATTATCCGGAGAGTCCTATCGCCAGCTTCGATAGACTCGTCCAGTTGGAAGGACAGCTCAGGGACATACCGGATGTCCAGGCGTGGTCTCAAAGCCCTGTGCATGAAACCAGCCGCATCTTTCAGCACCTTCATACCCAAACGCTTCTCTTCACCAGCGCCCATGATGCTGACGTAGACGTTGGCTTGGCGAAGGTCATCAGAGACACCCACCCTGGTAATGCTGACCAGGGCAGGAAGCCTTGGATCGTGAACCTCGGTGGCAAGGAGCAAGCTCAGCTCCTTTCTAAGGAGCTCGCTCAACCGTTCCGCGCGCCTGCTCATGAAATCAGACCTCTGGCCAAAAAGTGCCGTGGGATTTTGCTAGAAGGGAGGTGAAAAACTCCTTCGACCATCCCCTCCGACTTTGTCGAGAGTCTCGATGAGCGGAGCATCATCGGACCTATCCCCCTTCCTGGCCAGAGCCTGTCCTTGAGCGTAGCGAAGGAAAGGGGGAATGAGAACAAATCTGGGGGACACCCCCAGTCCCCTGCCAGAGGGGCTTTGCCCCTCTGGACTCCTCTTTTTCAGCAGACTGTTAGAAGGTGCGGCTCTGGCGACATCATCCGCTTGTATGGTTCGACAAGCTCACCATGAGCGGGCCGCATAAACAAACCCGCTCACTCGGAGCTTGCCTGTAGTGAGCTTGTCGAACTATCGAAGGGGATGAGCGGTGCGCAGCCCATCTTGTTGTCAACAGAACCTCGCCAAGCCCAGGCTGCTGGCAAGGGCGGGCCAGAAGGAACTAGCTCGCCCTCTCCTGCCGGTGGACCTCAATGACGTCGCCTTCCTGGATCTCGTTGAAGGCTGTCAGGCCAATGCCGCACTCCAGCCCCATCGCCACTTCTCTAACATCCTCTTTGAAGCGCTTCAAGCTGGAGATGGTGCCATCGTGGATAACCTGGCCGCCGCGCAAGACTCTGGCCCACCCGTTCCGTGGCACTCGCCCGTCGGTAACATAAGCCCCTGCAACCGTTATACGGCTACTGAGGTTGAAGACGGCTCTTACCGTAGCGTGTCCCTCCACCACGTCCCTCAGCACCGGCTTGACCAGGCCTTCCAGAGTGCCCTTCACATCTTCCAGAAGCGTGTAGATGACGTTGTAAAGGCGGATCTCCACGCCCTCGGCATCCGCGACGTGTCTTGCGCCGGCTTCCATGGTGCTGTTGAAGCCCAGAATGATGGCCTGGGATGCCACCGCCAGGAATACATCAGCTTCGGTAATAGAGCCGCTGGCGGCATGGATAATGCGGACTTGAGCCTTATCGGTGCTCAACTTGTTCAGGGAGTCCCGCAAGGCTTCAACGCTTCCCTGAAGGTCTGCCTTGATTATCAGGTTCAACTCCTCGGATTCCCCGGCACGGATGCGGCTGAACATCTCCTCCAGGCTGATGTGACGCGCAGGCTTCTGCCGCTCTCGTTCCTCCACTATGGTGCGGCCCTCTTGCTCGCTGGCAACTACGATAAAGGTGTCCCCGGCCTGTGGTAGCTGGCTTAATCCCAGGACCTCCACCGGCATGGACGGCGTTGCTCGCTTGATGCGCTGACCGGCGTCGTTGACCAGGGCCTTCACCTTGCCCCGAATGTTGCCCGCAACAAGGTAATCGCCCGCCTTAAGAGTCCCACTCTTCACTAGCAGCGTGGCTACAGAACCCCGGCTCTTGTCCAGCCTGGCTTCCACCACTACGCCCCTGGCCGGACTGTTCGGATTTGCCTTTAGCTCTGCTACCTCGGCCACCACCAGGATGTTCTCCAAAAGGTCTTCTATACCTGTGCCAGCCTTGGCAGACACAGGTACCGCCACCACATCGCCTCCCCACTCCTCAATGAGCAGGTTGTGCTCAGCAAGCTGGCGTTTGACGCGCTCCTGGTCAGCGTTGGGCATGTCAACCTTGTTGATAGCCACGACTATGGGGACGCCCGCGGCTTTGGCGTGGTTAATCGCCTCCACTGTCTGTGGCATCACGCCGTCGTCGGCAGCTACCACCAGCACGGCAATGTCGGTGATCTCTGCCCCCCTTGCCCTCATGGCTGTAAATGCCTCGTGCCCTGGCGTGTCCAGAAATGTTATGGGATGGTCACGATATTTCACCTGGTATGCACCAATGTGCTGGGTTATACCTCCGGCCTCCTTTTCCGCCACCCGGGTCTTGCGGATGGCGTCCAGAAGGGTGGTCTTCCCATGGTCCACATGGCCCAGAATGGTTACCACCGGTGGTCTGGGTTCCAGGAGCGCCGGGTCCCCCTCCTCTTGCTCTTGGCCTCGGAGACCCTTGGCGACCTGCGGCTCTGGCACGGCATGGAAGCCGAATGCCGGAACCACTGCTGCTGCGGTATTGAAATCAATGGCCTGGTTTATGTTGGCCATGATGCCTGCCCGCATAAGCTGTTTCATTATGCCAATTGGATTGACGCGGATGAGCTCGGCCAGGTGCGCAACGCTAACTACCTGGGGAAGTCTTAGCTCTTTGGGGGCATTAGCAGCACGCTGCCTTGCCTCCGCCGGCTCTCGGCCAGGGCGCATCTGCGTTGGGGGCGAGGAAGGTTCTCTTGCCATAGGTTATGCTCCAGAGGACGATTGTTGAATTAGGGTGCTCGCGAACTCCTGGAGGTGCTGCCTATCCTCGGCAGAGATTTGTGCCTTCAGGGCGCGTTCCAGACGGCTTTTCTTCAGGCCTTGTTCCCAGCAAGCGGTAGAATGGCACAGATAGGCGCCACGTCCCGCTGCTCTGTTCCCCAGGTCCACTGTAACCTTGCCCTGGGGCGTTCTCACAAGGTGTATTAGTTCCCTTTTAGGACGCTGAGTACCACAGGCGACGCACCGCCTCAAAGGAACATGCCGTTGCTTCAGCATGCCCCTCGCTCTTTAGCGTGTACCAGGCTACTCTTCGACTGGTTGGTCACCGGCAGGTTGGCCACCGGCTTCTCCCTTGCGGCGCCGCTCAGCCGCACGCCGCACTTTGCCGGTCTCCTCCCCATCGTTTCTGCCTCTCCTACCTCCTCGGCGCGGACCTTCTCTGCCACGGCCGGGCATGATATCTTCGGCGAACCGGATCTGAGGCCCGCCGACCAGGGTAAGAATAGGCACCTTCCACACGTCTTCTGTAATGGGTATTGCCTCTTCCTCCTCCTCCGGTGCTTGCTGGGCCTCCTGGATGGCTAGCTCAGCTAGCTCCTCCTCAGGGACCTTGGGCAATGGCGACGGTTCTGCCGCTATCTTAGCCCCAGCCGCTACAAGCTCCTTTTCCGGGACGCGCTGGGACGCGGCCGGGACGGCCTGCGTACGCGCCGCTGCAGCTATAGTTGCAGCCACCTTAGTCGCGGCCACTGGGGCCTGCAGAGGCGCTGGAGCAACTACCGCAGCGGCAGCTACTGGCGCAGGTCGCCCTCGCCGCACCACCTCGGCCTCAGTGGAGCTCAGGATGTCTATCTTCCATCCTGTCAGCTTGGCAGCCAGTCGGGCATTTTGCCCGTCTCTTCCTATGGCCAGGGAAAGCATCTTCTCCTGGACTACCACTGTGGCTACCTTCTCTGCCTCGTTCAGCTCCACGTGGATGGCTTGGGCCGGGTTCAGCGCACTGGCTATGAACACCCCAAAGTCGCGATGCCACTGCACCACGTCAATCTTTTCACCCATGAGCTCATTGACTATGTTCTGGATGCGGATGCCCCGAAGACCCACGCAGGAACCAACGGCATCCACGCCCTCCTGCCGAGCCCAGACGGCGACCTTGCTTCGAGAGCCTGCTTCCCGTGCGATCGCTTTAATCTCTACGATGCCCTTGGATATCTCTGGCACCTCTATTTCGAACAGCCGGCGCAGCAGGTTCCGGTGAGACCGCGAGACCATAATCTGCGGACCCCTGGCGTTCTTGTCCACCTCTACTATGTATACCTTCACCTTCTGTCCGGGACGGTACCTCTCTGTAGGCACCTGCTCCCGCTCAGGCAAGACAGCTTCAGTCTTGCCCAGGTCAACAATTGTATCCCGGCCCTCAGTACGCTGAATGGTGCCTGTAACCACGTCGTCGGCCCTGCTGGCGTACTCTGCGAATACAAGCTCGCGCTCCGCCTCCCGCAGCCGCTGCATTACCACCTGCTTGGCGGTCTGGGCGGCGATGCGCCCTGCCATGTGAAGGTTGGACTCGGTCTCTATGATGTCGTCTATTGCGGCGTCCCGCTTTTGCTTTCGGGCCTCCGCCAGTGTCATCTCCTTCCTGTCGTCCTCCACACTCTCCACCACCTTCATCAAGACAAAAACCCGGATGTCACCGGTGGCAGGATTGAGCCGGACGGCGATGTTCTGTCCCGCCGCCACGTTGTCTTTTTTGTATGCGGAGGCTAAAGCAGCCTCAATGGCCGAAAGAACCATCTCCTTGGGGAGGGATCTTTCTGCCGCAAGCTGCGTCAGTGCGATCAAGAAATCGCTTTTCATAGCCTTCCACCTCCGTGGCTCCGCAGATACCAACTCCCTATTGAACAAAAAAGTGGGACGAAACCCACTTTTCCACTCACAGCCCCTGAACTACGGGGGATTGCAGAACCCACGAGCAAGCAAAGTATACCACTTTCCAGGCGCGGGCGACAACGCCGCCGCTCTTACGGGTTCCGCTCGGCTAGGAGGCTGTTGAAAAAGGGGATTCCAGAAGGACTTGGGTTTGGGTGCGGGTCACAGTTCGAATCCCCGACGGCCCACCACTCCATTTCCCGAATACGTGGGAGAGGGGGATGGAAATGAACCTGTGGGACAGGCCTCAGACCACCGGCGTCCCGACAGGTCGGGATGCACTCCCATTTTCAGCCCGCTGCTAGGTTTTCGCCGCCAGCCCACGCCGCCGTCCTGCCCTGTAGAATAGGTACGCCAGCAGGGCAACAAGCACTACCCCTGCTATGGGCGCGCCAATGACGATGATGCGCCGGACCAGGGATGACTCCTCTTCCACCAACGACACGGCCAGGTAAGCGTCCGGCTTC
>JAUSCR010000072.1 GCA_030651175.1 Dehalococcoidia bacterium
TCAAATCCCGCCCCGGCAATCTCCGTTGCCAGGGGCAGACCCACATAGCCCAGCCCCACAACGGCCACCTTGGCACCACGGCTACTTATGGCTTGCCGCAGTCCCTCTGCGTATGAGTCCATGGATTTCCTTTCACTCCTATCGAAAACCCCGACTTCAGTCGGGACAAAGAGTCGGTGTTTTTGGTTGCGCTGGCCTTTCAGCCAAGGAGCACAGCAAGCAGGCGTGTATTCGCATTCCGCCGAGGCGTACCGCTGCACCCAGGCATAAGTTGCGCCGACCTGGACCTAAGCGGCGCCGTCCTCCCGCTTTGCTCCCGATGTAGAGGTATCCCCTGTAACCGCTGCTGGAGGCGTGGTGGCCGCGCTGCGGCTTCGACGGGAGCGGCGCCGCCTCCGGGTAGACCTACCGTTTCCGCGTAACATCAGGCTGTCCAACAGCTTTGCACCCCACCCCTTCTGGCGGCGGCTGCGTGATGCCCCGTCTCCGTCACCAGCGGGGGAGTAGTAATGGTATTGGTGGTAGTAGTAGTAGTAGTATCGCCCCCTGCCACGTGGCGCTATTTTGTTCAGGATTGCTCCCAGTATGGGTACCCGTGTCTGCTGGAGCGCCTCCACCGCCTGTATGACCGCCTCTCTGCTGATGTGCATGGTGTCTACAACCATGATAGCCCCATCCACCAAGCCCGCTATCACCAGTGTATCCGCCACGGCTAGCATTGGCGGCGTGTCGAATATCACTATGTCGCAGTTGCTTTCCAATGCAGCTATGGCGTCCCGCGTGCGAGGCAGTCGCAAGAGCTGAGCGGGGTCAGGCGGCATAGGACCGCTGGTCACCACGTGCAGTCCAGGCACTGGGGTAGGGGTCAGTACCTGTTCCAGAGAGCCGTTCCCCAGCAGCAGGTTGCTCAGCCCCATGGTGTTCTGAGAACGGAAGACCCTGTGTAGCTGGGGCTTGCGCAGGTCTGCATCCACCAGTATCACCGACTTCCCCTGGCGCGCCAGAGTGAGGGCCAGGTTGGTGGCTGCCGTGGTCTTGCCCTCCGATGGGCTGGAGCTTGTAAGCAGCAAACTCTTGAACTCCTTAGCACCCGCCGCAGAAAACTCCAGGCTGGCGGTGAGGAACTTGAACGACTCCGCCAGAGATGTACGCTGGTTTTCATCCCCTATCAATGGTATGGTCGCTCCATCAGCGATCGGCCAGCGGAACACCGACCCCAGCGTTGGCAAGCCCGTCAACTCCTTCAGGTCGTCAGGCGACTTGATGGTGTCGTCCAGCCGCTCCAGGACGTATACAACCCCGCCTGCTAACACCAGCCCTACAAGGATGCCCAGGAGGACATTCAGACGCGTGTTGGGGCTGAAAGGCATCAGAGGAGCTTCTGCGCTTTCCACCACTGTCAAAGTACTGGACATGCTGGCCTGCGCAGCTATGATTGACGGGTCCTGGGTAATGCCGTACTGAGCCAGGGAGCTTTGAAGCCGGGCCAGCTCCAGGAGCTGCTGCTCGCGGAACCGGTCAATAAACACCTCGGCTGTGACGTTGGCTATGGTTGCCGCCAGCTCAGGGTCTGGATCGGTTACCCCAATATCAATGAAGCTGCCAGGTGCATTTACCGCCAGTTTGGCCGATAGCGTTTGAGGCGTGTATGGCAGCACAAGCCGGTCGATGACGGCCTGCATAACTGGGCGTGTGGTAATCAGGTCACGGTAGGATTGGGCAAGCTGCTGGCTTACCGTGAAATCGTTCGCGGAAGGCTGGAAGGAGCGCCCAGATTGGACAAAGACCCTTGCCTGGGCCACGTATATGGGCGTCAGGCTCCGGCTAACCAAAAATGCCGTGGCACCAGCCACCAACACGCCCACTGCTAGTACCCACCACCAGCGGCGGAGCAACCCCAGGTAGAACCTAATATCAACTTCTTCGCGTCTCATGGCTTTATGTTCCTTGGAGTCATACGACTGTCAAGAGGCACTGGAGTACAATACCCAGAAAGGGATTACGCTGGCTAGCTCTCGGACAATCATTGATCTCCTACTCAGCATGCTTCACCCTAACCCAGGCTAGATGTGCACCTTGCCATTACTTTGGGACGGTGCGGGCCGCGACTTGAGCCACCCTCCGCGAAAACGTCGCCGGATGCCCCGGTGCGTCCTGTATGTGGCCGCAATAACACCGGCCAGTTTTGCTGGATCGTGGTGAGATAGAACAGCTTCATCTATCACGTCGGCCTGCACATAGGCAGCATGTGCTTTCCACACGGTTTCGGGCTTAATCAGCTTGAGGCCACTGGTCAGTGCTTCCGCAGGCAATCGGTTGTTGGCTATGACTATGTCCACACCCTGCTCGCCGAGATAGTGGCGCAAGACGTTCATGTGGTCCATCAAAGAATAGCCTTCGGTTTCCCCCGGCTGCTCGGCCACATTGCACACGTACATCTTCAGGGCGGTGGACTTGGATATGCTGCCAGCAATGTCGCTAACCAGCAGATTGGGCACTATGCTGGTGAATAGGCTTCCAGGCCCCAGGATGATTAGATCAGCCTCTTCTATAGCCCTCCTGGCTTCAGGATGGCATGGCGCATCCTCCGGCTGCAATGTCACCGACCTGATACGCTCTCTGGCGGTGCCTACTTGCGACTCACCGATCAGAGTGGCGCCGGAGACGGTGTTGGCCACCAGGGTCACATTGGCAGAGGTTGAAGGAATCACCCTGCCCCGGATGGCCAGCAGCTCACCCGCCATCTCCACACCCCTGTCAAAGGCGCCTCCTATGTCAGCTAAAACCGCAATGAGCATATTCCCAAAACTGTGCCCGTTCAAGTCGCCCATAGTGGCAAACCGGTAGTCCATGAGCTTCTGCATCACCGTTTCTGAGTCGGCCAGGGCCACCAGGCAGTTCCTTATGTCTCCTGGAGGCAGGATTCCCAGTTCGCTACGTAGTCTTCCAGAGCTCCCACCGTCGTCGGCAACTGTCACCACAGCCGTTAGGTTGACCGTGTAATGCTTAATCCCACGAAGAAGGCTAGAAAGACCTGTGCCGCCTCCAATGGCGACTACCCTGGGCCCTGCCCCCAGGACCCGTTCCACGTACAGGGAGTCCAGCAGTCCCAAGCGACGTCCCTTGCGCCGTACGCTCCTCATGGAACTGAACAGCTTGTAGACGGCGAATCCAAAGCATATGGCACCCAGGGCAATAAAAGCACTTCCCCGGACTACCGACGGCGCGTCTCTGAGGCTTGCCACTCCCACAAAGGAGATGAACTTTGGCCCAACGGGAAACTGGAATGTAAAAGCCAGCCCCAGGCCCACGGCGACGGCGCCTAAGGCCCCTAGAGCCAGCCACCGTTTCAGTGACAGTCCAGGCAAGAGCAAAAACAGAGCGTTGCGCAGGGGGTTTGTTCCTAGAGTCCGCACTTGTCAGCGCGTGATCTTGCGTGATTTGGCTGCATCAAGCCGCCAACTCCGTAGTATATCCGACCTTATATGCTGCGTCAAAAACCGACTAACACGGCGCTCGGTTTGGCAGTCCTTATGCCAGCCCGATGGTTGCACCTGTGCGAGCCGATTCCAGGGCCCGCACCGCGCACACGGTAGCGCGGAGCCCGTCCTTGGCCGTCACTTGCAGCTCTCCTTTACCCAACGCCGCGTCGCAGAAGTGCCGTAGCAGAGTGGATACACCTTTATCTCCAGGGTCGCTCCAAGATGCGGGTAAGCCTTTGATCCCATAGGCGCTCAGGGAGGTAAAATCATCCAGCACGAAGGCCCTGCCTCCCGTGAACACCTCGATTCGCTCCTTGGAGAGGTCCGCCTGCCCCACAACGGTGTAGAGGATATGTCCCAGAGACCCGTCAGCAAACTGCAGGTTGATGCTCATGTTGGCGTCGTCTTTCCGGTCCCCAGCCAAAGGTCGCATCTGAGTTGCCGTGATACGGACAGGTTCCGCGCCCACCAGGAAATATAGAAGATCGAAGAAGTGGCACCCTTCGCCTATGATGCGCCCACCACCCACCGCAGGGTCCAGGAGCCAGTGGTCCGGCGGCAGCCACCCGGCGTTTACGCGGTAGGTGATTGTCTTTGGGAACGGGTGCTCATCCAGAAGGCCCTTGAGCTTGACCACCAATGGCGCGAACCGCCGGTTGAACCCCACCGAAAGGAGCACGCCGGCCTCAGTCACGGCCTGGCATACCCCCTGGGCCTCGGCCTCGGTGAGGGCCATGGGCTTTTCCACGAAGACGTGTTTCCCTTTGGCGGCTGCCTCTATTGTTATCTGGTGGTGCAGGTTGTGCCGCGTGGCGATGACCACAGCGTCCACGTTGGGGTCTGCCAGTATCTCGCGGTAGTCCGTGGTGCAATAGTCCGCTTTGAACTCTTGGGCTATCTGGCGGGCCTTAACGCCGGTGGAGTTGGCCACGGCTACTAGCTGGCAATCGCCAAAGCTGCGCAGGTTTGGCAGGTGGTTGCCCGTGGCAAAGCTGCCGGCCCCTATCACGGCCACGCGGAGCGCACCGCTCTTCTTCGTCTCCGCCGTCGCCCGCAGTCGAAGGATGGGTGTTGCCTTTGCGTCGGGCGTCGGGCTATCGTACTTGAACACCGTAGCTACCACTGCACGCTGATTCTGCGCCAGGTCGGCGTACGCCCGCGGCGCATCCTCTATCGCATACTCCCCAGCTACCAGCGGCTCCACCTTTACTTCACCGGATGAGAGCAAGCGCAGAAACTCCTCCATGTTCCGGTTCTCCGTCCACCGCACGTAGCCGATGGGGTAGTCGAGGCCAAGCTCTTCGTACTCCGTGTCGTACCGACCGGGGCCGTACGAGCGCGACATCAATAAATCCAGCTCTTTGTTGTAGAAGTGCGTCCTTTCCAGGCCCATGCCCACGTCGCCCACGATTACCACGCGCCCGCGCTCACGGCACATGGCGAAGGCCTGGTTCACAGGCACGTCGCTGGATGTGGCCGCACATAGGATGACTGCGTCTACTCCATGATCGCCGGCAATCCGATAGGCCGCCGCCACTGGATCCTCTTGCCCAGCATTGATAGTATGTGTCGCCCCTAGCTCCCTGGCCAGCCTCAATCGCTCCTCCAGCAGGTCCACTGCTATGACTTGGCATCCCGCCACTTTCAGCAACTGGCTCACCAGCTGGCCCACCAGGCCCATGCCTGTCACCACTACCTTCTCGCCAAAGGTGACTTGCGCCCTGCGCACGCCCTGCATGGCAATAGCGCCCAGGGTTGTGAAGGATGCATCCCTCAAGCTGACTTCTGGGGGCACCCTGGCTATTAGATTGCGTGGAACAGCAACTACTTCAGCATGGTTCGCCGACCCACCCCCACACGCCACCATGTCCCCAACGCGCAGGTCTTCGATGCCTTCTCCAAGCTGGATAACCACCCCTGCGGAGCTATATCCCCTGGCCCGCAGTGTGGCGTTGGGCTGCTGGAAGCGCTTGCGAACGCGGGCCATAGTCGCCGAAAGGCCATCGCGCTGCACGCTGGATGTAAACTTGCGAACCAGGCCCACCCGCTGCCGCAATACAGAGCTTTGCTGCTGGGTTATCCCCAGCTCTGTCCCTGAGCTGATGAGGGAGTAGGCGTTGCGCACCAGGGCATACCCCGGCGGCACCGTGGGATCCGGGACCTCCACGACCACTATCTCCCTACGTTCGTTTACGCAGACCTGACGCATCTATGCTCTCCCAATCTCAGGCAAGCGACGCTCTTTCAAAGCTGTCCATGCCCTAGTTACAGTGTTGATCTCGCTCTTGGTGAAGAAGCCGGTGGCTAGCAGCGCCGGAAAGAGCGCCAAAGCCAGAAGACTCTGCAACAGGAAATTAGCCGCCAGGTTGTCCACGGCGGTAAGCCTGCCCACAGCAAAAAGCCCCAGCGCTGCCACGATTATTCGCGCCACGCGCCCGTACTCGTAGCGGATGGGATACAGCCTTTGGGCCAAGACATAGCTTGCCACAGACATAAAAGCGAAAGCCAATATCGTAGAAGAGGCCGCCCCCATCATGCCGTACCTGGGCACCAGGACCCAGTTCGCCAACAAGTTGACTATTCCACCCAGAACAGTCATCGCGAATGCAAACTTAGGCTTCTCCGCAAAACCAAACCCACCCGATACGCACCAGTTGGTCAATTCAAGTACAGAGGCCAAGGCAATCAGCGGCGCCACCGCTGCGGCGCCGTAGTAGGCTGGCACCGTAAGGAGTCTCACGATGTTATCTGAGTGCAACGAGATGAGCAAGGCCACGAAAGCCGCCACCAATAAAGAATAGGTGGTAATTCGCGCCCAGAGCGGGCGGAAGTCCGGCCGCTTAAGCGTGGAATAGGCATATGGCCCAGCAGCCTGCTCAAGAGGGCCCACCGCCAGGATTTGGACACCCTGGCCGAACCGGTACCCCACGTTGTACAGCCCCAAGTTGGCTAGTGTGGAGTACCGCTCTATGAACCACCGGTCTGCCAGACCAATGGTAGCTGCGCCAATGGAGTCGGGGACCTGGTATATCCCGAATCTAAAGCAGCGCAAGACCATAGGCACTGACACACGGCCCAAGCCATTCTCCAAGAGCGTCAATATGTTGATTGCCAGCGCCGCGGCCACCGAGCCTATTAGTCCGGCTGTCAGCGCTCCCATCACTCCATAGTGCCTTATCACCACCAGGTATATGCCCAGCCCAATGCTGAACAGGAGTTGGCCCACTGTAAATGCGACGAACCAGGTCGCCCTCTGCTGCACCCTCAAAGTGTAGCGTGGGATGGCAGCCAGTGATGTGAAAAAGGCAGTCGCCAGACCGATGCGCAGATAGCTTGTGTAGTCGGCAGAGGAGAATACGACTCTCACCACCGGCTCCAGGGCAACCCACGCCAACGCGGTGACCGCCAAAGAGGTCATAACAACCGCTACAAGGCAGGTCCTTACGAGCTGCTGCCGCTCCTGGGCAGACTCGTACTCATAGTAGTAGCGGACTAATCCATTGCCCAGGCCCATGGACAGGAATGGAGTGATGATGCCCGTCGCCAGGCCGACCACCGCCAGGATGCCGTAGTCCGCAGGGGTCAAGGCCCTGGAGTACAGCGGCAGAAGGAGGACCGCCGCCGCCTGTGCCACCACGGTCCCCGACCCGTATATCAGGGCTATTTTGGCTAGCCGTGTGAAGTCCTTACGCATGAGAGTAGCTCTTGCCTGCCACAGCTAATTTGTACAGCTCATCCAACCTCTGAAGCCAGAATGAGTAGCTCCAGCGCCGCTCCACGATTTCTCTGTTTATTTGCGACGCTTTTTCAGTCATAGACTTGTGGGATAGTGCATACAGAATCGCCTCAGCGATCTGTTTCGGCTCCACGGAGCTCAGGATAAGCCCGTTTTCCCCGTCAGTGATCCACTCCCTTAGGGCGGGTAAGTCGCTCACTACTGGGAACGCGCCGCATGCCACGGCTTCCAAGACGCTTCTTGGCATTCCTTCATGAGAAGGAACCGAAACTAGCACATCGGCAAGAGCGTAATAGGAAGGCATGTCCTCATACTGACTTGGAGGCAATATGCGCACTGCGCGATTCACCCCCTGCTGATCTAAACGTTCTTGCACCTCAGCTTCATATTCTGGCCTATGGAATTCGGCGCGGCGCTGGAAAAGGAAGCGACATTCGGGAATCACCTGTAACACCTTCGGGATGGCCTCTGCAATCGCTAGTTGGTTGTATGTAGGCGTAAACGCTCTAGGACTGTAAACAACCGGGCCAGGCCCCAGGGCAAGCGCTTCACGAACTTGCGTCGTATCTTGTGCGGGTGAAAATAGCTCTGTATCTATTCCAAACTGCATCTCGTGTAGGCGCTGTCTTGCTACTCCCAAGCTGTGGGCAACGTCCAACAGAGCCTCGGAATTTCCCAGAACCATGTCAGCTGAACGCAAAGCGAACTGTATCAGCCGCCGGGCAGACCGGGACGTGCCAGGAGTTACCATCAAGTCTCCACCCCACGCGGTGAGCACCAGGGGATGATAGCTGTATAGCGGCCACAACCATGGAAGCTCTCTCCAGTGCCTGCCCGCGAACAATGTGTGAATGTGAAGAACGTCAGGCTTAATCCTTTTCAGAAGGCGGCGTGTCTGCAACCCCAGGGAGATTTGGCCGGTGTACCTCAATCCCATAGGGCGGCGTGGTTCTAGCGAGTGAAGCTGAACACCGGGAGGAAGCCCGCCAGCTTGTAGCCCTCCGATGCGTAGGTAGTGCACCTCATATCCCATACGGAGAGCTGCTTTCAATAAGAAGTCGGTGTGAACACTGGGCCACGGAGCCATCATACAGATTCGCATTGGCTATGCCCTTGGCTTCAAAGCTCGTCTGCCTTGCGAGTGGCTATGGCCCATAGTAATAGGCGAAGCCAGCCAGCTTTACAGGAGTGTCCTCCCCGTAATACTGATAAGGGAACATCTTCTCGACCTCAAACCCGTGGCGTTCCAGCAGGTTTCTAAATCTGCCGTAAGTGAAGTAAAAAAGGGCCACGTTTCTTCTACCCACGTAGCCACTCCAGAACGTCTCCCAGATTGCGCGGAAGTGGCGGTTGAAGGCTCCAAAATCCCCTGTTTTGACCGCTTCGCTCAGTTCGCGGAGCCTGACCCCAAGCCCGGGCACAGACACGAATACAGTGGCCCCAGGCCGGCATATACGCCGTATCTCCCCCAGCACTGCGCTGGCATCGGTATATTGGAGAACATCGTTGCAAAAGACACCGTCCGCGGTGCCTACCCGCAACATGCTCATCTCTTCTGCCCTGCATGGCAGCACCTGAACGTTTGAAATGCTCTGGGCCTTGACTCTTTTTTCAAGCTGCTCGCGGTACTCTTTCAACGGCTCCACAGCTACAACTCGCCGGTTCAGGCGCGACAGCGCCACACTGTACCTGCCTGGCCCAGCGCCGAGGTCCAGAACAGTATCTAGGCCGCTAAAACCCAGGCTTTTCACCTTCTCTTCCCATGCTGAGTCAGGCTTCTGTTGCATGAGCTTGAGATGCGCCTGGACCGGCGCAGCGTCCAGCAACTCCGACCTGGCCTTGCGCTCTCGGACTACCAGACGGGCCAGGTGGTACAGCGCCAATGCCAGACCCCTGGCCAGGCCACGAGTGGCCAGCCGCCAGAGTGATCTGACTAGCCCCAGCAACCCGTACTGTACGTATAGCTTACCCTTGTCCAAAACCGTCATGCGCGGAGGCAGCGTCTCTCCGGGCAGGGTTACCTTCCACCATTCCACTGTTCTATGCGGGTGCAGCAGAAGTTGGACTGTAACGCCCGGCTTGGCATTCCTCAGCACCTTCAGATACCTGCGCCATAGCACCAGGTACTGCTGCATGCCGTCGCTGATGTAGATGTCCGCCGGCGGGCCCCAGGTTGCAACATTGGCGTAGCTGTAGGGGCCATCAACACCGTCGTGGTAGCGCAGCCCAAGCTCCTCTGGACCAGAGTATTTGTACAGGTCCCAGTTGCACTTCTGAAGCTGGTGCATCCCCGCGTGCCCGTGCCACACCATGCCCACGGGTGCGCCCAACTCCTGGCGAAACCGCTCCGAGTCCTCTTTCATAAGACTGAGGCCATCCACACTCCTGGTCAGTTGCTCGTAGTAGTGGTCGGAGTGCAGGCCCACTTCGAACCCTTTGGCTTGCATATCCCGCAGTCGGTCCCAGTCCAGAGGATACGTGGCGGTGCGGGTGAGGAAGTAGAAAGAAGCGGGCAGACCAAGGCTGTGCAAGTAGTCCGCCATCTCGTATGCGATACCTGCCCCTGCGTCCACGTCGAAGCGCAGAATTACCTGCACCTTGTTTGGATCACGCTGGCCTTGGTGGTAGAACTGGTCCACCGTGAAGACCCGATACCTGGGTTTAGTCAATTCCTCAAACAGGGCGAGATACCGTTTGTGGAATCTCCACGTAGCGTCGCTACGTACCATCGTCGGGAGCGTTTGACTTTTCAGAGTATGCTGGTTATCGTTCATATGCTCAGGAAACGGGCAGCTAAAGACTTATCTTTGATTAGCACAGGAAGAATACTCAATTGCGAATTCCTATTAGAAAGCTAACGCCTTCCCGAGTAGGCAGATACTTGCGGGGGCACTGGCGAGAGTTTGTTCGGCGGACTGAGTACAAGGCGGAAATCCAGCGGTTCCTGAATGGCCCAAGCTCACAAAAGGCGCTCCGCCAAGAGCTGGTGGAGAAGTTCCTCCACATCTCTAGTCAAGTGCCTTGCTCTCACGCTGAATCCGACATCCTGCGCATTGCGGACTTCATCCTTCGCCTGCCGCGGGACCTGACCGGGGACGTCGTGGAGTCTGGTGTGTTCAAAGGTGGGGCTTCATGCAAGCTCAGCCTGGTAGCTGCTGCCACTGGCCGCAGGCTCATCCTCTGCGACTCTTTCCACGGGTTCCCCAAAGACGCAGATAAGGAGGACGCTCGGCTAAGCGAAGGTGAAAAACTTGGGACTCTCGACGAAGTCAAGCGAAACGTTTCGCTATACGGAGACCCCTCAGTCGTAGAGTATGTACCAGGATGGCTGGAGCACACTCTACCGGAACTTCGAGCTACAGGCCGCGTCCTGGTGGCCGTCTTCGAGGACACAGACCTGCAGGACCCTGCTACCGTGTGCATCAAACTCTTATATCCTTTGCTCCAACCCGGTGGTCGCATATTTACCCACGACGTCATGTTCCCTATGGCTCTGGCGGCTTACCGCGATCGTGAGGTGTGGGGTGCCCTCGACATTCATGCACCTCCCAAGCTGGTGATAGTCAGAAAGGCGATATTCCGCAGGACAGGGGCCCTCGGATACGTGACTAAGCCAAAAGCTAGGGAGCAGGTGCGGGTGAGGGCGTAGGCTCTCCGTGCGAGTGCTTGGCCAGTCTCTCATACACCCGCACCAGCTTCACTCCCTCATTGGCCCAGCTATACTTGTCCGTAGCTGCCCGTTTGCCGCGCTCCCCCATGAGCCTTGCCTGTTCGGGTTCCGCAGCTTGGAGGATGGCCTCGGCCAGGGCCTCCGGTGACTCATCCCGTGCGACTATGCCGGCCCCTGTTTCTTCCAATATCCTCTGAGTTGGCCGGACGGGTAGGGCGGCAACGGGCTTCCCCATAAGCATGTACTGGAACAGCTTGTGGGATATGGTTGTATCCGTCAAGGCGTTGCTGGTGTGCGGTACCATGCATACCTTTGACAGGGAGATGTACGTGGGTACCAGGGAAAAGTCCACCCACCCTGTGAAAACCACCTTGTCCTGTAGACCAAGTTTTTGGGCCTGCTCCTCCAGCCTGGCGCGCATGTAGCCATCGCCTACCAGCAGCAGCGTGGCGTTGGGAATGCGGGCGGCAACCATTGGAAAGGAATCAATCAGTATGTCCAGGCCACGTACCGCTTCCATGCCGCCCACGTAGGAGATTACGAACCGTCCCGCATAGGTTTTCACCACGTCTGAATTCATGGGAATGCTTAGGAAATTGTCTGTCTCCTCGCAGTTCATTACCACTGTAACCTTGCTCTCCGGCGTGCCCAGCTTTACCAGCCGCTCCTTCGATTCGTCTACCACAACAATCACGTGGTCGGCTTGCTGCAAGGCCCGTTTCTCCATCCTTCGCAGCCACTTGATGTCGTTACCTAGCACAGAGGCCAGTAGCGCTCGCTTCAGGGCCAGCACAGGGCGGAAAGGCACTGGGTTCGCAGCCCTGTGAATCTCCGTGGCCGCCACGCCATCGCCATGCATGTCAAACACTACTGGTATCCCCAACGCCTTGCCTGCCGCTTCCGCCGTCACCGCATGGGCCAAATCGTGGACGTGGAGCGCTTCTATTCCCTGTTCCTTAGCGAAGAGCATGATGGCACGCAGCCAGTTTTCGTCCACGCCTTTCAGATAATAGCTGACCTTTTGGCGAACTCGAGTCACTGGATCTGGTACTTGGATTCTGTGGACATGGATCTCACGCACATCTTCGCTGGCTCTCTGCCTTTCCTTGCCGAACGGGCAGAGCAGATGCACCTCGTAGCCCGCCGCCACAAGGCTCCGAGCCTCCTTCTCCAGCCGCACATCCGGCGGGTAGCCTGCGTTGGTCAGAACCATGCCGATATTCAAACGCGCTCCTCAGAGGCTCTGGCGGAGTTTGGCTGATTGGCAGTAGCCATTATCTGTGTTCGTTGGGCGGTGGGGGTCAGTTGCAGGAGCGCGTGGCTCAGTGCCCGAAGCATCCAGCTTTGCCCCCAACGAATGAACGGTATCGAGACTCTTATTATCTTTGATCGTTTCTGCACCAGCCAGTAAGCGTACTGCCCAGGTCGGTACTCCATGTTTTCTATTGTCCATCCAAGGACCTTTTGAAGAAGCGCCAGTGCTTCAGCTTGCTCCTGTAGCACCGTAGCATTGCAGAGAATAGCCTCGGCGCACGAGTGAACATCCACCGGGTACTGCAAATCGGGTGTGAACTTGGGGACGCCCCCTTCCAGATACAGCTTGGCCCGGTAGAAGTCGTAGTACGCCTGATACCCCAGGCGGAAGGGACTATCCCCCGTATTCTGCCACAGGCCATGCAGCAGACGGATCTCGAAGCCTGAGTGGAAGTGGTCAATCCAGCCTTTGCCATTGGGGCTGTACTTGGCTTCCTGGGCCTTTCCCCAGTAGTACAGGGAACCGTCGTCGTTCTGCTCCATTAGAGCGAACCTTCCGGCCTTTAGGGCTGTATCTACTAGAGCCTCATCGGCGGTTTCTTTGCCTACTCTTGCCAGGAACTCCGCTACAAACAGGTTTGCGTTGTGCACCTGGAAGTCGTCAATTGGCGTGTAGCTGAAGCAGATTGCATCATCGCTCTCAAAAGACCGCCGCAGGTGTGCCAAGAAGAACTTGGCGATGTCCTGGCACACCTTCAAGTACCGTTCGTCGCCCGTGACCCGGTACAACCGCCAGAAGCCGTCGCCCACCACGGCGCTGACCACCGACGACGGAGTCCCCCGCGGTATCAGAATCCTCGCATGCCAGTCAAACGGATACCCCCAGCAAGCGCCGGTGAACCCTGCGCTGGTGTTGTTCTCCAGCCACTCGGCACACCTCTTTGCCTTGGCCAGGTATCCCTCATGGCCCGTGGCCGTGAAAAGGTCCGCGTAGGACGCGGTCAGGAGGCCCATGCCTTTGGGGTAAATACGCCGTCGGACACCCAGCGTGCGTCTCAATGCCACCGGCGCGTAGATCTCTGCCTTGCGTACAACAAAAGCAGGTGCTTTCCCCAGCCTGCCGGAGGTGCATCGTAGATAGACTGGGTTCTCTCTAATGTCGAAGGGGTCCCATCCGGCCCAGCCGTTGGAGTCAAACCACCGGTCCAGACGCGTGGCGGCCTGCCCTACCAATTCCGATAGCCGTTGGGCCTTTTCTGTCGCCGCCATCAAGCTAATCCCCTGAGCGGGTAGGCAAGGTTGCGTCGCCAAAGCTCACAGTTTGACATCCCGCGCCCAGTGCCGGTTCTCCATATACCAGGACACTGCCTTCTCCAAGCCCTCCTCCACTGCGGTGGACGCCTGCCAGCCCAGCACCTCCCTGGCCTTGGACGTATCTGCCCATGTCACCATCATATCCGCGGGATGCCGGGGTTCCCGTTGTATTCGGGCCTTCCGTCCTACCAGCTTCTCTATGAGGCCGATGAAGTCCATAAGGGCAACGGTGCGTTCCGTGCCCAGGTTGATAACCTGGTATCCCAGTGGCTTCAGACCGGCAATGGTTCCCCTGGCTATGTCGTCCACGTAGGTGAAATCGCGCTGCTGAGTACCATCCCCGTACAGTGTGAGTGTCTCGCCCTCAGAGATCCACTTGATGAAGCGGAATGGGGCCATGTCTGGCCTGCCCGCCGGCCCGTACACTGTGAAGTAGCGGAAGACGGTCACGTCTATTCCGTGAAGGTGATGGTACGTTGAGCACAGAGCCTCAGCCGCCTTCTTGGAGGCGGCATAGGGGGAAAGCAGCACATCCGTATTGGCGTCTTCCCTGAAAGGCTGCGGGTTGTGGGCACCATACAGGCTGGATGTGGACGCCAGCACAAACTTCGGTATTCCAAACTCCCGGCATAGCTCTAGAAGATTTAGGGTGCCCATCGCATTAGTATCGAAAAAGCTCCAAGGGTCCACCACGCTATCGCGGACACCCGCCCTGGCAGCCAGGTTTATCACACCATCGAAGGGACGCTCCCCCAAGCTCGCCTTTTGCTGGAAAAGCGGACGTAGGGCAAATCTATCCGCTACATCTATCGGGTGGAACTCCATCCCTGGCAAAGCCCGTAGCTGGTCCAGCCGCCACTGCTTGAGGCGCACGTCGTAGGAGTCACAAAGGTTGTCAACTCCGACCACCTGGTCACCACGACGTACCAGTTGTTCGGCCACTTTGGCCGCGATGAATCCGGCCACACCGGTAACCAGAAACTTGCTCATAGGCCGCAACTCCCTCCCGAATCAAGCCCAGGAGACGCCCCACGAATGGAAGGGGAGGGGAACGGAGTTTGCCTGGGCCGCTGGGGTGGTTTTCTCATTGTGGAACGGAGCCAAGGCCAAAAATGGAACGCTACCGCCATTCCGCGCCATCCCGCTTTCGAGATATAGCCCGGACTAGGCGTAGCTGTTCTCCTTGTCCCTTGCCTCCACTTAGATAAGCAGACCTGGGGGTAAGTGAATCAACTCAACAACCGGCGTAGCCCATCCACGCGCTATCTCCCCAGCAAGGCAACAGGCTTCAGTGCCTCTATAGACGTAGTGGGGAGCTGCACCGTGTGCATTCGCCCCAGCAGCGACACCAGCACTTCACACCGCTGGCGGC
>JAUSCR010000163.1 GCA_030651175.1 Dehalococcoidia bacterium
TACCTTGTGCACTCATTCTTGCCCCTTTCATGTCCCTTGGATACAATCAGTATTGACCCTTCGGCCAGGCGTCGGTGGGAACTTTTGCGGATTGTGTGGGGAGGTTTTGAGAGATGTCTCTGCGAAGGCCATCTTGGAACAGAACCAACGTGCCTTGGGAACAAAAGGTTCAGGCGTGGGAGTCTATGGCTCATGGAGCTACCGACAGCAAAGTAGTCTCGGAATTTGAGGCCAAGGGACTGTCTCTTGACCGGAAGACCGCGAAACAACTTAGATCTGAATTGAAAGACCTTCCGTCGGAGATGGTCGACGACTTATCTGATGCCATCAGACCGTACTGGGCCAGCCTGACGAGTAAAGTCGTAGCCTTTCTAGACAAACCCATCCTTGGAATGACAGGAGTTTCCTCACAAGAAACTCCTGCGCATACAGGGAAAACGGAAGCACGAGCCAGCGTGGAGGAAGTCACCCCACTAGGCAGCCCCAGTGCAGGAGTCAGAGTAAAGAATCCGGTAGCAGAATCGTTCCGTGAAAGGTTCGCTGAAATTCAAGACGCATACAGCGGAGCACTGGACCGGCAGATGCGAGAGGCGCTAAACATTCAACCACTCGCCCGTCCCCAGCAGTCGCCCGACTCGCTAACGTTGAATGTAGTGAGCCACAAGCTTCCCAGAAGCCGAGATCGGTTTGGGGTGTACTATTTGAGCCTCATTCCCAGCGTGGAAGTAAACGCCGCGCAATACGTAAGGGTTTCAGAGTGCGCCCTTTTTATTGGTGGCGAACCCATTTCGGAATATGTGCCGAGGCAGAGAGAATTGCTTGGGGAGGACACGTGGCTCCCCTACTTCAAAGTTCCGGAGTGGGTTCGTCCAGGGACATACAAGATTTGCATTGGTGCACTGCTTGCCAAGGCAGACAAGCAACGATTCATTGCGCGGTTTGAGGGGAAAGAGGACAAATACGTGAAGTCAAATGAATTTGAGGTCAGTATCCCAATCTTGCCAAAGGTTGACGCAGCAAAGGTGGCAGCAAAGAAACGTAAGATGTTTGGCTAGGGCTCGTGAGGCAGGCAGGAAGAGGCTATGAAACACGGCACCCTATTGAGCACGATCTAGCTAGGCTGCTAAGAAGAGGAACACAATGCTCTTGCCTTCTATGCCCGGTTGAACGTGGCCCAGCGGCCCCTTTTACGGATGTTCTTGGAGTTTTGTATTTGCCACCCATGCTAGTACCTAGGGCATTACCTATAACCGACAGTGGTAAGGTGATAGACCAATGAAGGTATCCTGTAGGGTTTCTGCAGGGTTCCGATAGGGTTTCAATGGGTGCGCTTACGCTTACCCGGCCCGAACACCCTGACTACCTGAGCCTCCACAGTCTCCATCGGCATGTCCTGGCACCACCTGGCTTACCTGGAGGTTTTGACTGAAAATGTGTCCCTGCGACCTAAGAATACCCCACCCTGTTTGGTCAAGCCTGACGGCATGGCATCGCCCTCCATCTCTTGTACCGCCTAGCCTGCCTACGGCAGCACACCCTTGACGTGCTGGGCTGCGCTCTCCATCGGTGTAGCCTCGACCACCACGCCCTGAGACCCGGGCTGGGGTTGCACCAACACATAGGTATGGGTCACAACCTGGATAGGGGCTGGCTGTAGCTGCTCCCCGCCCTTCGGCAGCACACCCACCGTCTCCAGGATACGCTCCCCAGCCCGTTGGGCGTCCCGACCCGTACCTACAGCCC
This sequence comes from Dehalococcoidia bacterium, assembly GCA_030651175.1. Classification (GTDB taxonomy): domain Bacteria; phylum Chloroflexota; class Dehalococcoidia; order Lucifugimonadales; family SHYF01; genus SHYF01. The sequence continues at coordinate 1,744 of JAUSCR010000163.1, forward strand.
TCTCTGCCATTGCTTCGGCGATAGGCACGGTACGAGCTTCAAGAATAGCTAGGGCAGCGGCACGGCGTAGTGATTCTTTTTGTTCACGGATTGTATCTACTGTGGCTGCGTAGAAAGGGAGATTACCACGCCATGAATAGTATGTGCCTATTGCAATTCCTAGCCCTGCGAGGATGGAATTGATGGACCCGTCGGGGTCTTTGAGTAGTTCGAGGAGGGCGCGGTGTGGATTGCCCCTGTAGGAAGCGACCTGTTGTTGAAGAGGGACGCCAGGGGGGAGTTTACCAGCCTGACCTATGAGTTGTTCATGGCTAGCCATGAGGTCAATTTAGAGCAGAGGGTAGGGCAAAGTCAAGAATATGAGTTTACGCGCATGATTGCACGGAATGACACCCCCTGGCCTCTTGGCATACGCCAAAGATACCATCCTAATCTGTCTTGTCATTGCCACTTCACTACCCCAAGAAGCTTTTTCCCATGCCAAACCGTCACGGGTTCCCAACTTTACCCACGCCAATTCGGTAAGCCTCACCCCATGCCTGCACTACTAACCATCAGCTACGCCACAAAGCTCAAAACTTGGCAACATTCTGGCAACATACGCCCAGTAACAGGACAAGACGGCAAGAGACAGCAGATACAAAACGTGGGTTGTAGGTCAGACCAGAGGGGACGGACGCAGATAGGGACGGACGGGGAGGGACGAGTGTTATCGGTTTTTGAGACCGTCGCGTCTGCCATTTCGCCACTTCGGCACGCCTCCATTGTAGTGGCTCCAACCAGCGAGTTCAAACCTCTCACAATTACACAATCCTATCTGACCTGACTCATGCTCACCTTGACACTCCCTACCTGGTGCCGTAGTATGAGTTTGACGCCGAGGTAGCTCAGAGGTAGAGCAGTGGACTGAAAATCCACGTGTCGCCGGTTCGATTCCGGCCCTCGGCACAGAGGCGTGACCAGCCTTGGGCTGGCGCCATGCGTGCGGAAGTGGCTCAGTGGTAGAGCATCTCCTTGCCAAGGAGAAGGTCGCGGGTTCGAATCCCGTCTTCCGCTCCATAAAATATTCTCACCGCCGCTTCGGAAGGGGTGGCGGTTTTTCCTGCCATGCACGGGGGCCGCATGAACGTTCTGTACATAACCTCGCTTCTTGGCGGAGATGGCAAGACGGCTTTTTGCGCCGGCTTGTCCTACCTCATGCGCCAGCGGGGCCAAACAACGGCGCTCTTCAAACCGGTGCGCCTGGGACAACCCACACCATCCTCTGAGCCGGATGCCGACGCCGCATTCTTCGCCCGACTCCAGGGTTCTCCCTTTCCGTCCGGCTGGCCCCTGGAGCTAGGGCTTCAGGAGGCTAGAGAAGGACTTCTGCCCCTCAGCCGCCAACGCATCGCGGCCATGCTCCAACACCTATCCGGCCAGGCCACAGAGGTCATTGTGGAGGGCCCGCCAATGACCAGCCCACAGGGCGAAACGGTGACCGCAGCCCGTGAGATGGCAGACGCCACAGACGCCCGGGCCATCCTCCTTGTCCGCTACTCCACCAAGCTCACCAGCGAAGATGTGCTGGCAGCGGCTAGAGCGTTGGAACCCAGGTTGCTAGGCGTGGTAATCAACGCAGTACCACGTTACAGGGGCCACGACGCCAATGCAACCCTCATAACACCCCTACAACAGGCAGGAGTCCACGTTCTAGCAGTTTTGCCCGAGGAAAGGCGCCTGCTCGGTGTCACCGTGGGACAGCTTGCCCAGCACCTGGGCGGAGAGTTCCTGGCCGAGGCCCACGCCTGGGAGGAGAAGCAAGACCAGTTGCTAGACCACCTGATGATCGGCGGACTGGTCCTGGACTGGGGCGTCCACTACTTTGGACAGAGCGAAACCAAGGCGGTAATAGTACGCGGCGACCGGCCAGACATCCAGATGGCGGCGTTGCGCACGCCCACTCAGTGTCTGGTGCTAACCGGAGGCCACAGGCCCGTCCAATACATAGAGCACGAAGCCAGGGAAGAAGGGGTCCCAGTGGTCCTGGTGCAAAGCGATACCCTCACCACCGTTCAGGCATTGGAGACCCTATTTGACCGGGCTCCAGCCCATCACGCCCAGAAAGCGGAGTGCTTTGCGCGACTGCTGTCGGGAGCCTTAGCCCCAGGGGTACTCACTCCGGCTCAAGGAAAGAAGTAGCATGGCATATCTTATCGGTTCCGTTTGTTTTTGGGCGCTGGGGTTTGCACCTGGGTCTACCCTTCATCAACCCAAAGCGAACAGCCCTCCACCGCATTCCTTGCTTATACAATCGCACATCGTTATAATCTAGGTTTGCCGACTTCAAAATGGGAGGGCGGGTGAGATTGAATGCGCTAGGTATCCACTTGATTCTCGACCTGAAAGAATGTAACCGCGAACTGCTCAACGATCTGCCATACATCCGGGCTACCATGATAGAGGTGGCCAAGGCAGCGGGGGCCACCATCATCGGAGAGTCCTTTCATCAGTTCAAACCCGTGGGTGTCACCGGCGTCCTTGCCATCGCAGAATCCCATCTGACCATCCACACCTGGCCGGAATACGGCTACGCTGCGGTGGACGTTTTCACCTGCGGAGAAAGCTTCGCCCCTAGAAAAGTGGCCCAGCTTCTGATAGACAGGTTCCAGGCCAAGGATCCATCCATAACCGAGCTACAGCGAGGCCTGCTCCCCACGCTGGCCACCGTGACCTCATAGGACTCATTAACCGATGGTTGAACCACCCACCAGGTGGTACTACGAATACATCACGGCCAACCTGTTCCTGGCTTCACACCTGAGCAGGATAATTTACGTGGGGCAAACCCGTTATCAGCGGGTGGAAATCATAGAAACAGTACCCTTTGGTCGCTGCCTTGTCCTGGATGGGCGAACCCAATCCTCAGAGGCTGACGAGTTCATATACCATGAGGCCCTGGCTCATCCAGGCCTTACATGCCTTCCTAACCCGCGCTCAGTCTTCATTGCCGGAGGCGGCGAAGGCGCTACGCTACGAGAAGTCTTGTCCCACCGCACAGTGGAGCAGGTTGTCATGGTGGACCTGGACCAGGAGGTGGTGGAACTATGTCAGCAGTACCTGCCCAACCATCATCAGGGCGCCTTCCATGACCCTCGCCTCACCCTGGTCTACGACGATGCCGCCCGGTACCTGGAAACCCATCCGGAGCAATATGACCTGCTGGTGGTGGACATCCCCGACCCTTTGGAGGGAGGCCCCGCCTATCTTATGTACACCCGGGAGTTTTACCGTCTGGCCAGACAGCGTCTCAACCCAGGAGGCGTAATGGTGGCACATGCGGGGCCTTGCAGCCCTATCAACTACCATGAGGGTTTTACCGCCATCCACCGTACCGTTCGCTCTATCTTCCCAACCGTTGCCCCCTACCGGGCCTACGTACCCTCTTTCGGCTCCGAGTGGGGCTTCTTGCTGGCTGGCGAAAACGTCGAGCCTGCCGCCCTCATCCCTCAAGAGATAGATACCCGCCTTGCCACCCGCGTGACCAGGCCCCTGCGTTTCTACGACGGCATCACCCACCGCAGCATGTTCGCCCTGCCCAAGTACCTACGCGAGGCGCTGGCCAAAGAGGAACGGCTTATCACCCGAGAGAATCCCCTTTACGCCATCTAGCAGGCTGCTGAAAAAGGAGAGTCCAGAGGGGCGAAGCTCCTTTGGTGGGGGTCTGGGGGTATCCCCCAGATATACTTTTCACCCCCCCCTTCCTGGCCAGGAAGGGGGACAGGGGGATGGTCGAAAGAGTTTTTCATCACCCATCTAGCGCCAACCCTGCACCCTCACGCCATAGGCGTGCTCCTTGGGCTGTCATAGCCTCACAGCCATAATCCAGATGAGCAAACCAATAGCTGCGCCGCCTTACACACGCCAACGGCCAAAGATATTGGTGAGTATCCCGTAGCGTCAAGTATTTAGCGCCGCTTCTACAGGTGCTGTATAATATCTATCTGGGAGAGTCTCGGTGGTTCTATTTAGGAGGCCTTAGACAACTGGTATGAACATGCTCAAGACGGGGACCTTGTTCCTGTTTCTCACGTTTTTGCTGCTCCTGACTGGATACTTGATTGGGGGCGTTGGAGGCATTCTGTTCTTCCTGGTCATCTCGGTGGTGATGAACTTTTTGGGGTACTGGTTCAGCGATAAGATGGTCCTGGCCATGGCCAGGGCCAAGGAGGCAACACAGGAAGACACGCCTGAGCTGCACCGCGTGGTGGAGGAGCAGGTGCGCCTGGCAGGGATACCCAAGCCCAGAGTATTCATCATTGAGTCCGATTCCCCCAACGCCTTCGCAACGGGTCGCAGCAAGCGCCACGCTTCTATCGCCGCAACGCGGGGCATCCTACGCATCCTGGACCGGGAGGAGCTGGGAGCTGTCCTGGCCCACGAACTGGCCCATGTGGGCAATCAGGACACACTCATCATGACTATGGTGGCAACCGTGGCCGGCACCATATCCATGATAGCTTCCATGGCCCAGTGGTCCATGATCTTAGGCGGGGGCCGCAGGGATCGTAACGCCAGCCCCGCAGGCATGATAGGCCTGCTGGTCGTCGTCATCGTCATGCCGTTGGCAGCTTTGTTGATACGCCTGGCCATATCTCGCACCCGGGAGTACCAGGCCGATAAGACCGGGGCGCTGACTTCAGGCAGGCCCATGGCCCTGGCTACCGCACTGAGAAAGCTCCAGCGCGGGACCCAGGCCAGGCCTCTGGACATACCCAAGGAGCGGCTGGAGACCGTATCCCATCTATTCATCGTGAACCCTCTGCGGGGCGATGGAATGGTCGCCCTCTTCTCCACCCACCCGCCGATGGAGGAACGAATACGCCGCCTGGAGGCCATGCAGTACCAGTCCCTCTGGCCCGACCGGTAGCTTGCCCTAAGCCTGGCGCAAGGGCGCATCCCCAGAACGCATCTTACTATGTGCGAACATGCCTCGCGGGAGACCAAGAATGACAGATGCTAAAGCCGACTACGACGTAATCATCATTGGAGGGGGAGCCACGGGCCTCGCCGCTGCCCTGTACTCGGCGCGGGCCATGCAGAAGACACTGATTCTAGAGAAGATTGCCTGCGGCGGCCAGATTCTTCTTACCGACGTCATCGAAAACTACCCCGGCTTTCCTGACGGTGTCACCGGCCCCGACCTCGCGCAGCTCTACGAGAGACAAGCAGCCAAGGCCGGCGCCGAGTTCAAGTACGAGGTGGTGGAGACCCTGCGCACCGACCAGACCCTCAAGGTAGTGGTCACCTCCGATGGGCAGTACACCGCCAAGGCTGTCATCATCGCCACAGGCGGGGAACACAACAAGCTGGGCGTCCCCGGCGAGGAGACGTACGCCGGCAAGGGGGTCTCCTACTGTGCCACCTGCGATGGCAACTTCTTCCGCAATCAACCCGTGGCAGTGGTAGGCGGCGGCGACTCCGCCGTGCAGGAGGCACTGTATCTGACCCAGATGACCAGCAAGGTAACAGTCATCCACCGCCGGGACCAGCTCCGCGCCAGCCGGATCCTTCAGGAGCGGGCCTTTGGCAACCCCAAGCTGGAGTTCAAGTGGAACACGGTGGTGGAAGAGGTCCGCGGGAACAGCCTCATGGACTCCCTGCTGCTCAAGGATGTGAATACGGGCAACCCTTCCATTTTCCAGGTGCCCGGGGTGTTTGTCTTCATT
>JAUSCR010000178.1 GCA_030651175.1 Dehalococcoidia bacterium
GGCCTCATCACGCCAGTGGCGGACATGGCGGTAAACGTACAGCCCCACCAGTACCGCCAAGACCAACAGAATTGGAATGTCAAAGGGACGCATTACACGCCGCAACGCCTCCCAGTTTTCCCCCAGCACGTATCCTCCGTAGGCCAGGCCCAGAGACCAGGGAAACGACCCCAGAAATGTCAGAACGCAGAACCGCAGGAGCGGCATCCTGACCACGCCGGCAGGGAAGCTGATGAACGTCCTGACCACAGGCAACATCCGCGATAGGAACACCGCCCAGCTACCATACCGGGCAAACCACCGGTCCGCCCGCTCCAGGTCCCCACGGCTAATGAGAACATAGCGGCCATATCGCTCCAGCAAGGGGCGACCACCCCAAGCACCCACCCAGTACGCCACCAGAGACCCCAGCAGATTCCCCAGGGCACCGTAGAAGCCTGCCGCCACAACGTTCCAGGCACTCAAGCCCTTGGCCTGGATCAGCATCCAGCCGCTCAGCGGCATCACCAACTCGCTAGGCAGCGGGATGGACGCGCTTTCAATGGCCATGAGCAACACCACGCCCGGCCAACCCATCGCGTCATAGACCCGCGCGATCAATTCCAGAAGCTGGTTTTCAATAGATCCCATGGATAATCGGCCCTCCGGGGCGTCCGGGAGTGTACCAAGCAGGGTAGGGGGCCGTCAACGCGTCGTACGCAACGGCCCGCCCGCCGTGCGGCCGGGAGGTATAGGTTTCGCCTATATCTAGTAACAACAACGGCCAAACTTGCTCTAAGAACGATCCAGAAATGGTTTTATACTTGTATAATACAAATATAATATCCAGTCTTGACTTTATATTGGCGTTAGGCTAGACTTTGCATAGGCTATGTCGCCTTGGAGGGGGTTACATGGCCCGGAGGAGCTTCTATGTCACCCTTGGAGGAGTGAAAGATGGCTAAAAAGACTAAGCTGATGGCATCGGTGGAGCGTTCCCACAACAACCAGCCCTTGGAGCGACTGCTGCCCCAGATGATAAACGAGCAGGGGTTGACTGCTACCGCGGCGACCTTGGGGGTAAGCAAAGCTACCCTGGGCTACTGGTTGCTTAAGCTGGGCATTAACGTCCGGCGCGTTGCGCTAGCCCCAGGGGAGTCGCTGGAGGTCAAGAGGACCGGCTAGCCGCCCCAAATCGGCGCGGATCCTGGGGTCTATCTGCTTGGCGCCTGTTTGCCTTCCAAGGAAGCTACGCCTTGGCCTGCCCACCACCAACCCCAAGCAAGCTGCCCCTGAACCTGGGTCATGTTGACAGTTCAGGCGAATTGTGATAAAAGTAACATGTTGGAGAGACCCCTTTCCACTTGAGGAACCAAGGATGGGGGAGGGGTCTTTTATTTTGACCGATTATCTAGGAGGCAACGTGCGAAGAACCCTTTTCCTCGGTTCCGTATTGATGGCGGCGCTCATGCTCGGCGTGGTGGCGTGCGGCGGCGGGACAGCTTCACCCACTGCCACGCCCACCAAGGCCGCAGGGGTTACTCCAACGGGTGAAGTCATCAACATAAAGATGACCGAGAGCCCGTTCCGTTTTGTGCCCGATACCTACAACCTAGAGGTGGGCAAGACTTACACCCTCGTCTTCGAAAAAGCCAAAGCGTACCACACCTTCACCATTGAGGGCCTTACTATCAAAGAGGGGGCCGGCGTGGACATTGTAGTGAACGCTGGGGAAACGGCGCAGCGAACCATAACTCCTACCAAGGCTGGCACATTCAAGCTGACCTGCGTGCCCCACGATGCTCTGGGCATGGTCGGGCAGGTCATAGTCAAGTAGCAATTCTGATTCCAAGAGACCACGTAGACTGGCCTGAAGCCGTGTTCAGGCCAGTCTACGTTTTGAGCGGCCTGAGCCAGAAGGAAGGTAAGGGGGCTTCGAACAACCTCTAGCCGCGCTGCCTCCACAAGCACGTGATATGCTGTCAGCCCAGAGAAGGGTTTACTTACCTGGTTTGTCCCATTCTTTTGGTGCTACGCTCGGCAAGGCACAAGAAAACATGGTATTGCAGGAAACGGCTTCCGCCGCGCTGGTCGTCCTGGCAGGGCTGGTGGGCCTAGCCGTGGGCAGCTTTCTTAACGTTTGTTCAGACAGGCTCCCGCGGGGCCAGTCCATAATTGCCGTGCCGTCCCACTGCGACTCCTGTGGCCAGCCCCTGGCGCCCTGGGACCTGGTGCCGGTGTTGAGTTTCCTGTGGTTGCGGGGTCAATGCCGCCACTGCCGCGCCCGTATCCCCTGGCGGGTACCCCTGGTAGAGCTAGCTACTGGCATCCTATTCGCCTTCGTGGTCTTCCGCTACGGGATCACAGCCCAGGCAGGAGTGTTGCTGCCCTTCGTGAGCGTTCTCGTCGTGGTGTTTGTGGTGGATCTAGAGCACAGCCTGATACTCAACAAGGTCATCTACCCCAGCATGGCCGTTGCCTTGGTGGTAGCGCCGTGGGGGCCGGTCGGCCATGGCCTCTCCATTCAGTCTGCATACCTGGAGGTCTTGAAAGGCGTGCTGGTGGGGGGCGGAGCGCCTTTCATCATTTACCTCCTTGCCCGGGGCGGATTCGGCGCAGGAGACGTCAAACTGGGGTCTCTGCTGGGTCTGATGATGGGATTCATACCAGTGATTGTAACCCTCCAGCTATCCTTCCTCGCCGGTGGAATGGTGGCCGCCACCCTCATGGTGCTCAGGATTCGCCGCCGCAAAGACCCAATTCCCTTCGGCCCGTTCCTGGCCGGCGCCGGAGTAGCTGGCCTGTTCTGGGGACACACCATTTTCCGATGGTACCAAGGGCTGTTCAACTGAGCGGGCCCAAGTCGCTCCAAAACAACAGCCAGCGCGCGTTGACGCTCCACGCCACCACTCCTATACTACTCTCAGTTTCAACGGGGGTGCACAATGAGGTTTACCTGCCTGCAAGAGAACCTGAACAGAGCATTGAACATCGTCGGTCGAGCCGTAGCCACGCGTACGACCCTGCCAGTTACCCAGAACGTACTCTTGGCCACCGACCAGGGGCGGCTCAAGCTTTCCGCCACCAATCTTGAAATCGCCATCAACACATGGATAGGCGGCAAGATTGAGGCCGATGGCGCCATCACAGTCCCAGCCCGCCTGCTGACCGACTTTGTCAGCTCCCTGCCTGCCGGGCCGGTGGACATCTTCATGACGCCCAAGCCACTGGGCATCCATCTCACCTGTGGCAGGTTCGAAGCCCGTCTCCTGGGCACCGATGCCGATGAGTTCCCTCCCATACCATCAGTAGCGGAAGGCATTGGCATCAGCATCTTGCCCAAGACCTTGCGCACCGCCATCAACCAGGTCGCGTTCGCCGCCGCCACGGAGGATTCGCGACCCGTCCTCACCGGCGTGAAAGTAGAGATGGAAGGCGACACCGTGACTCTCGCCGCCGCCGACGGCTTCCGCCTGGCCGTGCACACAGCCAAGCTGGCCGCGCCCATCCCCAGCCCCATCAGCTTCATCATCCCCGGCAGGACACTCACAGAGCTAAACCGCCTCCTGTTGGACCAGGAAGAGCCGCTGGAGTTCACCGTCACCCCTCAGCGCAGCCAGGTCATGTTCCGCATGAAGAACATGGAGCTTGTCTCCCAACTGGTGCAGGGCACCTTCCCCAACTACAAGCAGCTCATTCCGCAGAGCTTCGGCACCCGCACCGTGGTCAAGCTACAGGATCTCAGCCGGGCAGTGCGCGCCGCCGCCATCTTTGCCCGCGACGGCAGTGGCATAATTCGCATTCAGATAACCCCCGGCACTCCAGGAAAGCTGGTCATCTCCGCCAGAGCCGAGGAGCTGGGCGATAACACCGGCGAGATAGACGCCCAGGTA
>JAUSCR010000185.1 GCA_030651175.1 Dehalococcoidia bacterium
ACCGTAATCGGGGCGGTGACCTTGTCCCCAGGCGCCATGGTGCTGAAGGTTATCAGGGCCGTGGTGGGACTCGTAGAGATGTCCACCGTGTCAGTGCTAAAGGTGTTGGCCGCCACAGACGCAGTGTCAGTGAACAGGGCCAGCGTGGCCACCCGTACCCCCGCCGACAAGATTCCAATTTCCTGATTCCCAGAGGCGTCCCTTCGTGTGTACCGGGTTTTACGTTGTCTTCCATGATGAATGCCGCATTCATACCTGACTATTGCCCCGCCCTCCGCCAGCATCGCCGCCATCAGGCCACCCCCTGGGCCCGGGCCCAGGCCGTGACCTCCCGCTTGGAACTGGCCTGGAGCTTGCCCAGGACGGCCCGGACATGGCTCTTGACCGTGTCCACGGAGATGACCAGCTCATGAGCGATCTCCTGGTTGGTAAGGCCCCGGGCGATGAGACGGAGGACCTCCTCCTCCCGCGGCGTGAGGGGTGTCTCGATCTGCTGGAGGCTGCTTGGGTGTGGGGCGTCCCGACCACCACCGCGCAGGTGGCCCAGCAGCATAGGGGCCATGGTAGGGGAGATGACCACCCATCCCTGAGCGACCTGGCGGAGGGCGTCCAGAATCTCTTGAGGGCTGGCGGTCTTCAGGACGTACCCCCGGGCTCCTGCGGCCATGGCCCGGAACAGCGTGTCTGGGTCCTCGGCCACGGTGAGCATCAGCACCTTGGGCGGGGGTTCCCGCTGGCACAGGGCGGCGGTGGCTGCCACGCCATCGGTGCCCGGCATGGCCACGTCCATGAGGATGACCTCCGGGGCCAGCGCCTCCGCCCGCGCCATCGCCTCACGGCCGTCCGCCGCCTCCCCCACCACCTCGATGTCCGGCTCCTCGGCCAACAATTCCACGAGCCCCCGACGGAAGATGGCGTGGTCGTCCGCCACCAGCACCCGCAGGGGGCTCACGAGGCCCCTCCATTCTTGGGCAATGGGAGGTGAACGAGAACCTCCGTGCCCTTGTCAGGCTGGCTCCGGATCTCCAGCGCCGCCCCGATAAGCTTGGCCCGCTCCTCCATCCCGGTCAGGCCCAGCCCCCGGGGCTGCCTCGGCGGAATGCCGCCCCCATCATCCCTGACCCGCAGCAGGAGGGCCTCGTCCACCCGCTCCACAGTCAACCAGACCTTGGTGGGCCTTGCGTGCCTGGCTGCGTTGGCCAGCGCCTCCCTGGTGATCTGGAGGAGATGACGCCGGGCCCCCGGCGAGATGGGAGGCTCGCTACCCGCCAAGCCACGGAACTCCAGGGGGAGACCCGTTGCCTGCCTCCAGGAGTCGGCAACCTTCTGGAAGGCATCATTCAGGGACCCGGACAGATCCCCCTCCGTAACATCCAGGAAATCCCGCAAGGTCAGATAGGCCCGCCGGAGCCCTTGGGCGATGTCCCCGATGTCCCGGGCACTCAGGACCCCCCTTGCCTGATCCATATGCTGCTCGGCCCGCTGTGCCTTCAACGAGAGGAAGGCCAAGGTCTGGGCCACATCGTCATGGATGTCCTGCTGGATCTTGCGGCGTTCCTCCGCCGCGGCCAGGGCCCGCTGACGACGCTCCAGGTTCGCGTTGGTGAGGAAGGGCAATAGGGCAGTCAGGGCCACCCACGTTGTGTACAGGATGGCGAAGACCAGGTAGTTCCCCGAGGTGAGCCTAGGCAACGTGCCCACTCCCAATGAGGCAACTCCATGGGCCCCCACCACCACCCCAGCGGCAAGAAGGCCCAGGCCGGCCGTGCTCCAGAACGCGGAGAGAAGGGCAGCCGAGATGACCGGGCTCAGGCTGTAGACCAGGAAGGGGCTGTTCAGTCCCCCGGTGGCCAGCACCAGGGCAAGGTTGAGCACCATCTCACCGGCCAGGAGCGCCGTCTCGACAGCTTCTTTGCGAATGAGGTGGAAAGGAGGCGCCACCACCCTGGCGGCGGAGGCCAGCCCGACAAGCCCCACCATCACGCGGAGCTCCAGGCGCAGGCCCTGGGCGGCGCCTACGCCTAGGATGAAGTACACGCCGACGCCCAGGGCAAAGGCGAAGAAGCGATACGCCGCCAAGGCCTGGTAGAGGCGCATCCGGTAGACGCCCCATACAGACTGCAGCCGGGACGCGCTCCGTGCCTGTGGGGCTGTCACAGCGCAAACCCTCCAGCAAGACGGATGTACCACGCGGCGATGTAGTCGCCCCCAAGGAGGACGACCACCCCGCCCCGGGGGGCCAACGCCGTTCCACATGCGTCGCATCGGCTGCGCGACACCTGGATTGGCTGTCCTCGCGGCAACCGATCAACCACCACGTTGAGGAAACTGCCCACGGCGGCACCCAGGAGAAAGGCCAGCACGCCAAGCATATGCTACGCCTCCCGCAGGGCCAGCCCAAGGTTTATGACCAGCTCCTGCACGGGAAAGTCCTCGGGTGCCTCCACGGGCGGCCGCAGGGCCTGTAGCTCCCGGCCCAGGGTAGCGGCGACGCCGGGTCCCACCTCGCCCTCCAGGCCGGCGGGCACGCCGCATACCAAAATAGGAACATCGTCGGCCACCCAACCCTCAGGACTGGAGGCCTCGTACCGGGTCAGGGTCTGCTCTACCATCTGGGCGAGACGCTCCACCAGAACGGCCCCCTCGGTGACCTCGGCTCCCCAGGCTACGCTCAGGTAGGCCACAGGAGCGGCTTGGCGGACCAGCACCACATCCGCGCCGTCGACGCCGAGCCAGGCGACAATGGCATCGGGCACGTTGACTGCCCGGGCCAGACCGAAGGGCCGCAACTCCATCGCGTGCAACGGCAAACCAGCCTGGCGCGCCGTCTCCAACAGCACTTCCACCGAGCGCCGGGGCGCTGCCACAACCAGCCACCGGGTTCGGTCCTGCCAGTCGGGCAGCCGGTGCCACCGCAGGACTGAACGCTCCAGGGGGATACCCATGGCCCGGGCCGCCTCTTGGGGAATGACCTCCCGCGGGTCCAGCCCTCGGGCCTGGGGAAACTCCAGGACCTGCAACATGCTCTGAAATCCAGGAACGGTGGCAACGACCCTCCCGATGGAGCCACCGAACTCCTTCACGGCGCCGGCAATGACCTTGGCCACCCGTTTGGGCTGGGCCGGCAGTCCTTCTCGGAAGAACGCCGGGTTCACAGGCTGGAGGCGATAGTCAAGCACCCGCTGGCGCTGGGCAGTGACCAGCTTCACTGCGCCCTGCTCGATGGTCAAGGTGAGAACTTGCCGCCCTTCCCTGTCCCATGGTAGACGCATCTCATTCCCTCCCCTAGCCTGGACGGTAGGGCATCGCAAGTTCCAGCTTGGCATGCCACACACCATCGCCCCCGGCGCTGAACCCCTGGCGTTGCACCATCGCCGTGGGGAAGCCGTCCATCGCGCGGAGGAGTCCGATGAGCTTTGCCAGAGGGCCCTGCACCTCCAGAACGACATTCACGGCGGGAACCTTCTCCCCCTCTCTGGCACCTGGTATCGTGCCCTCTGCCGTGCTCAGGGCAACGATCCGGAGGCCGTTCTGGGCGGCATAGTCCGTCAGCGCCGTGCTCAACGCCAGGGCGTCCCGTCGCGGGGGCAGCGTCTGGCCTGGGGGGGGGCTGGCTTGCAATGCCTGGATCTGCTGCTGCAGCACCGCCGGGTCCGGCCCGGCCTTCAAACTGGCCAGGCTCTGTTTGGCCTGGGCCAACTTCGTTTCTACCGCCGCCCGCTCGGTGCGCAACCCCGCTGTTTGCTGAGTCTGGTATAGCACTGCTCCCGCCATGATCAACACCAGGAGGAGCAGCGCCCCCTCCACGGAGAGGAGGGCCCGCCACTGGCGCAATCGGCCCCTCACGGTGAAGCCCTCACCCGCAGGGTTGCCGTAAGGATAAGCGCCTCTTTGTCCTGCTTCCACTGGACGCTCTGGAGTTCGAAGGGCTGGCCCGCCTCCTGGAGCCGTCCTTGCAGCCGCGCCAGGGGCTGCTCCCCCACGGCCACGGCCACCACTGTCAGCTCACCACCGGCGCTCCCCTGCAATGACTGGAACTGCACCCCGTCGCCCTCGAGCCTTTCCAGGGCTGTCAGGGCCGCCTGCCACCGTTTGCTTCCCGGCTGCTGGGGCAGGCGCTCCGGAGTCTGGGGGCGTTCCCTCAGCGCCTTCAGTTCGGCTTCCAGACGATTCACCTCGTCGCGCTGGGAGGCCAACTCGGTCTGAGTGGCTTTCAGGCGGCTGCTGGCCCCGTCCATCTCCCGTTGCAGGGTGGTCCCATCCTGGTACAGGCTATAGAGCAGGTAGACGCTCCCCAGCAAGAGGAGGGCCAGGCCTGCCCGAACCACCCACGGGCGCCCGCGGCCCCCGCCCTCCAGCAGGTTCATTCCGGGTACGGCGCGCCAGCTTGCCTGGGGCGCTCTTCTCCACCTTGCGGTCCACTGTTTCATTTGATGGACCCCAGGGTGGAGTAGATGCCGGACAGGACGGCCACGGCTACGAACCCGACAAATCCAGCCACGAGCACGGTCATCACGGGCGTGATCAGCTCCACGGCCTGGGCCACCGCCCTCTCCAGCTCCTTCTCGTAATACTCCGTCAGGCCCTCCACCGTCTGGGGCAGCGTCCCGGTCGTCTCTCCCGAGCGCATCGCCTGGGCCACCAGTGGCGGGAAGAGCGCGGCCCCGGCGAACGCCTGGCTCAGACGCCCGCCCGCGGACACCTCAGCCGCCACCTGTTCCACACCCTCGCGCACCACGATGTGGCCGGTCTCTTGCCCCGCCAGGCGGAGCGACTCCACTGGGGGGACCCCGCTGCGGAGCAGAGTGCCCAAGGTGGACATCAGGGTGACGATGTTGCTCAGGAGCACGGTCTTCCCCACGATGGGCACCTGTAGGAGCGCCCGGGCCCACACCCGGTCCCCCCAGTCCGTGCGCCGTAGAGCAACGCTACCAACGCCAAAAGCCAGGGCAAGGCCCATGACGTAGACCCCATACGCCCTCAGGAACTCCGCCCCCTGCATGAGCAGCCGCGTGGCGAGGGGCAGTTCCCCGCCGAAGCCACTGATGAGCTTGATGAGGGCCGGAAGGGAGTAGCTCACCAGGACAAAGAGGGAGACGATGGCTATCCCCAGCGTCATGGCCGGGTAGACCAGGGCACTCCGCACTCGCTGCCTCAGAGCCTTTTGTCGCTCCAGCAACTGGGCTATCTGGCCCAGGAGGAGGCCTAGCTCCCCTGCCGCCTCGGCCACCTGGAGCAGCCGGACGTAGAATTTGGGAAACACGGTAGGATGCCGGGCAAAGGCAGCGGAGAAACTCATCCCCTCTTCGATGCCCTGTATCACCTGCCGCAGCGCCTCCCGCAGGCCCACGTTCTGGGCCCCATCCCGCAAGCCGACGAGGGCGGCGCGCAGGGGAACACCCGAACGCAGCAGGGTAGATAACTGGCGGGTGAAGTCGACGACTACCTGCTCTTTCGGTTTGAACAGGGCTGGCAGCACCTGCACCAGAGAGCGCCGCGGTCGCAACTCTTGCAGCCGGCAGGGGACGAGCTGTTGCCCCCTCAGAGCATCGTAGGCGGCCACCTCGGTTTCCGCCTCCACCTCCCCCCTCACTCGCCCGCCGGCCCAGGTGAACGCCTCGTAACTTACTCGCATAGCCTCGCCCTTCCCTTACTCAATGGTGTGGACGTTGCGGAGGATTTCCTCCAGGGTAGTGACCCCCTGCTTCGCCTTCAGGAAACCCGCCTTCCGCAGGGGGATCAAGCCCTCGGCCTCTGCCCGCTGGCGAATCTCCTGCCCGGTGGTGCCGGAGCGGATCAGCTTGCGCACCTCCGGCGACACCGCCAGCACCTCGAAGACCCCTGTCCGGCCAGTATAGCCGGTCCAGTCACAGAAGTTG
Organism: Dehalococcoidia bacterium; assembly: GCA_030651175.1. Taxonomy (GTDB): domain Bacteria; phylum Chloroflexota; class Dehalococcoidia; order Lucifugimonadales; family SHYF01; genus SHYF01. The sequence goes on from JAUSCR010000185.1 coordinate 5,880, forward strand.
CAGCCCTTACCCACGGAGAACTGGCCGGCCTCCTCCTCCATCTCCTGCTCGTAGACGATGCTCTCCATGGCCCCAGGCTCCGTCGGCTGAGCGCACTGGGGGCAGACCTTCCGCACCAGGCGTTGTGCCACGGTGCCCAGCACACAGGTGGCCACCAGGTAGGCTTCGACCCCCATCTCGATGAGCCGGACGATGGCTGAGGCGGCGTCGTTGCTGTGGATGGATCCCATGACCAGGTGCCCCGTCATAGCCGCATCCACCGCTGTCCGTGCCGTTTCCCCATCCCGAATCTCCCCCACCAGTATCACGTCAGGGTCCAGTCGCATGATGGACTTGAGCCCGGCGGCGAAGTCGACCCCCGCCTCCGGGTTCACCTGAATCTGGTTCAGTTGCTCCATGCGGATCTCCACCGGGTCCTCGATGGTCATGATGTTCCCCCGGCTGGACACCAGCTCCGCAACCGCCGCGTACAGGGTGGTGGTCTTGCCCGAGCCAGTGGGGCCGGAGACCAGGATCAGCCCGTGGGGCATGGACAGCAGCTGACGCACCACCTGCAGCGGTGTGGAGTCCAGTCCCACCTCCTCTAGCGACACAACCCGGCCCGACCGGTCCAGGATTCGCATCACCATCATCTCTCCCCAGGTGGTGCCCACGGTGGCTATGCGGAAGTCCACTCGCCGCTCGCCGAACTGCATGGAGAAGCTGCCGTCCTGGGGCCGCCGCCTCTCGGCGATGTCCAGGCCCGCCAGCACCTTAATCCGGGAGACCATGTTCTCGTGCAGGGTGAGGGGCAACACGGACTTGTGCTGCAGGACCCCATCGAGGCGGAAGAGGACCCGGGCCGAGTCAGGCTGGGGGACCATGTGGACGTCCGATGCCTTCTGCTTC
>JAUSCR010000186.1 GCA_030651175.1 Dehalococcoidia bacterium
GCTGCCCAGGCGGGTGGGACCTATCCTGCCGCCCTCTGCGCCGCTGACGAAGTGGCCGTGGGCCTATTTCTGGAGCGCAAGCTAGGCTTCACTGAGATCCCAACCCTGGTGCAAAAGGTGGTGGACGAGCACCGTCCAGGAAGCGCCGCCTCTCTTGAAGACATCATGGATGCCGACGCCTGGGCGCGCCGCCGTACCCTGGAGCTGGCCAAGGTTTAGATATGTTTGCAATCGTCATATCTGCTCTCATATTCATTGCCATCCTGGTCATCGTGGTCCTCATTCACGAGGCCGGGCACTTTGCCGTGGCAAAGGCCGCCGGCGTAGGGGTCCTGGAGTTTGGCCTGGGTTTTCCGCCCCGGCTCTGGGGCATCCGCCACGGCGAAACCTTGTACACGCTGAACGCTGTTCCCCTGGGCGGCTTTGTCAAACTGGCTGGGGAAGAGGACCCATCGGAACCACGCAGCCTGGCAGGCAAAAGCCAGGGAATCCGCTTTCTGGTAATGGCTGCCGGGCCCTTCATGAACGCGGTGCTGGCGCTATTGCTCCTCAGCGTGCTGGCTATGATACCCCAGGATGTGGCCGTGGGAGAGGTGAAGGTGGTAGACATAACTCCGGGTTCGCCCGCCCAGCTTGCGGGCATCCTGCCGGGCGACATCATAGCAGCCGCAGACGGGCATACCATAGATAACTACGCTGACCTGCGATACCGGGTGAACCTCAAGCTAGGCGCTCAGACGTCGTGGCTTATTCATCGAGGCAGCCAGTCGTTGACCGTTAACCTTGTCCCGCGGTTCAATCCTCCCCAGGGCCAGGGCGCCACTGGCGTCGTAATCAGCATTGTGAACAACCGTATCGAGAGCAGGGCGGAGCCTTTCTGGAGGGCTCCCATCACGGGCCTCCAAAGCATGTGGGATGTGCTGGTGCTGACGAAAAACGAGTTCAGCAAATGGGCGACGGGGGGCAGCGCCCCCCAGGTCACCGGGCCTCTGGGGATGGCCGCCGTTGTCGGAGAGGTAGCCCAGGCACGGGACATCTCCGTTGGCGAACGGGCCATAGCTATCTTGAACCTGACGGCAATCATCAGCCTGAGCCTGGGTATATTCAACATACTGCCCATCCCGGCCCTGGACGGAGGCCGCATCTTATTTGTGGCCATTGAGTGGGTTCGGCGCGGCAAGCGAATCCCACCCCAAAAAGAGGGCCTGGTACACATGGTTGGGTTTGTTTTGCTCATTACCCTGGTCTTGATAATAACCTTCGCTGACGTGAGCCGCATCATCCGTGGCGAAAGCCTGCTGGGCGGCTAGGCCCCTGGTATACTGCGCGTTGCCCAACAGTCAGGAAGGTGCAGGAAACCGAGGTTTCCTGCCAGGGGTCTAAGGGGGTGTTCCCCTTTGCTCCTCTTTTTTCTCCGCCTCTCCGCGTCGGAGAGGGGGACCAAGGGGGTGAGGCCGAGGACTTTTGGGTCAAGGCTGTTATACTGAGACACCCCCAGCAAGGAGCGCACCATGCGCCGTAGACCAACCAAGCCAGTATACGTAGGCAACGTCAAGGTCGGAGGCGATGCCCCCATCACCGTCCAGTCCATGACCAAGACGGACACCCGCGACGTCAAGGCCACCGTGGCCCAGATAAAGGGTCTGGAAGAGGCTGGCTGCGAGATAATCCGCAGCGCCGTCCCAGACATGGAGGCTGCCCAGGCGCTACGGGAGATCAAGCGCCAGATCAAGATTCCACTGGTAGCCGACATCCACTTCCACTACCAGCTTGCCCTGGAGGCCATCCAGGCCGGCGTGGACTGCCTGCGGCTGAACCCGGGCAACATCCGCGACCCGGAGCGCGTCAAGCAGGTGGTGCAGGCCGCCAAAGAGCGGCAGGTCCCCATACGCATCGGCGTCAACTTCGGCAGCCTGCCTCCCGTGGGCAGCATCGGCAGGACCAGGTCGCTGCATCGCCTCTCCGATGGCGTCAACCTTCTCCCCAAGGCAGGCAAGGCCGCAGAGGGCGAATACTCCGTCGTTGACCACATGGTGGATACGGCGCTGTGGGAGATCGGCATCCTGGAAGCCCTGGATTTCGACCTGATCAAGATTTCCATGAAAGCCTTCGACGTGTACACCACGGTGGAGGCGTACCGCCGCCTGGCGGAGCTGGTGCCCTATCCTTTACACCTGGGCATCACCGAGGCTGGAACGGCCAAGTCGGGCAGCATCCGCAGCGCCATAGGGCTTGGCGTGCTGCTGTACGAAGGCATCGGCGACACCATACGCGTATCCCTCAGCGACGACCCACGGGAGGAGGTGGCCACCGGTTTCGAGATACTGAAGTCGCTGAACCTGCGCCAAAAGGGAGTCACCCTGGTGGCCTGTCCCTCATGTGGCCGCGCCGACGTGGATGTCATCAAGCTGGCCAACACCGTGGACGCCCTGCTCAAGAAGATGGACAAGCACGTGAAGGTGGCCGTCATGGGGTGCGAGGTCAACGGCCCCGGCGAGGCCAAGGACGCCGATGTTGGCATAGCCGCCGGAGCGGGCCGCGCCGTCATATTCCGCAAAGGCCAGAAGGTGCGCGTCGTCCCCGAGGCCGATATGCTCACCGCCCTCATGGAAGAGGTGGACAAGGTGTGAGCCGCTAAAGCCTCCAGTACTCTACCCATTTGTCCACAGGGTTCACATTTACCTCAGAACGTTGCCAGGAAACAGGTAAGGCAATGCTATCAGGATGGCGATTCAGCGAGGCTTCGGCCTCTGCCGATAGATTTACTCCCCGTGTATTGGTTCCAGCGCGGTAATCCAGATAGCGTTCGCGTAGTCTGTGGAACGTACTTTGTTGGGATGACAGAGGGATATAGCGGACAGAGCCAGAATTTCCCCAAGCAATCCTTATGACCAAGAGGTCGCTCAATGGCTGGTAAGCCTGCATAAACTCCCGGGCCTTGACAGCATTAGATGTCCACTTCAGCCGTAAACCACCAGAGAAAGACACGGTCTTGATAGAGAGGGGCTGATTATCCACATGGCAATCTATATCGGCTTCTACGCCGCTTTCCGAGATGCGGACGTTGCTACCACCAAGGAAGGCAATAAGCATCCCTAAAACAACTTGCTCTCTGAGTAGCCCTACAGCGGGGTTTCCCTTCAACTCATCTTCCACTGTTTGAAAGGCTGGGGGCAGCTTCTCTTGAATGAGTGATTTGAATGAGTGAGGTGTACTTATGGGGTTGTCCAAGCTGATCCAAAGGTCACTTATCGCCCTTCCCCATCTTTTTCTAGGCCTTCCTTCCAGAAACGAATCCACCTCTCGTAATCTACTCCGCCTTGTTCACCCCATTTGTAATAGTGCTCCCCCTCGATCCAAATCGGGGTATCCAGACCTCCAAAGAATGTCCATATGCATCCATGGGCACAATCAAAAACGACTCCACCATAGACGTGTACCATACCCTCATAACGTGGAATTGCTTCACAGCCATGATATGGACAGAAATACTTAGTCACGACTCGCCTCCGTCTGTGGCAACACCAACTTATGAAAGTCGCGCTATTATCGCGCCAAGACGGAGGTTGTCAAGTGTGGACAGCTACCGACCAAAAAGGTTCATATAATGGTACTCCAAGAATTCCTTAGCCAGAGTATGTTTGCGTAAACTCAAGGGTCCCACATGTTCAGACACCATTTGTCTGATACCCTCTACTGTCAGGGCCTCTGGATGAATAGCGATGGTGCCGTAGTCCATCATGGCGTGATGGTTCGGACACAAGACAAGCATATTGGTTTCTATGTCAGGCCCTTGATGCGGATTGCCCAGCGGACGGATGTGATGACATTCCACATATACGCCGCCTTTCGGGAGAGGAAACGAAAACCTGCAAATCTGACATTGAGATTGATAGAGATACTTGAGGAATCGGCTAAGAGCGTTATCCCTATATATCTGCCTGGTTACTGTCGTGCGTCGTTCTACCGGCCCTTCTCGTCCTGCACTACGGTTTTCAATAGCCATTAGGCGTTCCTGATCTAAGTCTACGGCAACCACATCTCTCGTTGAATAGAATCTCTGTCTCCAATCCAGAAAGGCTTCTAATCCCAGAGTTTCCCAATACTCCACATTGGGTATAAGCCGCTCCCCAGTCGTTTGCTGAACATAGTCAATGAAAACTGAACTTTCCCGATGCATTAGACCCCTCGCCTGGGTCTCACGTAGGGCGATCCCTAGCTCCCGCTGGTAAAACTCCCGTAGTGCCTGCACCAGGGATACGTTTTCTCCCCGCAAACGCCGCTCAATAAGACGCAGGTAATGGTCTAAACCAAGTTCTACGGCGTCCGGATGGTCACGCCAGGGGAAGCGCTCCAAGCTTTGTTCTTCCATTTAATGTCCACCTGATTAGAAGAACAAGAACTTCCCGTCGTCAGGGACACTGGTCAGTGGCGCGCTCTATGGAAAGTTCTAGGTCGGGGATTGTCTGTTTGAATAGGGTAGAAGGCATAACAAATTGGCTATCGGCATTCTTGACGGCCCAAAGCCTATCACTCCTGCTGAATGTGTGTCAACCAATCCATCTCAGAAAAATAAAACAAATCCCAGTGCTAATTGCCCGTCTGCCCTGTGTCTGTATGTCCGTTAGCCTGCCTGCTACAATACACCCATGTTCGACAGCCTGACCGAAAAGCTAACCGGCGTCTTCAGCCGCCTCACCAACCGGGGCCGCCTCACAGACAAGGACGTGGACGAGGCACTGCGAGAGGTGCGCCTGGCTCTCCTGGAGGCCGACGTCAATCTGCGCGTCGCCCGGGAGCTGGTGGACCGCGTCCGGGCGCGCGCCCTGGATGGGCAGGTGCTTCAGAGCCTCAGCCCCGGCCAGCAGGTGGTGAAGATAGTCTACGAGGAGCTTGCGGCAATCCTGGGCCAGGGACACCAGGGCCTGACACCATCGCCTCAAGCGCCATCGGTGATCCTGCTCATGGGCCTGCAAGGCTCCGGCAAGACAACCACCGCCGCCAAGCTGGCCCTCTACCTGCGCCGCCAGGGCCTCCGTCCCATGCTAGTCGCCGCCGACCTCCGCCGTCCCGCCGCCATCGAGCAGCTTGCAACACTGGGAAAGCAACTGGACATCCCTGTCTACCAGGAGGGCACCGACTCCACCGCCGTCCAGGTAGCAACCCACGGTTTGGAGCGAGCCAGGACTCTGGGATCCACCTGGGCCATCGTGGATACCGGCGGGCGGCTGCACATTGACGACGACCTCATGCAGGAGTTGGAGCAGGTCAAGGCCGCCACATCTCCCTCGGAGTCCCTGCTGGTGGTGGATGCAATGACGGGCCAGGACGCCGTCCGCGCGGCCCAGGAGTTCCACCAGCGCATCGGCCTTACGGGGCTCATCCTGTCCAAGCTGGACGGCGACGCTCGTGGTGGCGCTGCGCTGTCCATCGCCCACGTCACCGGAGTGCCCGTGAAGTTCGTGGGCACCGGCGAGCGCCCGGAGGCCCTGGAGCCTTTCCATCCCGACCGCATGGCGTCCCGCATCCTGGGCATGGGCGACGTCGCCACCCTGGTGGAGCGGGCGCAGCAGGAGATGGACGAGAAGCAGGCCAAGGAGCTGGAGCGGAAGATGCGCCGCGCCACCTTCGACATGGAGGACTTCCTCCAACAGCTCCAGCAGCTACGGCGCATGGGGTCTTTGACCCAGGTCCTGGAGATGATCCCCGGCCTATCCTCCGTGGCCCGCAAGCTGCCCGCAGACGCCATGGACGAGCGCCGGATCAAGAGGGTGGAGGCCATCATCCTGTCCATGACGCCTCAGGAGCGGCGACACCCGGATATGCTCAACGGAAGCCGCAAACGTCGAATAGCCAAGGGCAGTGGCAGCACGCCCCAGGAAGTGAACCAGCTTTTGAACCAGTTCAAGCAGACCCAGAAGCTGATGCAGCAAATGGCTTCGGGAAAGGGTATGCGTGGGCTAGGTGGCCTGCTGCGATAAGAACCCTGTCCCTGCACAGCACCGGCGGCAGGAGCAGTTGTTGGCGGTTTGGTGACTAGAAAACTGAGACGGGCGAGAAAGGGCTTGGTACACCGACCATGGAGCAGGTAAGATCGGGCACAGACAAATCAGCTCAGGGTACCGTCTTTGGTATCAACCGCAACGTTCTTTTCCTTGGATTTGTAGGCTTTCTAACCGACATCTCCAGTGAGATGGTGCTGAACGTCCTGCCCCTCTTCCTGGCCAACGCCCTGGGCGTAAGAACCACCATCATTGGTATTATCGAAGGAATCGCTGAATCCACAGCTACCCTTTCCCGCCTGCCTAGCGGCTGGCTCAGCGACCGTCTGCACCGTAGAAAACCACTTACTATGGCCGGATACGGCATCTCTGCGGTAACAAAGCCCTTCCTTTTCTTTGCGGGAGCTTGGGGCACAGTGCTCCCTCTGCGGTTCTTAGACCGCGTAGGGAAGGGAGTGCGCACCTCGCCTCGGGACGCCCTCATCGCCGATTCGTCGCCGGAAAAAGAGCGGGGTAAGAACTTTGGGTTCTATCGCGGCCTCGACACGGCCGGCGCAGTCCTTGGAATCCTGGGTGCAGCTCTCGTCGTTTATGTGGCGCAAGGCGGCGCCCACAGTCTCGACCGGCAAACGTTCCGCATCCTGGTACTCTCTGCAACGGTGCCAGCATTCTTGGGCCTATTCATGCTATGGCGATTCGTTGTTGAGCCAAAACCATCGTCAACAAAGCAGGCAACGGCAAAGTCCCAGCAGGCCTCAGCCAGCTTCCCATTGAAATTCAAGCTTGTTCTGCTGACGATGCTCCTGTTCACTCTTGGCAACAGCAGCGACGCATTCCTGATCCTCCGCGCCCAGGACGTTGGCATGTCAGTAGTTCAAGTCCTGCTGCTGCTCGCTGGCTTCAATTTAGTCCACTCCCTTGCCTCGACTCCATTGGGGATCATCTCGGACAAGATTGGGCGCACTAGAGTTTTAGTTGCAGGGTTGGCCGTCTACGCCTTGGTCTACCTTGGTTTCGGAGCGGCCAGCCATGTCTCGTTGATCATCGCCCTGTTTCTACTATACGGGCTTTATTATGCAGCGACCGAAGGGGTTGGCCGGGCGCTGGTTGCAGACCTGGCACCTTCTGGGCGTCGCGGCACGGCGTATGGTCTCTATAACGCTGCGGTGGGCATCATGGCACTTCCATCGAGCGTCTTGGCCGGATGGCTCTGGGACACCTACGGCCCTTCGTCGACCTTCTATTTCGGCGGGGGCATGGCCGCTGCAGCAGCTATATTGCTTACAGCGATATTGAGCAGACCGGCAGTGCAATCCACCTCAGCGTCTCACAAATCCGTCCACGCTGTGGTAGACTGCGGCATTGGAACAGCCCCTAGCGGGAGGGTGCCACGTCCATGCCACAAGCTCTACGAAAGCCCAAGATCTTCTACGGATGGTTCATCGTAGGCGTAGTCTTCCTGAGCCACCTCCTGGGCAACGGCATTATGAACATTGCCCTGGGAGCCATCCTCAAGCCCATGACGGACGACACAGGATGGACCAGAACCCAGGTGACACTGGCTGGCACCATCGGAAGCATTTCCAGCTCTTTCCTGGCGCCTTTCTCTGGACACATGGCTGACCTCTACGGGCCTCGCCTATTGATGACTTCTGGTTCCATACTCCTGGGAGGTGTCTTCGTCGGCCTTGCCTCCATGCAGTACCTCTGGCAATTCTACGCCCTGTACATAGCTGGCCGTATGATCACTGGGAACTCGTTGCAAGGCGTACCATCCAGCGTTGCCGTGGTCAACTGGTTTGTAAGAATGCGGGGCCGCGCCGTGGGCATCACCACCTCCGCCACATACCTAGGTGGAGCCACCCAAGCCTTCCTGGCCCGATACCTCATATCTCGTTATGGCTGGCGCTCCGTGTGGCTGACCTTCGGACTCTTGACGTGGGGTATCGTGGTCCTGCCGTGCTTTCTGCTTCTCAGGCGGCGGCCCGAGGACATGGGGCTGCGGCCCGACGGCGATGATCCAGGCAAGATGGCCAAGACGGTGGAATTGGCTGCTGGAAAGCGGCGCAAGGTCGTGCAGGAAGAGTACTGGCCTGTGAAAGCCGCCGTGAGGACGCGGGCTTTCTGGTATCTCAGCGTGGCCTTTGCCCTCATGCAGTTCGCCCTGGCCTCCACCCTGGTGCATCAGGTAGCCTACTTCACCGATAAGGGCGTTCCCTACGAGACTGCGGTGGTGGGCCTGGGCCTTTTTGCCCTTCTGGGCGCGTTGGGCCAGTTCACATGGGGTATCATCGCCGAACGGGTTGAAGTGCGCTACTGCATCGTCATCAACTTGCTTCTGGGCCTGCTGGGGCTATGGGTGCTGCTGAACGCCACGGACAAGACCTCTGTGCTGCTGTTCACATTGACCTTTGGGTTCGGCATTCCCAGCATGCTTAGTCTCTCTTCCATCATCTACGCCAACTACTTCGGACGGCTTTCCATTGGCTCCATCCGTGGCGTCATCGCTCCGTTTCAAAGCGTAGGAGTGGCCTCCGGCCCATTCCTGACCGCCGTGGTCTTCGATGCCTTCCACTCCTACGTCCCAGCCTTCACCGCCTTCGGATTCTTCTTCGTCATAGCGATTGTGCTGGTGCTGCTGAGCAAGAAGCCCCAGCTACCCGAGGCGTACCGCATGAGGCCGGCAGCGTCCTAACCTCCCGACTCCGAAGTTCGTTGGGGAAATCCTCCCCTTGGGGGTGCAGGGGGCTGTGCCCCATGCCGGGGTAGCAGGGGTGTCCCCTGGTCTCTGTTTCTCCTTCCCCCTTCTCCTACAGGAGAAGGGGGACAAAGGGGGATAAGGTATCTGTGGGTGGCAGAGCGAGAGCCTGCTCATAGCGGCTACTTTTTCAAAAGTCTGCCACCACGCTGGCTTCTATCTCTGTCCCTGCACCGCATACCTGGCTGCGCTGGCACCGGCGATCCTGCCGAACACCGCCCCCGAACACAGGCCCGATCCGCCTGGATAGTTGTTATAGAAAAGGCCGCCTACCAGTTCACCGGCGGCGTACAAACCAGGGATGGGTATCTCCTCCGTATCCCACACCTGGGCGCGTTGGTCAATTCTCAGTCCGCCGAAGGTGAATGTGATGCCACACGTCACAGCAAACCCGTAGTAAGGCGGAGTATCCATGGGCAGGGCCCAGTTGGACTTGGGAAGGTCAATACCCTTGGTACTCTTCCCGTCCAGGACCGTGGGATTGAACTCTCCAGGCTGCACCGCCGCGTTGTACTCCTGGATAGTCCGCTCGAAAGCCTCGGGAGCAATCCCCAGTTTCTCTGCCAGCTCCCGAAAGGTAGTCGCCTCGGCTTTCGTCACCTGGGGTATGCGGTATTCATCGCGCCACAGGTGCGTGACCTTGGCGTCGAATATCTGAAAGGCTGCCCGCTGTGGCTGCTTCAGGATCTCCCGTCCATAGCGGGCGTAGGTGTAGTTGCGATAGTCAGCGCCCTCGTCCACGAACCGCTTCCCTTCTATGTTGACGATAAGGCCGTACTGGTAGGAGTGCTTCTGGTACAGGTCGGCGATCTGCCGGTTGCCGTAGGGGGGCGCGTTCAGGTCCCAGGCCACGGCGTGGCAACTGCTCCAGTTGCCGTAGGGCTGTGCCCCTATTTCCAGGGCCATGCGAATGCCGTCGCCGGTGTTGTACTGGGTGCCCCGTACCTTTGCCAGCTCCCACCCTGCGCCCAGATAGCGAGTCCTCATCTCTGCGTTGGCTTCAAAGCCACCACAGGCCAGGACAACAGATTGGGCAGCGATGTTCTGGAACCCCTCGGGACCCTGGACCACTATGCCGCGAATCCTTGCCCGGTCGTCTTGAAGCAGGCGCACAGCCTTGGTCTGGTACCGGATCTCCACTCCTTGCTTCTCCGCTATGGCAAAGAGCTGGTCGGAGAGGCCTTTGCCGGCGCCTACAGCCTCCAGATTCAGGTTCCCCCAAAAATGGTACTTGTCCCCCAGCTTGAAAGCCTGGCGACCCCACAGGGGCACAAAGCGCACCCCTTTCTGGCGCAGCCAGAGCATAGCGGGATAGGAGTCGTTCACCAGGGTCTGGGCCAGTTGGGGATCGGACAGCCCCTCGGTAACGCGCATCAGGTCGTCATAGTACTGAGCGGTCGGGTAGTCTGGGACCACCATCGAGTCCATCTCCGTTTGAGAAAGGTCAGGGATAAGCTTGATAAGCTGCTCCATCCCTTGGAAGGCAAAGCGAATGGCGCCGCCCGTGAAGTATGTGTTGCCTCCACGCAGATGAATCGGCGCCTTCTCAAGAAGGAGGACGCTCGCCCCTTCTTCCCTGGCGGAAAGCGCAGCGCTCAGCGCGGCGTTGCCAGCGCCAACTACGACCACTTGATACTCTTGGAGATTAGTCATCGTATTCCTTTCCTCCGAACACCATGATCCCGCCTCGGGCCTCTGTGCGGGGCGCAGCTTTGACCTCTATGATACAGCCACTCCTATCAGACGGCCCACTCCGAATGTGGCAAGTGCAGATGCCATGCCAATGAGCAACATGCGCAGTCCACCCCTTAGCCAGCCTTTTTCCGTGAGCGTCGCCAGACTTGCGCCGACGGTGAAAAGGGCGATGGCGCTGAGGACGCCGCTGAGCAGGAATGCCCTATCGCCCAGCCTCAGGGCGTATGGGATCACTGGCACCACGGCTCCCAGGGCGAAGGAGAAGAATGAGCTGATGGAGGCGCCCCAGGGAGAGCCTAGCTGGGTTGGGTCCAGGCCCAGCTCATCCCGGACCATGGTGTTCAGGGCAACCTCAGGATTTTGTATTATCCTGTCCGCCAGCACATTGGCCTCCTCCTTGGTCATGCCCTTCATCCTGTAGATCAGCGACAGCTCCTCCCTTTCGTCCCCGGGTGTTTCCTGCAACTCCCGTCGCTCCATCTCAATCCGGTGTTCCACCAGGTCCCGGTCGGCTCGCATGGATACGTACTCGCCCGCAGCCATGGAAGAGGCCCCCGCCAGAAGCCCGGCCACTCCAGCCAGAAGAATAACGGCCGGGTCTGAAGTACCGCCGGCTACTCCCCATACCAGGCTGAAAGTGGAGACCAGGCCATCGTTTCCTCCCAGGACAGCAGCCCGAAAGGCGCCGGCCCCCGCCGCCTTCTGCCAGCCGCCGCTGTCCAGCTCGCTGCCTGGGCGTTTCCCATCCCGCAACTCCTGGAGCTGGCGCGAGTGGCCTTCTTCGTCGGCCATCACCTGGGTCGCCTCTGGGTCGCCGGCGTACATCTCCGTGTCCTCTCCTTCAATGCGCAGCACCAGGGGAAGCACCCGCTTGGTGCCCAGGCTCTTGGCCATCCAGCCCAGGGCCCGCACACGGAAGGAGGGCTTGAACGGTGGGATGTCTTTGGTGTCCAATATAAGCTTTTCCGCCCAGTAGGCGAGGTGGCGTCCTTCAACCTCCGTCAGTTCGCGGAAGATCTGCGCCCGCGCAGGGTCTTTTTCGGCCTGGGCCATAGCCGTGTACAGGGCCACCGCCTGTTGCTCGGCCTGTAAATACCGCATATACCTGGATCTGTCCGCGGGATTCTGTTTGCTCATATAATAGAGCCTCCGGACTAGAGCCTAGCAGTTGGAGTAGAAACCCTGGCCCTATGCCATTGTAAGCCCGACCAAGCGCCCGACGCCGTTGGTGAACACCGCTGCGGCGCCGCCGATGGCCATCATGCGCGCTCCGCCCCAGAGCGGCGCCTTGTCCGACACCGCTGCCAGGAAGGCACCGGCCCCGAACAGCACCAGCATACTCAGGCCTCCGCTGAGGAAGAAGGCAGTTTCACTGGAGGCAAACAGGTAAGGAAGAACGGGCACACTACCTCCCACGCTGAACGCAATGAACGAAAACACGGCAGCACCCCACGGAGACACTAGCTTGCCCGGGTCCAGACCAAGTTTCTCTCGCGTCATTGTGTCCAGAGCAACGTCAAGGCGCTGCATTATCCGGTCGGCCAGCGCCTCTGCTTCGGCCCTGCTCAGGCCCTTCAGCTCGTAGATCTGCGATAGCGCCTCGCGCTCTTTGTCCGGGCGCTGTTCCAGCTCGCGGCGCTCCAGCGCCATGCGGTGTTCTGTGATGTCGCGGTCCACCCGGACAGACATATATTCGCCTGCACCCATAGAGATGGCCCCTGCTACCAGTCCGGCAGTGGCTGCCAGTAGGATAAAGTGGATGTCGCTCGTGCCGCCAGCCACCCCCCACGTAAGGGCAAGAATGGAAACCACGCCGTCCTGGCCGCCCATGGTGGCGGCACGCACCATGCCCCTGGCAGCGGTACGACGCCAGCCCTTTTCCCGTAGCTCTGCACCCAGGTAGCGGCCCTCCTTCAGATCATTCAGCATTTGGGAGTGGTTCTCCTCGTCCACTATAATGGCGGCTGCATCCGGCTCGTCTCTATAAACGTCGGGGTGGCCGCCCTCCTGGCGCAGGAGAATGGATATGAGACTATGAGTGCCCATTCGCCTTGCAATCCAGCCGAGAAGCCGTATGCCTAACCTGGGACGATAGGTGGGAAGCCCGTCCACGGAAAGGCCCATGGCGCCCGCCCAGTGGGCGATATGTTGCTTCTCAGACTCGGCCAGTTGGCGGAAGACCAGGGCCCGCCTGGGGTCTTCCTCCGCCTGGGCCATAGCCGTATACAGGGCAGCCGCCTCTTGCTCGGCCCGCAAATACCGCATGTGCAGGGAGATGTCTGCGGGATTGTCTTTGCTCATATAATAGGGCCTCCGGGCCAGGGACTAATGGTATTCGTGGTTGGTCCTGGTCACTCACCCTTGAATATGTCCGACGCCACCCCACCCCAGCAGAAGGGCGGCTTCGAAGCCGTCCATATATTACCACCAACGTTCTCGGGGCTTTTCAGCATTGGTCTTAGCGATTATGCCGGCAGAACACGTAAACCAAGCCATGTCACCCTAAACCCTTCGTTTCTCAGGGTGACACCTTTTGCCATCCAAAAGAGTTTTTGTGAAAGGCTCGCTTACCCCATGAAATGGCGCAGGCGAGCGGCTTCTATTACGTAGCATAGTGTGTAAGTTGCAGGCCGAGAATTTAGGCTGGCACGCACCGCAGCGGTGAGTCCCTGTCGCACCATGTCCACGTCTTCCGCATACCGCGCCTCAGCCGTCGAATATCATCGCGCGATCCGGTGAACCTTAATGAAGTTCGTGCGGCCCCGCCGAGCAAATGGGGCTGAGCCTACGACAATTACCTGGTCGCCAGGACCGGCAAGGCCCCTCTGCAACGCTACTCTCTCTACGACGATCAGAGCTTCTTCTGTGGTGGAAGGATACTTGATTGGGATTGGAGTAATCCCCCAGCGAAGGGCAAGCTGACGCGCTATCTCAGTGGTTGGGGTAAGAGCGTACACGGGAGCCTTGGGCCGGTTCTTGGACACCAGTGAGGCAGTCATGCCGCGCCGGGTAAGCACCACGATAGAAGTATGGGGAATATCGGCGGCGAGGCTGCACGCTGCTCGAGCAACCGCTTCGGGGCCTTTGAACCTGCCGGTGTGCCCTGACTCTTGCGGCTGGTAAATGGCAAGCGCCGTCTCAATGATGCGAGCCATCATTGAGACGGTCTCTACCGGGTAAGAGCCAATCGCCGTCTCGCCGCTGAGCATCACCGCATCAGCGCCGTCCAGGACGGCGTTGGCTACATCGGAAGCCTCGGCCCGGGTTGGCTGAAGCTCGTGCATCATGGATTCCAGCATCTGGGTAGCGACCAGAACAGCCTTGCCCTTTGACCTGGCCTGGGCCACCATAGCCTTTTGCCATACTGGCACCTCCTCCGGTGGAAGCTCCACACCCAGGTCGCCGCGGGCCACCATGATCCCGTCAAAAGCATCCAGGATTGCAGGCAAGTGTTTCAATGCCGAAGCGCGCTCAATCTTTGCCATTACCGGGATCCGCATCCTCCGCGCTTTCAGCGCTTCCCGGACTGGCAGAATGTCCTTCGCACCGCCGACAAAGCTCATAGCAATCCAGTCAACCCCCATATCAAGGCCAAACTCCAGGTCCTCCCGGTCCTTTCCAGTGAAGCTAGGGATGCCCAGGTCTGAAACCGGGATATTGACACCTTTGTTGGCTCCAAGCTCCCCTCCCCTGACAACAACGCAGGTGATCAACCCTGCCCGCACCTGCTCCACGCGAAGTTCCATGAGGCCGTTATCCAGAAGAATCCGTTGGCCGGCGCTGACATGGCTATGGAGACTGGGATGGGCAACGGATATGACGCCAGCAGCAGTCTCAGTCTCAGCCCCGGTGAGCACCACTCGCTCTCCCTGACGCAAGAGGACGAGCTGCCCATTCCGCAGCGGGCCCGTGCGGATCCGCGGCCCCTGAAGGTCTTGCAGGATTGCAATGGGCCTGTCCAACTCCTGCCCCACTTGTCGGACGGTCCGGATAAGCTGTGCGTGCTCTTCATGGGATCCGTGAGAGAAACTGAGGCGGGCGGCATCCATGCCGGCACGGACCAAGTCGGCGATACAATCCTTCGCCGTGCTAGCTGGCCCCAGGGTAGCAACGATTTTCACGGCGTTCATTTGTGCTCCACCCAACAGTTCACAGCCTTCTGTCTCCCATTTATGAACAGGGGCGTCCTTGTTTCAGACGCCCCTGTTCATAAATGTCTTCTCGCTACTATTTATTCCAAGAAGTCCCGCAGCTTTCTGGAGCGGCTGGGGTGCCGCAGCTTCCGCAGGGCCTTGGCCTCAATCTGGCGGATGCGTTCCCGGGTCACGCCGAACTCCCGGCCCACCTCTTCCAGGGTGCGGCTGCGCCCATCCTCCAGCCCAAACCGCAGTTGAAGCACCCGCTTTTCCCGATCGCTCAGCGTGCTCAGCACATCATCAATTTGCTCTTTGAGGAGCTGGTAGCTGGCGGCCTCCGCGGGAGCCAGGGCCCCACGGTCCTCGATGAAGTCCCCCAGATGGGAATCCTCCTCCTCGCCTATAGGAGTCTCCAGAGAGACGGGTTCCTGGGAGATTTTCAGGATGTCCCGCACCTTCTCGGGGGGAACGTCCATGTCCCAGCCAATCTCCTCGCTGGTGGGCTCTCTGCCGTACTCTTGAACCAGCCGGCGGCTGACCCGCAGCAGCTTGTTTATTGTTTCCACCATGTGCACCGGTATACGGATGGTCCTGGCCTGGTCGGCGATGGCCCGGGTAATGGCCTGGCGTATCCACCATGTGGCGTAGGTGGAGAACTTGTACCCCTTGCGGTAATCGAACTTCTCCACGGCGCGGATAAGGCCAATGTTCCCTTCCTGGATAAGGTCCAGGAGGGACATGCCGCGCCCGATGTACTTCTTCGCTACGCTGACCACCAATCGCAGGTTCGCCTCCGCCAGGTGCTGCTGGGCTGCGCGGCCTTCGGCCTTAATGGGCTCCCAGTGCAGGCGAAAGAGATACTCGTAGGGGTCCATCTGCTGGTCCAGAGCCCCCTCCGCCACCAGCTCTGCCAGCTCCTCCAGATTTCGATCTTCGCCCACTATCTCCAGAGTTTCCGGAGGGAGCAGGCGGCTGGTAAGGGAGAGGTGGATAACACCCTTCTCTATCTCCTCCAGAGTCTTGCCGGCATGGTCTGCCAGCACCTGCATCTTCTCGTGGTCTATGGCGGCGTCCACTATGGCCCGGAACTGCGGGTCATTGACTATTGTCTGAAGGGAGATGGGCCAGGCTAGCTCACTCTTCCATGCCACCACCTCCGCCACATACTCTAGCCGGGAGCACTCGGTAAGCAGGCGCATCACAATCTCCCCTGCCTTGGCCGGCCTGCCCAGAGCAGCCGCAAGCTCCTTTTCAAGCTTCTCTACATAGAGGCCGCTTTCAAAGGCCCGGGCGAGCCGCCGCTCATCCTTGGCGGTGAGCAACGTGACCCTGCCGATCTCCCGCAGGTACATCCGTACCGGGTCATCAATGATCTCAGCCACCTCTAGGTCCTCTGCCGTCAGGGTGGCCTTCTCCAGGGCAGTCGTCTCCCCTACGGCGACGGCTGGTTCGGAACCTTCCGCCCACTCCTCCTCGACCTCAGCTTCCGCAGTCGCAATGGCTGTGTCCTCTATATGGACGGCCAGGGGTTCCCCCTCGCTGCCTGTCTCAAATGAGGACGATGGAAGCAGTTCGCGGACTTCCTCCCTGGAAACACCGTCCGCCGGCTCCGTGATCAGGTCCTCTTCTTCATGCTGTTGTGCTCGCTTTCGCATTCGTCTCCTTAGCAGGGTGATGAAAAACTCTCTCGACCGTCCCTTTTTCCCTCTTTCCTTCGCTACGCTCAAGGACAAGCTCTAGTCAGGAAATGGGAGGGAAAATAGATTTGGGGGATACCCCCAAACCCCCACCAACGGGGCTTCGCCCCTCTGGGCTCTCCTTTTTCAGCAGCCTGCTAGTGGCCCCTTGCAGGACGTTGGTATCCGCCTCTCTCACCAAAGAGGCGTCTGAGCTTTTCGTTGGTCTCCAGACTCTGCTGTTCCCAATCCCTTGGCTCTCCACCATCCCCTGCTTCGTTCCAACCCTCCAGTAGAAGCGCCTCCTCAGCTTTCAGACGCCGGAGTCGTCTCTCTTCAAGTCGTTGGATACACTCCTTTACCGCCTGCTCTCGGCGGCGCAGGTCCATAGGGGGTAGGGGCAGAGCAATAAGATAGTTTGCTTGCTGGCGGATGTCCTCCTCCAGCGTATCCTGAAACTTATCTATTTTAGAGCATTCAATCCACAAAGTAAAGAGCTGGCGGTTCTCCCACCTCTCAAGGGACTGAGGCTCCACCTCCTGCGCCTGCTGGCGTAGCTCAGGCCACTGGAGCAGCAATGCCAGCAAGTGCTCCTCCAGCGTGTCGTGGTGCTCCCCCTCAAACGGCGTGGTGGAAGCGCTGGGAGTGGACGCCCGACCCCTGCGGGGCGACGCAACGCTCCGTGGCCTGCCTAGGCTGGCCTCCAGGGTGGCTGGCTGCACTCCCAGGGCATCGGCCAGACGACGGAGGTACTTCTCCTGCTCAAAGGCGTTCTGGATGGCCATTATGACAGGCCAAAGCTCCTGAGCCGCCGCTGCCTTCCCTTCGCTGGTGGACAGGTCCCACCGCTCCGGCGCCGAGGCCAGGAAATAGTCCACCAGGGGCAACGCCTGCGACACCAGGCTCCGCCACAGCTCCGGGTCCTGGCGGATTACCTCGTCCGGGTCTTTGCCCTGGGGCATGAGAGCTACACGGATGGCCGAGAGGTCTGCGGTGGGCTGGTATATGGATACGTTGCCTCGCCTGCCCACCAGTTGCCGTTCCAGGGCGTGCCACGACTCAACCAGGTCGCGGAAGGTTGCGTGCCTGCCGGCGGCATCGGGGTCCAGGGCCAGAACAAAGCTGCGACCAGCGCCTCGCAGCAATGACACCTGGTGCTCGGTGAGGGCGGTGCCCATGCAGGCCACCACGTTGTCGAAACCGTGCTGGTGGGCTGCCAAGGCGTCCATGTACCCCTCCACTACCACCACCTCGCCATGCTCCTTGATGCTGGCCTTGGCTAAATGAAAGGCATAAAGGATGTGGCCTTTGTCGAAAACCTCGGTGCGGGGCGAGTTCAGGTACTTGGGGTCCGAGCCGTCCAGGGAACGCCCTCCGAACCCTGACAGGTTGCCCTGGTCGTCGTGGATAGCGAACATGAGCCTGCCATGGAACAGGTCCCTGGGCGAGCCTTCATCGCGGGATGTAGCCAGGCCAGCCCGCAGCACCTGCTCCAGAGAGTAGCCCAACGCCGTAAGGTGGTCCAGCAGTGTGGAGCGCCCCCCTGGGCTGAGGCCAAGCTGAAACCGCTTTGCGGCCTCCGTCTCCACGCCACGCTGCTGAAGATAGGCGCGGACCGCCATGCCTGGCACCGACCACAAAAGCTCCTGGAAGTAGGCGGCGGCGGCCTCGTTGATCTGGTACAGGACATTGCGCTCTTTTCGTTCCTGCCGCTGGGGCAACGCCAATCCCGCCCGCTGAGCCAGGAGCTTCACCGTATCCGTAAAGCTCATCTTCTCCATGCGCATCACAAATGACAGCACGTCTCCGCCGGTGGCGCAAGCGCCGAAGCAACGCCAGCTCTGCCGCTCAGGGAAGACAACGAAGGACGGCGTGCGTTCCGTATGGAAAGGGCAGAGGGCATGGTAGCTGCGCCCCGCCTTCTTTAGGCCAGGCACATAGCTGCCCACCACCTCTACTATGTCCAGGCGTTCTTTTATTTCGTCAGAAATAGCCATATTTCTTATCGCTATCTAACTTCGTTGACGTGATGAGAAGTGTCCCGCTCACTCCCTTCGACAGGCTCAGGGTGAGCGGGGTTGTTTGCTCCCGCTCATGGTGAGCTTGTCGAACCACATGAGCGGGGTCATCCGTTAGCTTTTGCTAACTGCCGAAGACGATCCCAATTATGTTGAATGAGAGCTTCCTTCTTTTGCCTGGCCCACCCCTTTACTTGCCGCTCTACTTGAAAGGCTTCTTCCCTCGATGGAAAGTCCTGAACAAACACTAATTTAACAGGGCGGCGTACCGCTGTGTAACCCGATATTTCGCCTCTTTGGTGAGCTGCGATCCTTTGCTCCAGGTTATCTGTATGGCCAGTATAATATGAGCCATCAGAGCATTGCAGTATGTAAACGTAAAAGCTCATATGTTAGATGATTTGGCCTGCTCACTCCCTTCGACAGGCTCAGGGTGAGCGGGGTTGTTTGCTCCCGCTCATGGTGAGCTTGTCGAACCACATGAGCGGGACTTCCCTGTTACAGATCTTTGTTCAGCAGAGCTATACCGCCTTTAGCACCGCTCCTACGCCACGCCGGCGAAAACTCCCCCGGATATACCTGGGCGCAGCGTCTCGGCCAGGCGAACGGCGAACTGGTCCGTCATTCCAGCAATGTAGTCCACAGCCCTCTGTTCCGCCGGTTCCTCCCGTCGCCAATATTCTTCGGGCACCGCCT
>JAUSCR010000187.1 GCA_030651175.1 Dehalococcoidia bacterium
GGCTGGCTTTGTGCTCATCACCACGGGCGGCACATATCTACTTCATACCCGCCCGTCGAGAGTTAGAAACTCCTAAACGATTCGTTAAGAAGCTTTGAAATGGAGCTTTGGTTAAGTTCCACGACTTGACAGTTTAGGCACCTGGGCTGGTAGACTAAGCGTCACCAAGTGCTAGTGTCAGGACAGAGAGGGCAGATCGTGTACAATCCCAAGACAGACAGCCATTTAAAGGCAGAATGCAGACCATGAACACCAACTCACCGCGTAACCGTCGCGTTGGTCTTGCCATCCTTGCAACCGTGGCTGTCATTGCGGTCATCGTTCTTGTCCCTGGGATTGCCCTCGGCCTGACATCCAACTTTGACACCACCAAAGACGTCTACAAGGTAGGCGAGGACGTAATCGGCAACGGCTCCATCCTGTTCAACGGCACCAGCCAAGAGGTTGCCAAGATCGCGTCGGCCAAAATAAAAGTGCAGCCCAAGCCCGGCAGCAGCAAACCCGGGTCCGAATTCTTCGATGTGTTTCTCCCTCTCACCATTGGCAACCATGACCTTACAAACGATCCTGCTTTCGCCGGCCTAAAGGCCCGCGGTTCTACCCTAGAGGTCACTGTGACCTGGACCGACCTGGGGCCTGCCGTGGGTGGTTACGCCCTTGGCTAC
Source organism: Dehalococcoidia bacterium (assembly GCA_030651175.1). Taxonomy (GTDB): domain Bacteria; phylum Chloroflexota; class Dehalococcoidia; order Lucifugimonadales; family SHYF01; genus SHYF01. The sequence goes on from JAUSCR010000187.1 coordinate 666, forward strand.
AAAGGCACCAGCATAAACGCCAAGATAGACTTCGTGATCCGCTGGAAGCCACCGATAAAGAGGGCGGGCGAAGTGGCAGGGCTCACTCCCCTCAACGCACCTGTCAAGGCCTTCGATAATCCAGGAGGCTTCGTGGGTGCTGGAGGAGACCTCGCCGCATCTGAGCTGTTTGAGATCCCCGGCTTTGAACCTCTAGCGCCAGAGGGCGCGACCGTGCTGGGTCTGGCCTTCGACCGGTACAGCGGCACGCTGTTGGCCTTGATGAACAACCCGACACCCGGAGGAAACGACACCATCCTGGTGATTCATCCAACGCTCGGATACATTTTGGACGCAATAGACACGGGCACGCCCGACGCGCAGGACGTGGCCTGGCTTGGCGACTCTTTCGCCGCGACCAGCAAGTTCACTGCCATGCCCGGGTCAGTATGGGTCGCTATCCAATCTGGCGGCTCCAAGTCACTCAAGATGGTGGCCCCCAGCGCTGGAACTGACACTCCCATAACCGTGGTGGATAGCCTGCCCCTCAAGGGCTTGGGCGCCCTGTCCTACGACGATCCTTTCGGCAACCAGCACCTCCTTCCCGCTTTCTTCCAGGCCTCACCAGACGTGGGCATCCCCGTCCATCAGGTGAGACCTGACACCGGCGCAGATGAGTCGATCATGGTTGTACCCGCCGGCCCCACCGGCGGCGGCTATAACGACGTTGAGGTCAACGATGCGAAGACCGGTTTCCCGCCAAGCGGCCTTGGAGCCTTCGGCAACAAGGTGGGCGAGTTCGACATCCCCAGTGGGTTCTTCCTGGGTTCTAAGAACGTTGTAAGTGGCGGGGACCCTCTCGCCAATATCGTGGGCCTGGCAATGGACTCCGCTGGCACCTTGTATCTTGCAAATCAGGAGTCAAAAGGCAAGATCTACTCCGTCAGCCTTTCGGGTGGCGGCGGCGGATGTCCGCCCGCATGCGGTGGCCCAGTCGGCCAGTTCGCGCGGGCCATCACCAATGACCCGACCAACATCTTCCTGCTGATGGACAACACCGGCACCGGCGGCAAGGACCAGATCGTCAGGACGGATGGGGCCGGAGTCGAAGTGAACAAGTACAACGCCCCTGGCTCCGAGCATGAAGGCTTGGCCCTCCTCGGTAGCTTCCTGTACACAGTGGACAACGGCTCAATGCCGCTCAAGCTGTACAAGCTGGCCCCCGCAACCGGGGCCGTTCAATCGGGCTACCCGAAGCCCCTGCCGCCCCTTGTCGAGCAGTTGGGGGACTTGACAGTCAACGCAGCAGGAAACAAGCTCATTGGCGTGGGCCGGTTCTCAGACAAGCTGTACGAGATTGACCCCGCCAACGGCGGCGTCACCTCCACTAAGACCATGATCGCCATGCCCCCTGCCTTCAGTCCATTTGGCATGGAGGGCCTGACGCTGGTAACGGGCGCTCCCGGCAGCCCGTTCCTCTTGGGCGCTAAGGGCACTGGCTTTTTCTTCATAAACATAGATACGGGAAGCATATTCGAGTTCAAGCCTATCTCTGTGTTCCCTCCGTTCAACCTTACGGGCCTGACACAGCGGGGTAGCGATATCCTGATGACCGACGACTCGCAGCAGGTGTTCAGGGCCAGCCTCCCAGGAGCTGCCAAGCCGGATGACACAGTGGCAGGCGACTATGAAAGCATCTTCACCGTAACGCTCGACCCGTCCGGTGGTTCGCCACCGGCTGTAACAGCGCCGTTCTCCATCGAACGCGTGACCACCTTGGAAGTTACTATCACTGATCCAAAGGATGGCACGTCCTTTACCTCCACTCCTATCACCATCAAGGGCCTGGTCAACGACCCGACGGTGAAAAAGGTGACCCTGGGTATTGACCTGCCAACCACTAACCTGCTGGGGCCTGCCGGATTCGAAAGCGGCATCGAGGGGTACACCACCACAGACATGTGGCACCGCACCAACGATTTCGGTGGCAAGCCCGCACGGGCCATAGGCAGCTATTCTCTGGCCTATACCCGCGACACCATTAACCAGGGCAGCCTGCCGCCAGGCCAGATATACACCTATCAGACACAAGACTCGGGCACCGGCCAGGACACGGCGAACAGCGGCACTGCTACCAGTGCCAAGTTCTCCGTTGGGTCGGGCACCATGCTTAACCTCAAGACGTGGTACGACACCGAGCCCAACTTCTTCGGTCCTTTTGGCGGCTTCGGCGGTGGCGGCGGCGGTGGTGGACCTCAGTTCGATAACAAGTTTATCAAGGTGTTGACCTATAACGATGCGGGCGCAGTAACGGCGACGGCTACGCTGGCCCAGATCGTTAGCTTCCCGCCATCCACCACTAGTGGCCCGCCGACCTTTAGCCAGCCGGGGACGGTGTTCACCGATTCGGGATTTGCCGCATGGAAGTTGGTCTTTATCCCGCCAGCCATGTTCGATCCCTTCACGGGCAAACCTATCCTCACCAAGGTTGAGCTTGGGATGGATGCCTTCCTGGGGAAGAAGGTGGCCGTGCAGTTTGCCTACGACACTGTAGACCCCTTCGGCAATAACCTGGAGGGCTGGGTCGTGGACGTCGTGGGTGTCACCGGCGCTGGCTCAGCCGGCGACCAGTTCATTGACGTGGTCAACGGCGCTTATAGCGGCAGCTTTGCCCTTGCCACTGGCGACAACAAGATCAAGGTTACGGCTACCCGCGACGCTTACGATCCTCAGAGCGCCTCCAAGACAGTCACGGTTTCTCTGGACATAAGCAACCCCATCCTGCGATTGCTCCTCAGTGAGGACGTGAACGGAAACTTAACAAAGGATACCGGCGTTGGCATTGACCTGGACGGGGATGGCATTGTGGACATCACCGTTGACGAGGACATGGACGGGAACTCCGCCATAACCAAGTTGGCTGGTGGCGTGGAGCCGCTGGTCACCAAGACCGCATCTCAAACGGTATTCGGCGTTTTCCAGGAGAACAACCCTGTCCTCCTGACGGTGGAACTCAACGGCAAGCTGGTGCTCTCTTTGAAAGAGGCCAACCTGAATCCGGCAAAACCCACTTTCTCCGCGTCCATCACCCTGGTTAGCGGCCTCAACACCATTGAGGTCAACATGAAAGACGCAGGCGGCCTGGAGCCAAACCCCGCAGCCAAGGATGTCAGCAATAATCCCATCAACAAGCTGTCAGTGCAGGTGATTCTGGACAACAAAGGGCCTTCGCTGGCAGCCCTAGGCACCATATATCCGTTCACCGCCCTCGAGGGCAAGGAGGGCGACCCTGTGGTGTACCAGGTAAACGCCTCGGACGCCGAGACCGGTATTGCTACGGTGGAGATAATAACCCAAACATCACCGGCTGTGATAACCAAGAACATGATTGCGTCCGCGAACACGCCGCAGGTGCTAAGGGACCAGTGGGGCACCGCCGGCAACTACCTGTTCCCAACCATCCTCCCTCTTGGCTCTGGCGCAAAACCGGCAGCCAGCTTCACCCTGACTGTCAATGCGACGGATAACGCAGGCAACGTCACCACCGGTGTCGTTGTAGCCCAGGTCAACACCCAGATGACTGCGTGGAACGCCTGCCTACAGAGGAATGGGAACCTGTTCGGAACACCCATTCAACCCACCAATGGAAGCCTGGCCACGCTGCTGAATCAGAAGGTCAAGAACGTCAGTGCGGCGTTCAAAGCCACCCTGTCGCCCTTGGGAGACGGCAGCGGAGACCTGAGCTTGAAGTTGGATGCCGACGGTGATGTAACACTTCGTAACGTCATCAACACCATCCAGTACTGGCCGGGCGGCGTTGCCGGGGCGGCAACATTCAAGGTGTACACCCCGGACCCGTCCGCCGACACACTGACAACGCTGGAAGAAGGCAAGGGGTACTGGGCTTTCACCAAGCCGGGCGCGTTCAAGTCGGCCGAGGGCAGCTTCTCCTGCATGAACCTGACCATAGCAGGCCAGTTCCTGGCCGATGGAGCCGTGCCTCCGACCTTCTCCGAGAAGGCAGGGTGGAACGCCGTGGCCGCCCACACCGAAAACGACTTGACCGTGATCAAGTTCCTCAAGGGACTGTCTCCGGAGTCTCAGGCTGCCGCGACGTTATCGTCATCTCTGCTGGCGTTCAAGAACGGCGTCGAGTTCGACTACGCCAATACAGGAAACAAGGACATCAATGGCCGGGTTACCCAAAAGCTTGGCGTTTTCGAAACGCGCTTTGAAAATGATAAGGTTGTGCTCAGAGGAGAAGGTTTCTGGTTGTTCTTGCTGGCGGACGGCCTCCTCGTTCCATAGGCGAGGCTAGGCCGGCGCGAAGGGGGACCCAGAAGGCGTAGTCCCAAAGAGTTCCTGCAAATGCAGAACATATGGGGTGTGATGGGTCAGGGCAGAACGCCACCCCGGTGACGAACAAAAAGAAGCCCTCCTTCAGCAGGCAGCGAAGCAATCAGCTCTGCAAGCCCGGAGGAGGGCTTCTGGCTGACTAGAGCCTCTGAAGCGCAAGCAAATATGATCACAAGAATGGATGCGCCGTTTCAACTTCATGGGAGCTACCCGAAAGTCAAGGCTGGTGCCTCTTGAATAGGGTAGCGGCAAGCTTCATCGCGCTGTTGGCGGTAGTGGCTGTCGGCACTCTTTTGCTAATCCGCCCAACAGAAGGCAACGTACAGGCAGTGCCTGGCCCTTCTCACGTATTCCACGGCAGCGTAAAGATCGCTGGCGGCAATGCCCCTGACGGGACTCTAGTTGAGGCCAAGATAATTGGCACCACTTTCGCCAGTGGCACAACAACAATCGGAACCTGCACAAACTCAATCGGAACCTGCGCAAACTACGGAATTGCGGCCTCGTTCTTCGTCCCCGGCGACGACACAGACTCATCATCCCCCGCCAAGGACGGTGGCGTACTCGGAGACCTCATCATCTTCTTTGTCAGCGGCGTCCAGGCCACCATGGACCTCACGATACCCAACTTCGGGACTTTCCCCAATGTCAGCTCAGTGGAGTTCAAATCTGGTGAGTCGTACACTGTAGACCTGAGCATAGCGGCTCTACCCACGCCTACTCCAACGCCAACATTTACGCCCACGCCAACATTTACACCTACAGCTACGGCTACAGCTACGTTTACACCTTCGCCAACACCTACCACCGGCGGCGGCATCGTGATCCCGCCCGCGGCGACGTCCACACCCACGCCTATTGGCACGCCGACTAGTACACCCACGCCGACTAGTACACCTACGCCAACTGATACGCCTACGGCGACCCCCACGGCCACGGCTACGCCTACTGGAACGCTGACGCCTACGCCTACGCCAACCGATACGCCGACGGCAACACCCACGGCTACAGCTACGTTTACACCTTCGCCAACGGCTACCGCAGGCGGCGGCTTCCTGCCCCCCGCGACCGCCACACCCACCCCCGTACCGGCCGCGCCACCCGCTGGCGGAACGTCTACGCCTACACCTACACCCACGCAGACGCCCACGCCTAGTAGCACGCCTACGCCTACTAGCACGCCTACGCCTACTAGCACGCCCACGCCCATTGGGACACCAACGCCTACGCCCACGGGGACACTGACGCCTACGCCGACACCGACGGCTACGCCGACACCGACGGCTACGCCGATACCGACGCCTACGCCGATACCGACGGCTACGCCGATACCGACGCCTACGGGCACGCCTACGCCCGTGCCAACGCCGGTAAGCCAGGGGTTCGTCGTCCTAGAGCTAACAGTATCTCCCAAGAGCGTCAACGCAGGCGTTCCGGCAACCATCAGCTTCCGGGTAACCAGGACTGGCACGGGCCAGGGGACATACAGTATCCCGCTCCTGGTAAACGGGAACCCTGTGTTCACAGCCAGCGGCATCTTGGCAAGCGGCGCCAGCCGGGTTCACTCCATCACCGTCACCCGTACAGCATCGGGCACGTACGTCGTCCAGGTAGGCGACCTGGCCGACAACTTTGTGGTGGAATCTGCCAGCATTCAGTTCTCCGACCTTGTAGTTAACCCCAAGACCGTAGGCGGGGGTGATCCAGTCACAATCAGGGCGACTGCTACTAACGCCGGCGGTTCCGCCGGTGACTACACGGCAACCATACTTATCGATGGTAGCGGTGCAGGCACCCAAACCGGAACCTTGACGCCCGGTCAGAATAAGATACTGGTCTTTGGCGTTAGCCGGACTGCGCCAGGGATATACACAGTATCAATAGGCGGACTGGCCGACTCTTTCAGAGTGGTGGCTCCAACCCTGGATGCCAAACTGGTGATACCACCCACAGTAGTTGTTGACGCTAAAGCCACCGGCTTGGACAACACGGGCAAAATCGTCAACATAACCGGGGACAAGATGACAATATCAGCAACGGAGATCGTGCTGCCATTAGGGCTGACCCTGGGCGCCAACCTCTCAACATTTGAGGATAAGACAAGCGGAATCATAGTACGTAGCAACGGTAACATAGAGATGCCCATGGCCAAGGACGCCCAGGGCAACACAACTCTTACCCTGATAGCCGAAACTACAGGCATATTGGGTACTGGGAATACTGCCACAGCCCAGGTCTCAAAGCTGCGCATGGTCACAAAGCAGCAGGAATTGGACTTGAGCACCAGCGACCCATCGCTTGGAAAGTCAGGCGGCTTCTCATTTGACGCAACCCTAGGTAGTTTCCCCCAGGGTGCCTCCCTGACCATGACGCCCAAAAAGCAACTTCCGCCTACAGCAAAGGCAGGCTTTCAGTTGGTGGCCCAGGGGGCTGGCAACACGATCAAGAACATTGGCTTCGCCATAGAGATTACCAAAACCAACTTACAGAACGGCACGGACGTCAAGGCGGTAACCGTTGAGATGGCAATGGACCCACAGTGGGTAGCAGATCAGGGTGGCGTAAGCAAGATTCAGATAACGCGCTTGGCTGATGACGGCACGTTGCAGTTCTTGCCCACGGTGCTGGCGGGGACGGATCCCCAGGGCCGTATGCTATTCAGAGCCATATCAGCCGATGGCTTCTCTATCTTCGCCCTGCTAAGCGTCGCTCCCGCTCCCGCCTCATTCTCGGTTACCAGCTTGGCCCTGGACCCGCAGGTAGCAGAACCCAATGAGGCTGTCTCTGTCACCGCTCAGGTAGCCAACGCAGGCGCGCAGCCCGGCACCCTGGGCATCACTCTCAAGGTGAATGGGAAACCCCTGGACACCCTGGACATCACATTGGCGGCAGGAGCAAAGGGGGACGTGGTCTTTTACCTGAAGCAGGCAGAAGAGGGCACATACCAGATCCAGGTGGAGCAGCAAGCCGCCACCCTGGAAATATCCAAGAAGTTGGCCCTTGCCTCCATAAGCTATGGAAGCCTCAGCGTCTCACCCAAACAGGTAGCGCCCAATGAGCAGGTCACTGTGACAGTGCAAGTCACCAACAGCGGCGACGTGGCTGGCAAGGCGGACGTCCAGGTGCTGCTGAACGATGCCCTGTACCGGATCACGCCAGTACGGCTGCCAGGAAAGATAACTGTGCCGGTGAAAGTGACCATAGCCCAGGAGCAACCTGGCAGCTACAAGGTCACCATAGCCGGGCTGAGCGACACATTCATCGTGGCCAAAGCTCTGGCCAAGGCCACCCTTGCCGTCTCCAAGCTGGACGTCAGGCCCGCCGAGGTGAAACCAGGCGAGCGTGTGACCATTGTGGCAGCCGTGGCGAACACGGGCGACCTGGAAGGCACCTTCGACGTGGTGCTGCTAATCAACGGAAAGCAAGAGGCCAAAGAGACGGTCAAGCTAGAGGGCAATGGGACATCCCTTGCCATATTCGACGTCACCAAGAGTGAGCCTGGCACATACACGGTCCAAATAGCAAACCTCAATGGCTCCTTCACTGTCCTGCGAGTACCCACGGCCGTGTTTACATTCGCCGACCTCCAGGTATCGCCCCAGACCGTACAGGGCGATCAGCAGGTCACAATTACGGTCAAGGTCTCCAATAGCGGGGACGCCGCTGGCAGCAAGACTGTGACACTGAAAATCAACGGCGCGGTAGAATCTACAAAGGATGTGACCGTTTCCGCCGGCGCATCGCAAACGGTGAGCTTTGCCATATCCCGGGATAAGGTTGGAGTATACAACGTGGACATAGACGGCCAAACCAGCAGCTTTGAGGTCACCGGCGCGGCTGGTGCTGGCGCACCCATAGGCCTGATCATAGGCATTCTGGCCGCAGCGCTGATAGTAATTGGCGTAGCGGTATACTTCTTCGTGCTGCGCAAGAAGCCAACGGCGACCTCTGCACCCTAACAGGTTGCTGAAAAACCCTTTCGACCATTCCCCTGTCCCCCTTCCTGGCCAGGAAGGGGAAAGAGTTTATATCTGAGGGACACCCTCAGACTCCCGGCAAAGGGGCTTCGCCCCTCTGCACTCCCCGTTTTTCCGCAGCCTGCTAAAGCTAATACCACCCCCAGCAAGGAGCACCCTTCTGGCCCCTGCCCTCCCTTCCGCAGATACCCTATAATAGATGCACAACTTGGAAGGCAGGTATCGCCATAGAAGTCGTCCTCAGCGCTCCCAGGGGGTTCTGCGCCGGCGTGGTGCGGGCCGTTGACGTTGTGGACCTCTGCCTGCAGCGCTTCGGGCCCCCAATCTACGTCCGCCACGAGATCGTCCACAACCCCCATGTTGTCAACGAGCTAAGACAAAAGGGGGCTGTTTTCATCGAACGCATTGAGGACGTACCACCAGGCCAGACGGTGGTCTTCTCCGCCCACGGGGTCGCCCCATCAGTGTGGCAAGAGGCCAAGGCCAGGGGCCTGCGCATCATAGACGCCACCTGTCCACTGGTAACCAAGGTACACATGGAAGCACTGAAATATGCGCAAGATGGGTACACCATAATCCTGGTGGGACATCGCGGCCACGACGAGGTTGTTGGCACCATGGGCGAGTCGCCGGACAGGACGGTGCTGATAGAGACCGCGGATGAGGCGGCGGAGGTCCATGTGCCCGATCCCAGCCGCGTGGTGGCCCTCACCCAGACGACGCTGAGCGTGGACGATACCAGTGATGTAATCCGCGTGCTCAAAGAACGGTTCCCCGCGTTGGTGACACGCAACGACATCTGCTACGCCACTACCAACCGGCAGCAGGCGGTGAAAGCCATGGCCCAAGAGGTGGATATGGTGCTGGTCATAGGGGCACAGAACAGCTCAAACTGCAACCGGCTCAGGGAGACCGCCCAGGCCGCCGGCTTGCCAGCGTACCTGATCAGTGGCACGGAAGAGATCAACACGGCATGGTTTGACGGCGTAAAACGGGTAGGAATTACCTCTGGCGCCTCCACACCAGAGCGGCTGGTGGCGGAGGTAATGGAGGCGCTGCGTCCTCTTCAGGTACGTACGGTCAAGGTGGCCGAGGAGAACGTGTCCTTCTTGCTGCCCAAGGAGCTACGCTAGGAGCCAATCGGCCTTCGGTTCCTGGCGCGCCTGTGACCCTGTGCTATACTATCACCACCGATCCGTCAGGAAATAACCCAATGCTCACGGATAAGTACTCCACTCGCCGCTACGACGTGCAGGACACAACCCGTATAGATACGGAGGTGCTGGAGCACATCCCCTTCGATTACCCGGGCTCCGCCACCGACGTACATTACGAGACAGAAGAGTTCACTGCGGTATGTCCTTGGACTGGCCTACCTGACTTTGGCAGAATGATTATCACATACAGGCCACGGTATCGCCTGGTAGAGCTCAAGTCCCTGAAGTACTACCTGACCTCCTACCGGAACGTGGGCATCATTCAGGAGCACGCCGTCAACCGCGTTTTGAATGACCTGGTATCACTCGTTGAGCCGGAGTCCATGGCCGTAGAAGCCTGGTTCAATGATAGGGGCGGCCTGCGCACGCACGTAAGGGTCCAATACCCCAACCCCTAAAATGGTGACGGTATTCTCATTCGACCATCCCCCTAGCCCCCTTCCTAGCCAGGAAGGGGGAGTAACATTGTATCTGGGGGACACCCCCAGACCCCTGCCCCTTCGGCTTCGCTCAGGGCAGGCTCCGGGGCTTCGCCCCTCTGGACTCCTCTCTTTCAGCAACCGGCTAAGCCGCTGGCATGGATGAATCCGGCGTCGAACCCTCCCTGGACATTGACCCCTCTCTACTTATTGAGATAGAGAAGCACGCCGTCAGCCTGGCTACCGAAGCCGGAGCTCTGCTGCTGGGCTACTTTCAGCGAAAGCTCCAGGTAGAGTTCAAGTCCAAGGGCGAACGAGACCCCGTTACCGAGGCGGACAAGAAGGCCGAAGAGCTTATCATCACCGGCATCCAGCGCCACTTCCCGCAGCACGGCATCCTATCCGAGGAGACACCCGAAACCAAAGCCCCAGATAGCGATTTCCTCTGGGTGGTGGACCCGCTCGACGGCACCACCAATTTCGTCAACCGTTACCCGTTTTTCGGCGTCTCCTTAGGCGTCCTGTACAGAGGGGTCCCCGTGGCAGGGGCGCTGTTCACGTCATCGCCTTTAAATACGGAAGGACAGGTGCTCCACGCCCGCCTGGGAGGTGGCGCCTTCGCCGGAGATGTACCCATTCGGGTGTACGACGAAAAGGAGCCTTCAGCTCGCGGGCTTCTGGCCATGCCAGCTTTTGCATGGAGACAGTTCCGCTGGAGGAGAAACTTGAGGAGGAACCAGGGGGACGTGCGCATCACTGGCAGCATTGCGTGTGAGCTGGCGCTGGTTGCCTCAGGGGTGTTGCAATACGCCGCCTTCGCAGGCCCAAGGATTTGGGATGTGGCTGCGGGCGTCATCATAGTCCGGGAGGCAGGAGGTGAGGTGCTGGTACACGGGAGGAACCGTAGGTGGGGACCCTTGCGGTCATTCCTTGAGCCTGCCACCGGCCTTCCCAAGGATGGCGACCTAAGGAAATGGCGGGCTTGGCTGCTGACTGGCAACTCGACTGTGGTTACCCAGGTGGGCACAGGTCTGAGACCCCGTCGCAGGCTATGGCGATGGCTTTGGCGTCGGCTAGCAAGGCGGACAGGCTAAACCAGTGGCCAGGGCACGGACCGGCGCGGGCCAGGGAACGGAAAGCGGCCATTCTGCAACAGGTCCTGTGCCCTGCGGCATAAGGCCTCCACTTCAGAGGCGCTGAGCAGTGGAGCGAGCTGTTCGCCAAGGCCTCCCGGCTCCGAGAACTGTTCCATAAGGTGGCTCAGGTCTTTCAGTGCCGGCTCAGGTACGCGGTCCCCGGCAAAGTCCCAGATAACGGTACGCAGCTTTGGCTCGCTGTGGAAGGTGATGCCGTGGTCTATGGCCCAGATACATCCTTCGCGACCCAGGAGACAGTGGCTTGCCTTGCGGTCTGCGTTGTTGGCGATAACGTCAAAAGCACACAGTTGGAGCATCTGCTCCCGGTGCACGTCACGCAGGGTAAAGAAGTTGGCCGCGGGGTCCGACTCCACGAAGAGTTGCACGGAACCTATGCCGTGGACGCCCTCCCGGATGACTGTAGGCGGCACAAAGTCACAGCCCATGGCTTCGCTCAGGAGGTAAGCGGCGTACTCCCGTAGATAGAGGGTGCCGGTGGGAAAATCCCACAATGGCGCCTCGCCACTCTGGGGTTTATAAACCACCCGGCGCTGGCCTTGGGCACCGTCGGAAACCGTCGCATAGAACACATAGTTGGAACCGGTGGGCACCAGGTGGTAGTCAGCCATCCTGCCTTGTGCCAGCATGTCCATCAATTCAGCAGAGAACTTTGGTCGCTGGGCTTGTTGTGGCCTATGCTCCACTGGCAAGCTACCTCTGAACTACGGCTGTTGCTGAACGCCACCTTAGCAGAAGCGCCGTTGCCTGTGTCACAATCAGCCAGGCAGCGGCCTAGCAAGGCGATGCAAAACACCTTCGACCATCCCCCTGGCCCCCTTCCTAGCCAGGAATGGGGTGGAAAGTATATCTGGGGGATACCCCCAGACCCCCACCAAAGGGGCTTCGCCCCTCCGGACTCCCCTTTCCCAGCAGCCTGCTAGGCTTCTGGCATCTTATGGCCGTTATGTCTGGGACATACGTGGGGTTCCGGCCCCATGGGAGCCCCGCAGAGAGGACAGACGGGCCTCCCTGCTGCACATACGGCAAACGCCTCGTCTGCTAGAGAGTCCATCTGGTCCCTGGTAGCTACAAGGCTTACCGCTGGAATGGCATCCTCCTCAGTTTCAGTATCGTAGCCCACAATTATGTAAAGAGCCACACCCTCGTCATATCCTATGGCCATCCTGCCCACCTGAAACTCCACCGAGCTACCTCTCCCGGATGAAGGGTCGCTCAGGCTTTCAGACGGAGCACTGCTTCTGGCGTGTGCCCTATGCTGCTCCTCCACGGTAGCAATGATGCGTTTGATAGCCACGCCCAGATTGAAGAGTTGCTCCTTCCCCAACCATAGAACAGCCGATCCGCCACTGCTACCCTCTACCAAAAGGCGAAAACGCCGCGACCCCGGCTGGCCAACGGCCTCGGCCTTCAGGCTGGAAACAGGTCCCAGCTCATGCTGCGCTTCAGTCATTGATGCTGTCCACGCACTCTAGCACCGCCGTTCATCAGTGTAGACTCACTGTAGGAGCGCTTGTTTGCTCTTGTCAAGGAGATGAATATATACGATACCGAGCGACAGCGCATCCTGGAAACGTCCACCCCCAGGGAACGTCTCATGCTGCTCACACCAATGCTGCAACGGGAGCAGCAGAGAGCCACGTGAGACGTTGTTCGTCACCTGCTGTGAACTGGCCAAACAACTCACCTGTTTCAGTGCTTGACAACGCCCAACGCCCTGACTACAATCTGGCCACTACGGAATACGCCTTGCCGCTACCCCAAGCTCGCTCGTCCGTTGGTACTCCTCTGTGGCGGCGAGAAGGGTTCTTTATGGTCTGATAGTCCTTGCGTCGAAAGAGGGAGTACACATGAAAAGCCTTAGCCTGCATCGCCATTGGCAGTCCCTGATGGCCGCATTCCTCATCCCTCTTCTTGCCTTCGTCCTGGCCTGCGGCCCGGGTGAGCAACCTACACCCACGCCTACCGCTACTGCGCCAGCAGCGCCCAAGGCAACACCCACGGCAACGCCTACTGTAGCGCCCCAAGCTACCCCCACGCCTACGCGCCCAGGGCCCGTGGCTACACCAACACCTACTGCCGTGGCAACCCCCACCCCCACGCCCACGCCTGGAGTGCAGCCAAAGCGGGGTGGCACCCTGCGTATGGGTCCCTGTTGCTTCACCCCCTCCTTCGACCCTCAGCTCCTGTCCGTCCAGCCCGTGTACTTCCAGTCCAACGGCAAGCTGTACCTCAACCTGTTCGTCAACTACGAGGGCCAGAAGGTGGAGTGCGAGATATGCTCCGAGCAAGGCTGGCACCTGGAGGATAACGGCAAGACGATAGTCGCCAACCTGCTGCCAGGCATCAAGTTTCACAACGGCCAGGAGCTCACCGCCGCTGACGTGGCCTACTCCCTCAAGATGATCACAGGCGAGATAGATGGCATCGTCTCCCCTCGCGCCGGCCCCTTCCTGCAGTACGTGAAGTCCATCGAAGCACCCAGCAAGTACGAGGTGCGCATCAACCTCATCAGGCCATCCCCATTCGTCCCCAAGATCCTGGCCGTCGCCGCTGCCTCTATCTACCGGCAGGGGACCACTCGTGAAGACCTCAAGAAGGCAGACTCCGGCGCAGGCCCATTCATAGTGAAGAACATCATATCTGGAGCTTCCTGGCAGCTAGTGCGCTATCCTGACTATTTCAAGAAGGGCCAGCCCTACCTGGACGGCGTAGACATAACCGTCATCCCCGACGCCAACACCCGCACGGCCGCCTTTCTGACCCACAAGATAGAGTGGAATGACGCCAATAGTAAGCAGTACGAGGCCAAACTCACACAACTGGAGGGCGAAGGGAAGGTCCGCCGCCTGGTGGAGCTGGGAGGGTGCGGCCAGCGCCATGTGGGCATGAACAATCAAAAACCGCCCTTCGACAACCTCAAGATGCGCCAGGCGGTCAACCTGGCCTTGGACCGCTCCGCCATTAACGCGGTAGATTATGGGAGTAGCATCCTGCAAGGGACCCCATCGGTGCTCTTCTACCACCCCGGCGATGATTACGCCACCCCCGCCGAGAAGGTTTGGAACGTCATACCCGGCTGGGGCACCGGCACCAAGAAGGCGCAGGAGATAGAACAGGCCAAGCAACTGGTGAAGGACGCCGGCTACCCCAATGGAATCGACTTGGAGCAGATGGCCGTCATCACCAGCAGCAATTTCAGCCCTGAGTTTATTCAGCAAGAGTTGGGCAATGTAGGGATACGCACCAAGATATCTTCAACCCCGGCCGACCAGCAAACGGAGCGGATGACCAACCTGAACTACCAGATCCAGTCGTACCAGTACTGTGTAATCACCAGGGACCCCGACGAGATCATTGGCGGGTACTGGATCACTGGAGGATCGCGCAACTGGTTGGGCTACTCCAACCCTGAGGTGGACAAGCTCTTCATCCAGATGTCTTCGGAGCAGGACCCGGCCAAGCGGAAGGCTCTCTTCTTCCAAATCCAGGACATTGTCATCCTGAAGGACGTAGCCTGGGCGCCCCTGGCATCCGTTGATGGCCTCAACTGGTATTGGAACAACTTCCACGGGGATACCGTAGGGATGAGCATCCACTCTGCCAGCGGTTTCCACAGGGGAGACCGTCTGTGGCTGGACCAGTAGGTTGCTGCGAAAGAGAAGGTCAGAGTCCCGACAAGTCGGGACTCTGACCGGGGTAATTACCGAAGGGCATGCGCAAACCCCCTCGGTAGAAACTCCTAGGACGAAGGACGCAGGAGCTTTCCACCAGCGCCAGAGCCTGGAGAGTATGATACGCAATGAGTAAGTACATTGCACGACGGTTGCTGCTCATCATCCCCACGCTCATCATTCTCACTCTTCTGGTTTTCGGCCTTATGCGGGTGCTGCCAGGGGACGTGGCAACCAGGATGCTCAGCGATGAGGCTGGGGCGCTGAGTATCAAGAATGTCAGCGCAGATGCGCTAAGAGCGAAGATGGGCCTCGACCGACCTCTGTACCTCCAGTATCTAAATTGGCTATGGGATCTGGCCAGGGGAGACCTTGGCGAGTCTCTGCTTACGGGGAAACGGGTCGGAGATGAGATCATCCAGCGCCTGCCAGTAACTTTCCAGATTGCTTTGATGGCGCAGATCCTGTCCCTGGTCATCGGCATTCCGGTTGGCATCATTTCCGCCGTCAAGCAGAACTCCTGGATGGACCTGCTCCTGCGGTTCTGGAGCATCCTCTTCCTGGCAGCACCCTCCTTCTGGCTGGCGACATTGTTCATCCTTGTGGCGGCCTTGCAGTTCAACTGGCTACCACCCATGGGCTACCATTCACTATTGGAAGACCCCAAGGGTAATCTACTGCAACTCGTCTGGCCTTCCATAATCCTGGCCCACGGAGGCCTGGCGACCATCGCCCGCATGACACGCTCTACCATGTTGGAGGTGATGAGAGAGGACTACATCCGCACCGCACGGGCCAAAGGGCTAAAGGAACAGGTAGTAATCATCCGTCATGCCCTCAAGAATGCCCTGATACCCGTGGTGACTCTGGCGGGCCTTTCCTTCGCCGGACTGATGGGTGGGACTGTCATCCTGGAGCAAATCTTCGCCATTCCTGGAATGGGGTCGTTTTTCATAAGTGCAATACGTTTCCGAGACTACCCCATAGTCCAGGGCACAGTGATCGTCTTTGCGGTCATATTCATGCTGGTTAATTTACTCATAGACCTGATGTACGGTTGGTTGGATCCCCGTATCAGCTACAGCTAAAGCGCTAATCATACCTTTCAAAAGGAATCGGCTACGGTGGAGCAAAGAGTAGCGGAGCAGGCAACAATCGGCATAAGGGCGGGCCAGCAAGTTCAGCGATTGGGCCGTGGCATGGTCAGACTGGCCCGTACTCAACCTCTTGGTACCTTTGGCCTGGTTATCTGCCTGATAATTGTTGTTATGGCTGTGTTTGCCCCATTGGTCAGCCGCTACGACCCATTCGTAGCCTCGGCATATGACCGCCTCCAGGCACCCAGGGCAAGCCACTGGTTTGGCACTGACGAGTATGGCCGAGACGTATACGCTCGTCTCGTCTATGGCGCGCGCATATCCATGTACGTCGCCTTTTTCTCCATTGCCATAGGCACCTTCATTGGCTATCTGGCGGGAATCATTAGTGGCTTCGTCGGAGGAAAGGTAGATGACATCATCCAGCGGGTGGTGGACGCCATGCTGTCTTTCCCGTCCATACTCCTGGCATTGACAGTGGTCTCGGTGCTGGGCGCCGGCCTAGACAAGGTGATAGCCGCAATCTCTATAACACTGGCGCCTCGCGCAGCGCGCGTTAGCCGGGGTGTAGTGCTCTCCATAAAGGAGAATGTTTACATAGATGCGGCCAGGGTTATTGGCGCCTCTTCCATCCGCATTATGCTGCGCCACATCCTACCCAACACCATGGCCCCATTCCTCGTTCTGGCTTCCGTAGCACTAGGAGGCGCCATCCTGACTGAGGCCTCGCTGAGCTTTCTGGGTCTGGGGGTCCCACCTCCTGCTCCCTCTTGGGGAGGAATGTTGACCAGCGCAGGACAGAGCGTAGGATTGTTAGCTCCTTGGCTGATGATCTTCCCAGGCGCCGCCATAATGCTCTTGGTCCTTGCCTTCAACCTCCTGGGGGACGCTCTGCGAGACATTTGGGACCCCAAGATGCGCGGCCGGTAGCCCTCCCACGCCAGGCAACCCTTAGCAGCTAATCAGCCTCCGCCGTCCATTTAGGCGCCCTATTGGGGTTCGATGTCGAAGGCAAGGCCACTACGGCTGTGCCCTGCATGCTGACTCCCCGCGCGTGCTCAGATTTCATATCCAACTCAACCAGATTCAGCCCTTTCTCCTGCCACTTCTTCGCAACCTTCCCGCTAACGGTCACGGCGTCTCCTGCCGCGTTGAAAGTGGTTATACGGAAGTTCACCTTCTTGAGGCGGCCCACCGGACCGCTCCAGTCGGTAATTACCCTCTCCCACATTGCCAGGCACGAGTCCGCGTTGGCGTGCATGTCCGGGGCGCCATCGGCTTGTCCCATGTCGGTGTTGTGGTGGTGCGTGGCAAAATCCCTGTTTGACCCCGCAGACATTACCATGCGCTGGATAGTCAGGTTCAACGTGACCGAAGGCACATCCTGACCGTCCCGCACATCCTCCCAACACAGTTGCTTCTTTGTGGTGATCATGTTTCGTTTCCCCCGCTAATAAGCTCTGACGAACTTAACCCTTTTTCTCGGCGTTGTAGGAGTACGATGTGGACCTGACTAGAGCCACAAGCTCGTTCCGTTGGTTGTAAATCCCGCGCTGCCTGGTGTGGAAAGCTCCGAACCCGACACGCGTCCGCTTGGGAATCACGTTGACGAGCTTATCACCCCGCACAGTAAGCCTGTCGCCAACACACGCAGGCTCAAAGAGTTCGATTTCCATGCCGCTGTTAATGGAGTTGGTATAAAGCGGCATCGGGACCTCTTCCCCACTCACCGATATGCTGTGCCCATGCCCTGAGTCGGCGGTAGCATTGCGCTGTGGAGTCGGGAATCGCGTCTCATGTCCCGGCCTCCAATGGCCCCCGGACGAGAACGTCAAGCGAAGGGCGCTCCAAGGGACAACCACCCCCCGATAGCCCAGCCCTTTGGCGGCTTGCTCGGACCAGTAGATAGAGTTGCCCATCTCCCATGGTTCGCAGTACCTGGTGATGGCAGTGTATTCAACGACTTCATCGGCCACTGACTCTACTCCACCAGAAAAGTCTCGTCCTATGGCAGCAACAGTGTCGTCCCACGTGTACTTCGGGCTGCCTCCGCGGTTCGAGGTTATCTTCTCTTCCGTCATTGATGCCTCCTTCTTGCGTATCACTTTGTTTGGGAAAAGCGCTCTCCTGCTATGCTGTAGCTAACGCCAATTGTGGTAACCACTGCCCCCCAACCGCCAGATTTGCGGTCTTGGCATCTCCTCTTCGGCGCACACTATCCCACGCCCTGGGTGGGCGAAAGGGCTTTGAACTTACGACCAGCTAAGAGTGAGCTAGCCACCAGACAGCCTGGTGTCCCGGAGATCTCCTGGCAGGAATCCGCCATACCAAGAGTTGGTATGGCCGTGCCCACCACTTTTGCCGTTGGCCCAAAACATAGCACCTGGCCCCACGGGTGTCAACCTGGATTTCCCTTATTCAGCCAACGGCTGAAGCAACTGAACGCTGAACTGACGGCCGTCCATCGCCGGCTTCGTCGCCCCATAGAGCTATCACACCTTTCCTCCGTACCGGCCTTGTTCCAAATGTGCTTGAACCTCACCCCCTGCCCCCCTCTCCGAGTCGGAGAGGGGGAAAATTTATACCTGGGGGATACCCCCAGACCCCCAGCGGGAACTGACGTTCCCTGCACCTTCCTGACTTTTGGAACAAG
>JAUSCR010000188.1 GCA_030651175.1 Dehalococcoidia bacterium
CTTGTTCCAAAAGTCAGGAAGGTGCAGGGAACGTCAGTTCCCGCTGGGGGTCTGGGGGTATCCCCCAGGTATAAATTTTCCCCCTCTCCGACTCGGAGAGGGGGGCAGGGGGTGAGGTTCAAGCACATTTGGAACAAGGCCCTGGTAGGGAAAGGGGGACACAGGGGGTAAGGGTTGATCCTTCTCATAGACAACTACGATAGCTTTACCTACAACCTGTACCAGTATCTCAGCGAGCTGGGAGCCGACGTGCAGGTGTCCCGCAACGACGCCGTCACCCTGGAGGACATCCAGGCCATGGCGCCGGAGAAAATCGTCATATCGCCTGGGCCGTGCACGCCACGCGAGGCTGGCATATCCAACGACATCATCCGCCACTTCGGGCCAAAGACCCCTATCCTGGGCGTGTGCTTGGGCCACCAGTGCATCGGCGACGCCTACGGTGCCACCGTCGGCCCGGCGGGCGAGATCATGCATGGCAAGACCTCTCTGGTCCACCACGATGGCAATGGCGTCTTCCGCGGCCTGCCCAATCCCCTGGAGGTCATCCGCTACCACTCGCTGGCCATCTACCGGGACACGCTGCCACCGGAGTTGGAGGTCACGGCCTGGACGGATAGCGGCGTTGTCATGGGCGTGCGCCACAAGAGCCATCCGGTGGAAGGGGTCCAGTTCCACCCGGAGTCCATCATGACCCAGTCAGGCAAGGAACTGCTGCGGAACTGGCTGGAGAGGTGAGTTTGACCCGCCCATGTTGCCGTATTCATGGCTTTACGGTAATATGGCTGCGGAGGTAGACGACATGGTAACCAAAGTAGCAAAGATCACAGTTGACCTGGGGAACCCCCGGCTCTACAAGGCAGTCAAGATCCTGGCCATCGAGCGCGGCATAACGTTGCGGGAGGTGGTGGTGGAGGCGCTGCGTGACTGGGTGGAAAAGCAGGAGGACATGGAAGACCTAGCTGACGCCCAGGCGAGGCTGGGTGAGCCTACACGCCCAGTAGAAGAGATTATCAAAGAGTTGGGCGAAAGTGACCTACTCCGTAACAACAGCTAGGTCGGCTGACCGCGACCTCCGGCGACTGGACGGGAAGATTCTGAGGCAGGTCTCTACCAAGATAATCTCGCTTGCACAGAATCCTCGCCCACAGGATGTTAAACTTCTCCACGGGCCTGACAAAATCTATCGGGTGGACAGTGGCGAGTATCGTATCCTTTACACCATTGACGATGACAAGCAGGCGGTCGTTATCTTGCATGTGAAGAACCGGCGTGAAGCCTACAGGAACCTGTGACCCAGGCGGGCAAGGAGCTGCTGCGCAACTGGCTGGAAGGGTGAATGTATGGTATAATCTACCATACATTATTATGGCAGTAAATGCGGAGGATGCCATGCAGAAAAAGGTAACCCTGTCCCTGGATGCAACACTGATACAGCAGGTGCAGCACCTTGTAAAAGCAGGTGAAGCTAAATCCCAGAGCGAATTCTTTGAAGAAGCTCTACGCGCAAAGCTCCGTCAGATAGAATGGGAGAAGTGGTGTAAGGAAATGGAAGAGGCTAGCAAGGACCCGCTCTTTCTTGCGGACCAAGAGGAGATTGACCGCGAATTCGCCTATGCTGATGCTGAATCAGCGAGGATGATTGAATGATCCAGACTTGGCGATGGAGGCTCTTCGTTGCCAATCTGGACCCTGCCGTTGGGTCGGAGCAAGCGGGTACGAGGCCAGTCGTTATTGTTAGTGATGAAGGCTATAACCGGGCAATGAACCTTGTGACGGTTTTGCCAATCACGTCTCGGAAACCTGGCCGCCGCGTCTATTCAAATGAAGTCCTGTTGGAAGAAGGGATAGGTGGTCTCTCGGTGGAGTCCATCGCCTTGGCCCATCACATACGCACGATTTCAAAGCTCAGGTTGGTAAGAGCCGTCGGGTATCTGGATTACCCTGAGAAGCATCGGGAAATACTGGTGGCGATAAGCAAGCACATCGGCATGTGGTGGGCTGGCATAGGGGTTTGACTACGCACAAGGAATTCACCATACCCAGGGTAGGCCACCGCCGTGAAGCCCACAGGAACCTGTGAGCCAGGCAGGCAAGGAGCTGGTGGAGGGTAGTTCGATGAGTAAAGCACTAATAGGCCTTGTTAAGAAACTAAAAACAGCAGCCTTGTTCTTGGGTCTAGTTGTGCTAGCCTTCATAGCTGTAATGGCTCTTTTGCTGATGGCGGTTCAGATTGGAATTACTGAAAAAGTCCTGGGCGTCCAATATTTCCAGCTTTCGTTAACCATCGTGCTCGCATTCGCAACTCTCTGGTATGCCTGGCGGACGGACGGCTTAGTTAAGGCTACCGAGGCTTCTGTCGCAGAAATGAAAAAGCAGCGACAGGACACCTTCTTGCCGGTACTGGATATTCTCGATACATTAGGCGTCGCGGAGGGCCTGGAGATCCATTTAGGTCTAAAGGAAGGTAAAATGCCCATCAGTCTAACGTGCAAGCTGAGAAACGTTGGCGTTGGCCCAGCTCTTTATGTTCAATACCCAGTTCTCTGGGACAAGGGGACAAAAATGTTGACTGAGGATTGCTTACCCCAGGGTTCTGACCTCACGCCTCCAGCCAAACTGGCAATCGTCTCGTCCGCAGCCCCGCCATATGTCCAGGTTAGCTATCGCGACGTATTTGGCAGGCAGTGCACATCCACAAAAGCTGTCTTAGCAGACCCGAAGAAGGAAACGTTTCAGTTGGGTCCTCTGCAAACTCAGTTCGGTAATTGAGGTGCCAAGTCATGATCCGTGAAGCAATTGACAAGATAGTACGGGGCAAAGACCTCACCACCGAGGAAGCGGCCCAGGTTATGACGGAGATCATGGAGGGCCAGGCCACCCACGCCCAGATCGCCGCATTCGTTACGGCGCTGCGCATCAAGGGCGAGTCGGCGGAGGAGATCACAGGCATGGCCACCGTCATGCGCGAGAAGTCGCTGAAAGTGGTTACCGATGGCTTCCTGGTGGACACCTGCGGCACCGGCGGCGACGGCCATAACACAATGAACGTATCCACTGCGGCGGCCATCGTGGCGGCAGCGGCAGGGGTGAAGATAGCCAAGCATGGCAACCGCGCCGCATCCAGCGCCTGCGGCAGCGCCGACATCCTGGAGGCCAACGGCGTCAAAATTGACCTGAGTCCGGAGGGCGTGAAGCGGTGCATAGACGAGGTGGGCATGGGGTTCATGTTCGCGCAGGTGTTCCACCCCGCCATGCGCCACGCCGCCGTGCCTCGCAGGGAGATTGGCATACGCACCGTGTTCAACATCCTGGGGCCGCTGACCAATCCCGCCGGCGCCCATGCCCAGCTTCTGGGCGTAGCCGACCCGGGCCTGGGCGAGAAGATGGCCAACGCCCTGGGGAAACTGGGAACGCAGCGGGCCATGGTGGTGCACGGCATGGAGGGCATGGACGAGATATCCATATCTGGGCCTACAAGGATATGGGAGCTTGCGGATGGCAAGGTGCGCACCCATACCATCACGCCGGAGGAGGTCGGGCTGCCTAGCGCGCCGCTGGACAGCATCAAGGGCGGCACACTGGAACACCACAAGGAGATGTTCCTAAGCGTGCTCAATGGCGTACCCGGGCCTGCCCAGGACGTGGTCGCCCTGAACGCCGCCGCCGCGCTTGTGTTGGGCGGCAAGGCCCGCGACCTGAAGGACGGCATTGCACTGGCGAAAAAGGCCATTGCCAGCGGCGCGGCCCGCAAGAAGCTGGCGGACCTGGCCAGCCTGAGCCAGAAGCTGAGCTAATGCCCACCAACATCCTTGACCAGATTCTAGAATCCAAGCGACGGGAGCTAACGCGCCAGAGGCGAGAGCGGTCGCTTTCAGAAATGGAGCGGCACGCCAAAGCCACAGCGCCGCCGCTCAACCTCTCCGGCGCTCTCATGGGGCCAGGCGTCCGCCTCATCGCCGAGTGCAAGAAGGCGTCGCCGTCGCGGGGCCTGCTGTCGCCCAGCTATGATCCCGCCGCCCTGGCCCGCACGTATGCCGAGAACGGCGCTGCCGCCATATCGGTGCTGACGGAGGTTGACCACTTCCAGGGCAGCCTGGAGCACCTGGCGCAGGTGAAGGAGGCTGTCAGGCAAGCGGGCCTACCTGTGCTGCGCAAGGACTTCATATTCGACCCGTACCATGTGTACCAGGCGCGCGCCTCCGGCGCCGACGCCCTGCTGCTCATCGTTGCCATGCTGGCCCCATCGCAGCTAAGGGAGATGTTGGAAGCGGCACAGTCCATTTGGGTGCAGGCGCTGGTGGAGGTGCACTCGGAGGCGGAGCTGGAGGCGGCCCTGGACGCCGGTGCCGAGATCATAGGCATCAACCACCGGGATCTGAAAACGCTCCAGATGGACATGGGCCTCTCGGCTCGGCTGCGGCCACGTATCCCTGGCGGGAGGGTCGTGGTGGCGGAGAGCGGCATCCACAGCAGGGAGGACGTGGCCCGCATGAAGAAGATTGGCGTCAACGCCGTGCTGGTAGGCGAGGCCCTGGTCACAGCACCCGACGTGGCGGCCAAGGTATGGGAGCTGGCAGGGGTACAATAAGTTGGCATCTGTTCGGGAGAGTCCAGAGAGGGCGAAGCCCTCTCTGGCGGGGGTTTGGGGGTGTCCCCCATGACATTTATTCTTCCCCCTCTCCGACACGGAGAGGGGGCCAGGGGGTGAGGGTGCAGATCCGCGTCAAGATATGCAGCATCCAGGAGGCAGAGCACGCCCTGGCCGCCGCCGAGGCCGGCGCCGACTACGTGGGCCTGAACTTCGTCCCAGGCGCACGGCGCTGCCTCGCGGAGGAGAAGGCCAACCTGATAGTCAAAGCATACCGGCAGCAACACGGTCGCGGCAGACCACGGCTGGTGGGCGTCTTCGCCGGCCAACCCTTGGAAGAGGTGAACCGCATCCTGGACGACTGCGACCTGGACATGGCCCAACTCAGCGGCAACGAACCGCTGGACTACTGCCTGGCCATTGGGCGCCCCGTGATAAAGGCGGTGCACGTGCCCCTGGGCCTGCCATTCCAGCAAGTGGTCAGCGCTCTCGACGCCGTTCTTGGTAAACTGGAGTCGGCGAATATACTACCCTTGCTAGACCCCGACGTAGCAGGCGCTCACGGAGGCACAGGCGCCACCTTTGACTGGAACATCGCCAGGGAGCTAGCGCCTCTCCATCAGTTCCTTCTGGGAGGCGGCCTCACGACGGAGAACGTGGGCCAGGCGGTGCACGATGTCGGGCCTTGGGGCGTGGACGTCTCCAGCGGCGTGGAGACCAAGGGCATAAAGGACCCGGAGAAGATCAGGGCATTTGTGCAGCAGGCGCGGGATGCCGAGAGGTCGCGGTGATGCTGGTGGCACTTATAGCCCGCTCACGCCCTTCGACAAGCTCAGGGTGAGCGGGCTATACTGCAAATCAACATGAAAGCGAAAAGCGGGTTCCCTGACTCCCGTGGCCGCTTTGGAGAGTACGGAGGCCGCTTTGTGCCCGAGACGCTCATGGCGGCCCTGGAGGAGCTGGAGGCTGCGTATCGCTCAGCCCAAGAGGATGCTGCTTTCCAGGCGGAGCTGGCCTCGCTGCTGAAGCACTACGCTGGCCGTCCCACGCCTCTCTATCACGCCGCCAACCTGAGCCGTCGCCTGGGAGGAGCGCAGGTCTATCTCAAACGAGAAGACCTGGCCCACACCGGCGCACATAAGATCAACAACGCCCTGGGTCAGGGGTTGCTGGCCAGACGCATGGGCAAACGACGCATCATCGCGGAGACCGGCGCGGGCCAGCACGGAGTCGCCGCCGCCACTGTATGCGCCATGCTGGGCATGGAGTGCATCGTCTACATGGGCGAGGAGGACATGCGACGCCAGGCCCCCAACGTGTACCGAATGCGTCTGCTGGGCGCGGAGGTCCGCCCGGTGTCCAGCGGCACCCGCACCCTCAAGGACGCCATCAACGAGACCATACGCGACTGGGTGACCAACGTGGAGACCACCCACTACCTGCTGGGCAGCGCCGTGGGGCCGCATCCGTACCCCATGATGGTGCGCGACTTTCAGTCGGTGATAGGCAGCGAAGCGCGGGCGCAGATCCTTGATGCCATAGGCCGTCTGCCCGACTACGCCATCGCCTGCGTGGGTGGCGGCAGCAACGCCATCGGCCTGTTCTATCCACTGCTCGCCGACGAATCGGTGCGTCTGGTAGGTGTCGAGGCCGGGGGAGAGGGCATCGAGACGGGCAGGCACGCCGCTACCCTGGTGGCCGGGAAGCCTGGTGTGCTCCACGGCTCCTTCTCGTATCTACTTCAAGACGACGATGGCCAGGTGCGGGAGACCCACAGCGTATCGGCGGGGCTGGACTATCCTGGCGTGGGGCCGGAGCACTCCTACCTCAAGGACATTCATCGGGCTACCTACGTAGCGGTGACGGACGCCCAGGCCCTGGATGGGTTTCGATTGCTGTGCAGGACGGAGGGCATCATTCCAGCGCTGGAGCCTGCCCACGCCATCGCCTATGTGGCGCAGCTAGCGCCCACACTCAGCACAAACACCATCATCCTGGTCTGTCTCAGCGGACGCGGCGACAAGGATTTGCAGACGGTGCAGGAGAGCACCTAGCAGGTTGCTGATCTCCTTCGACCATCCCCCTAGCCCCCTTCCTAGCCAGGAAGGGGGGATAAGAAATAAACCTGGGGGATACCCCCAGACCCCCTCCAGAGTCCCGACAGGTCGGGACTCTGGACTCCTTTTTGCAGCAGTCTGTTTAATGGTCTACTGCCTGTATTCTAGCCTGGTTCAGCGCTCCAGGGAAATGGCTGTCGCTACCCCCGCAAAGTAAACGCAACCCGCGTACCCCCGCCCTTTCCCTCGATTCCTAGCTATGCTATACTCCGCCTGTCGTGGAGGAAGTTACGAAACGAGCTATGAACCAGCAAATCAGATTCATCAATAAAGGCACACTCACCAGCGTCCAGGGCTTCCAGGCGGGAGCCACCTTTGCCGGCATGAAGACCTATGCAGAGGACAAGCTGGATATAGGCCTCGTCTACTCCAAGCTCCCTTGCGTCAGCGGCGGCGTCTTCACCACCAACAGGATCAAGTCGCCGTCCATTGTCCTCACCCAGGAGCATGTTCGTCTGGGGGCGGTGCGGGTGGTAGCGGCCAACAGCGGCATTGCCAACACCTCGGTCGGAGAGCAGGGGATGACGGATGCCAAGGAGGTGGTCCGGTTGGTATCAGCGCAGATGGATGTGCCAGAGGCGGAGGTGGCCTTCCTGAGCACTGGGATTATCGGGGTCGAACTGCCCATGGCCTTGATCCGGGTTGCTCTCCCCAAGATTCAGCTCTCTCCATCCGGGGGCAATGCCTTTGCGCGAGCGATCATGACCACCGATACGCGACCCAAGGAGGCTGCGGTGGCATATAGCTCCGGAGGACGCACCGTGACTATCGGCGGCGTCGCCAAAGGCTCTGGCATGATCCACCCCGACATGGCAACTATGCTCTCCGTGCTGGCCACTGACGCCTCTGTGGAAGCCTCGTTTCTCCAGCGCGCCATAAAGCAGGCTGCCGACCGCTCATTCAACATGGTCTCCGTGGATGGCGACACCAGCACCAACGACACCCTGCTGATCATGGCCAACGGTGCTGCCGGTGGCGCTCCCATCCAGGAAGGCTCCCAGGAGGCTGCTCTCTTTCAGGAGGCCGTCACGCAGCTATCCATTCATCTGGCCAAGGAGATAGTCCGGGATGGTGAAGGGGCCAGCAAGCTGTTTGAGGTCATAGTGCAAGGCGCCAGGAACGAGAAAGAAGCGCGCATGGCAGCCCGGACCATCGCCAGCTCAAATCTAGTAAAGACCGCCGTCCACGGCAACGACCCCAACTGGGGGCGCATCATCGGTGCCCTGGGACGCAGCGGCGCTCACGTGCGGGAGGAGCGTCTGGCCCTGTACGTAAACGACGTGTGTCTCTTGGAGAAGGGGGTGCCTATACCCTTCTTCAAGGACGCAGTGGTGCTCCAGATGAGGAGACCGGAGGTGTCTTTCCGAGTCCATCTTCACCTGGGCGATGGGAGGGCCACCGCTTGGGGGTGCGATCTCAGCGAGGCTTACGTAACCTTCAACAGCGCCTACACCACTTAGCGTCATGTCACTGAACTCCCCGAGACTGGCTAACGGGTAGTGAAGGAGCGTTCCATATGTCAGCCAGCTCCAGCCCCATGGTGGTCAAGATAGGCGGTAGCACTCTGGGGGCGGCGGATACGTCGCTTCGGGACCTGGTGACCCTTCAAAAGCAGGGACGTATGCCGGTGGTGGTGCATGGCGGGGGCCCCGCCATCAGCCAGTGGATGCAGCGGCAAGGCCTTATGCCCCGCTTTGTACGGGGGCTACGCGTGACCGATGCTCCTAGCTTGGATATCGTAGTTGCGGTTCTTGCCGGGCTTATCAACAAGCAGCTGGTGGCCAAGATCACGGCGCAGGGTGGGCGTGCCGTGGGGATCAGCGGCGC
>JAUSCR010000018.1 GCA_030651175.1 Dehalococcoidia bacterium
CCCATCGTTCTTTCAGCGGACGACTACCTTGAATCGGTGCTGGGCAGAGTAATGGACTACGACTGGCACCTAGAGACCTTGCCCGTAGTGGACTCGGAAGGGAAGCTGGTGGGGGAGGTGCACCGCACCGTACTGCGAGACTTGGCCGCCGAGGCCTTCGCACCGCGGGTACGCGCGTCGGCCAGGCAGTCCACCGCAGTTTAGGACACCCTGCTACTCAAGCTGGACAGTGGTGCCTCAGCCCATTGCTCTCGGTAGTTAGCTCGGCAAAGGAGGTCAGCCGACCATGGCAAAAGCATCACAGGTGCAGGTCTTATCTAAGGGGGCCCGTAGCCGTGTCGCTGCCTGGCTCGAAGCGACAGAGCAAGGCTACCTGCAGTACCCATTCTCACTGGTAAGGGCGGTGGTAGGCCTGCCCAAATGGATATGGCTGGTTATCGTAGCCCTGGTGGTGGGCACCGTGGTCTCCTTCGGCGCCACTGCCGATGTACCCAAGAGTTTCTCCATAGGAACGACGGTCTCCAGGGCGGTGGACAACGGCGTGGACTGGATGGTGGTGACCTGGGACCCCGTCTTCAGCGCAATCAACGTGAATCTGCTTCGGCACTTCCTGCTTCCCCTGGAGAAGTGGCTCCTTGGGCTGCCCTGGTGGTTGGTGATCGGGGTGGTTGCTTTCGTGTCCTACCGGATGGCCGGGCTGGTCTTCGGTCTGCTGTCGGTGGGCATGATGATTGCTCTGGCAGCCTTCGGACTCTTTGACCTTGCCATGATCACCCTCGCTATCATCCTTGTCTCGACCGCGCTGGCCGTGGTCCTTGGAGTCCCCACAGGCATCCTGATGTCCAAGAGCAATCGCGCCGATGCAGTCATCAAGCCAGTCCTGGACCTGATGCAGACGATGCCCAGCTTCGTGTACCTGATTCCCGTGCTCATGCTATTTGGCCTGGGGAAGGTGCCAGCGGTCATCGCCGTGGTGATTTACGCGGTAGCGCCCATAATCCGCCTGACTAACCTGGGCATCCGGCAGGTGGATGCCAGCGTGATAGAAGCGGCCCGGGCCTTCGGGGCCACCGCCACCCAGGTCATGCTGAAAGTCCAGCTACCCCTGGCCCTGCCCAGCATCATGGCGGGCCTGAACCAGACCATCATGATGGCTCTGGCAATGGTGGTCGTCGCGTCCATGATCGGCGCCCAGGGTTTAGGTGCGGAGGTGCTCAACGGCATCGCACGGCTTGAAGTTGGCCGGGGACTGATGGGCGGCATTGGGATCGTGGTTATGGCCGTCATCCTGGACAGAATCACGCAGGGGCTGGCCAAGCCCAGTCGTCGGGTCAGGACGTCAGCATAGCGTGCCAGTTTTGTCCGCCGCAAATCGCAGCGGCAATACTTCGAAACACAGTATCTAGTTGAAAGGAGCAAAGATGAGAAGGACGATTTTCATACATAAGCTGAGGTTACGTCTGATATTGATGGCTGCCATAGTATCCATTATGGCGATGGCGTGCGGGGGAGGTGAAGGGCCCGCAACGACAGTCCCCAAGCCCACCATCAAGTTGGCTGACAGGCAGTGGGAATCTATCTGGCTCAACAACGCCATAGCCAAGTTCGTTATCGAGAAGGGGTACGGCTACCCCGTGGAGACGGTACAGGTGAGTACCCCAGTGATGACGGTGAGCCTGGCCAAGGGCGACATCGACGTGGAGCTCGAGCTCTGGCAGCAGAACATCATTGATTGGTACAACAGGGAGACAGTGGCGGGGAACGTCATCAACCTAGGCCTGACCTTCGAGGAGGGGCCTCAGTTCTGGATCATCCCCAAATGGGTGGCAGAGCAGTACAACATCAAAACCATTGAGGACATGAAGCGACCAGAGGTGGCAAAACTCTTCAAAGACCCGGAGGACCCCAACAAGGGCGCTTTTATCAACTGCGTCATTGGTTGGCAGTGCGCCGAGAACAACGAGGTGAAGATGCAGGGCTACGGGCTGGACAAGTACTACAACATCATCACCCCGGGGAGCTCGGCTGCACTGGACGCAGCTCTGGCAGGAGCCCAGAGAAAGCACCAGCCGGTTTTTGGCTACTACTGGGCGCCCACCTGGCTAATGGGTGCCTACGAGTGGCAGATCCTGGAAGAGCCTCCCTTCACTGAGGAGTGCTGGAACAAGATCAACGCAGCCTCCAATGACAAGAGCCTGAGGCCCATCTCCGGGGCCTGCGCCTACGCGAGCCAGCCAGTCGAGAAGGGGATCCATAAGGGGATGCTGAAGAAGGCACCAGACGTTGTGGAGATGCTCAAGAAGATGAACGTGGGCCTGGAACCCATCAACAAGACTCTGGCCTGGGCCAAGGAGACCGATGTCCAGAGATGGGACAAGGTTGCTATCTACTACCTGAAGACCTACGAGGCGCGGTGGAAGACCTGGATGCCAGAAGAGAACTACACCAAGGTGAAGACGGCGCTAGAGAAGGCAGGGGCATAACCAATGGCTCGCCTTGGCGTTCCGGCAACACAGGCTCGCCGGCGGCGTCAACCGTCTCAGCCAGCCCTCTGAGCGAGGAAACGGAAGAAATCGTAGCCCAGGGCGCACCCGTAGGCGGTGCTAGTAGCCATTACCGTCTTTCCGGCCCACGCCGCCACAAAGAACTTCCATATGGGCATTCGTGTGGCTCCGGCGGCCAATCCCACGATGTCAAAGAAGGGGTTGGGTATCATCCCAAGGGCCAGCACCACCACCCACCCCCGCCTCTGCATCCAGGGCTGGACCCGGCGGTACACGCGGCTATTCCTGGCGAGGTTGCTGCCGCTGAATCCTGCTAGATAGCCTGTGACCTCCCCCAACGCCATGCCAACGCCCGCCACCAGTCCCACCAGAACAGGCGTCAGAGCCACTCCGCCCGAGCAGACGGCAACGATGGAGGGCACAGGCAGAATAACCGTCGCGTTGCCCAAGAGGACAATTAGGAAGATGGCTGGGTAGCCCAGGGACTCCTTGGCCGAAAGCCGCAGCACGTTCAGAAGCACAATCGCCAGGGCTGTCAGGGCAATCACAGTCACCAGGGCAACGAGACGTAGACGTCGCTCTGAGATGCCGAGGCGCCACCAGCGGCGCTGCGTAGTGGGAGCAGGCTGGTCCTTCATCTGCGTTGCTATCCGTCCTTTATGACTGCTGCGCTGTCCAGAAAAGCCAAGGCCGCTTGGTTGAAGGCATCGGCTTGCTCCATTTGAGGCCAGTGCCCGCAGTCGGGCAAGATGCGGAGCTGTACGCTGGGGAAGCGGCGGGCGAAGCCCCTAGCTTGCTCCACGGGGAGTATCCTGTCCTCTTCTCCCCATACCACCAGCGTAGGCACAGGTAGTGGTGTGCCATCATGATGGAGCAGAAGCAGCGAAGAACGCAACCCACTGAGGCCCACGCCGCTTCTCAAGGCGCTAAGCATGGCTCGGCTAGCCCCAGGAAGTTTTCGCAACCTCAACAGCTCAAGGCGCACATGGGAATCCATCCGCTCGGGATGGCGAAACAGCCTGGGCGCAAACCGCCCGCCGCTCATGACATCCAAGCCGGCTAGCAGGCTGCCGATTCCTGGGAGGGCCGCCAGGCGAAGGGGCCATGCCACCTCTCTCCCCATCCCAGGGATATCTACCAGCACCAGAGCCTGCACTCGTTCCGGATGAAGCATTGCCCAGGCCAGAGCCAGGAACCCTCCCGTGGAGTTGCCCATAAGGACCGGCCTGTCCAGGCGCAAGGCGTCAAGAAACTGCTGTAGAAAGTGCAGGCCGAACTCCGTGTCGTACCTGACATCAGGCTTGGCGGAGTCGCCGTGCCCCGGCAGGTCCGGGGCGAACACAGCGTACCGCTGGGAAAGGGCGTGTATGTTGCAGCGCCATGCCACCACCGAAGCGGCCAGTCCGTGCAACAGCACCACGGGAGGCCCATGGCCCGCGGCCTGGTAGTGGACCTCGCCTATGCCCTGAAGATTGACGATGTGATGGGACGCCTGGAGGTTCATAATTGTCCGCCTGCTGCGCTGACATCCACCATAGTATCATTAGTATCATTCGCGTCGTTGCAGCACCCCCTGGCGGGGCAAGCTATTAGTGTGGTGTCCCTGAAGTTCGCCGACAATGTCATTGCGAGGCCTGATGGTTCGAGGGCCTCACC
This sequence comes from Dehalococcoidia bacterium, assembly GCA_030651175.1. Taxonomy (GTDB): domain Bacteria; phylum Chloroflexota; class Dehalococcoidia; order Lucifugimonadales; family SHYF01; genus SHYF01. The sequence goes on from JAUSCR010000018.1 coordinate 4,161, forward strand.
ACAGGCTCCGGAGGGTCGTGGCAATCTGGAGGAGGGGTAGACCCCACCACCAGATTGCTTCGTCGGATGCCGCCTCCTCGCAATGACAATTCAAGCGCATATTTCCGAGACAAGACACCAGGTCTGGGCAGTGGAGGGCGAGTTGCTTTATAATACCTGCATTCGCCAACAAGCATACAAGGGAGATTTGTTTGGATAGACTGGCCACGATTTCCTCAGAGGACCTGCGGCAGGCCATGGCGAAGTTCGCCACCGGCGTAACTGTCATAGGTAGCCTGGAAACAAACGGCACCGTCCACGGCATGACAGCCAATGCACTTACTTCCGTGAGCCTGGAGCCTCCCCTGGTCCTGGTGTGCATAGCCCGGAACAACGTCTCGTACAGCAACGTAACTCAGCGTGGTCGCTTCGGCATAAGCGTCCTCAAGGCGCAACAGGAAGGCGCCGCTCAATACTACGGTCAGGATCGTTGGGAGAGGGTGGGCGACGTGGCAGTGGAGTGGCGAATCAAGGAGGGTGGCTCTCCCCGCATCAAGGACTCTTTGATGTTTCTGGAGTGCCGCGTTGTGGCCCGCCATGACCACGGCGACCACGGCATATTCGTGGCGGAGGTGGAGGAGGTGGCCACAGAGCATGGGCAGCCATTGATCTTATACGACAGCCAGTTCCAGGCCATGGGCAGCGCCAAGTGAAGTGCAGCGCAGGATGCATTGGAAGCTGTTCGGCTTTGTTGACATCGGCCACTTGCCCTGAGCGTCTATAGGAATGTTTTGAGCTGTCATGCTGAGGCCTATGCAGTCATAGACATCTGCCTTGGGTTCTTCGTCACGACGATGGTTATTGAGAGAATACACTGACAAAATTTCCTGACCCCTATCACCGCTCGTATCCTTCGACAAGCTCAGGACGAGCGGTGGTAGTTCTTCTCCGCTCATGGTGAGATCCGACTGCGTCGAGAGTCCCGATGAAATCGGACTTGTCGAACCACATGAGCAGGGCCATCCTTAATCCAATCCTTCATTGACTCCCAAACCATCCTGCCGTATAATCCGTCCATCAAAATGATACCTGGTATCAATATGGTCACTGCCAAAGAGATCCTGGACAGAATTGAGACCGGCGGCCACAGGCCAACTGCCAGCCGTCGCCGGTTGCTGGACGCTGTGGTGGCCCGCGGGGATGGCTTCACCGCAGAGGAACTGGTGGCAGAGGTCAAAGGTCTGGGAAGGGCCACGGTGTACCGGACGGTCCGCCTGCTGCTAAAGGAGGGGCTGCTGTGCAAGCTCTCCTTGCAAGACGGAGCGCCACGCTACACCCTCTCCCAGAAACTGGGCCACCATCACCATCTGGTGTGCGTCGGCTGCGGCGTGGTGCAAGAGTTCAGCCAGTCCGTAATAGAGCAGATGCTCATGCAGCTCAGTGGCGCAGGCGCTATTATGGGACACCGCATAGAGGTGTACGTGCTCTGTCCCTCCTGCCAGGCAAAATCGGAATCAACTCCGGGGCATAGCCCCAGAACTGGCGCGTTAGCCTAGACCCAGCTTGTACCGGTTCTCGTATAGCCAAACGGTCTATCTTGAGAAGGGGAAATGAGACTAAGTATCAATATGGAGGATGGAATGAGTAAAGGGAAAGTCTGGTTTTCGTTGGCCGTGCTCTTGGCAACGGCGGCGCTGTCCCTGGCCTCATGCGCCACCCCCGCCAGGAAGACACCCATCTCGCCAAAGGTGACTGTGGTAGCCACCTTTTATCCCCTGCAATACCTGGCCCAGCGCATCGGCGGCGACCGTGTGGAGGTGACAAGCCTGGTGCCCCCGGGTGTAGAACCGCACGACTTTGAGCCTTCTCCTCAAAACATGGCCGCCGTCCAGCGGGCAGACATATTCCTTTACAACGGTGCGGGACTGGAGCCGTGGGCTGACCGCGTTGTCGCTGCTCTCCCCGCCAACGGGCCTGCGGCGGTAAAAGCCACCCAGGGCCTGGCGCTACGCAATGTCACGGGGAACGGCGATAGCAAAGAGGGCCTGGACCCCCACGTCTGGCTGGACCCTCGCCTGTACGGCCAGCAGGCGCAGCTAATCCACGATGCCATGGTGCAAGCTGACCAAGCGGGTACCGCCGTATACGATGCCAACCTGTCGAACCTGCAAGCAGACCTGGCAAATTTGGAAACGGAAATGCGCAATGGTCTCGCGTCCTGCCGTCGTGACACGATAGTATCGGCCCACGAAGCATTCGGGTATATGGCCGAGCGGTTCGGCCTGCGCCAGCTTGCCCTGGCCGGGCTTTCCCCGGAGGTAGAGCCAAGCCCCGCCCGCATGAAGGAGCTTGTTCAGGAGGTCAAGGACACAGGCGCAACCTACATATTCTTTGAGTCTTTGACCACCCCTGCCGTTGCCGAGGCGATAGCCCGGGAAACAGGGGCCAAGACCCTGGAGATGAACCCCCTTGAAGGTCTGACCCAAGACCAGCTTCGCGCTGGCGAAGACTATTTCACCATCATGCGACAGAACCTGGCCAATTTGAGGACGGCGCTGGATTGCAAATAAGCATGGATGCCCAAACTCCCCTGGTTACTTTTGAAGACGTGACATTCAGCTACGGCCCAACCACGGCGGTAGAGCATGTGTCGTTCACCGTGGAACCAGGCGATTTTGTGGCCCTCATCGGCCCCAACGGTAGTGGCAAGACCACGTTGCTAAAGCTGGCGCTGGGGCTCGAGCGTCCCCAGCACGGCAGGGTGCTGCTCTTTGGACAGGAGATAGACCAGTTCAAAGAGTGGCACCGCATCGGCTACGTGCCTCAGCAGGCCAGCGCCTTCAAGGTGCGGTTTCCCGCCACGGTGGGCGAGGTGGTCTCTTACGGCGAATATCGCGGCTTTGACCCCCTGGCCATATTCCGCACAGGTATCTCACCCGCGGTGGAGGGGGCGCTGCACACCGTGGACATGTGGGAATACAGGCAACGGCTGGTCAGCGAGCTTTCCACGGGACAGCAGCAACGCCTTCTTATTGCCCGGGCCCTGGTGCACCAGCCTGCGCTCCTGATGCTGGACGAGCCTACCGCCGGCGTAGACGTGGCAGGCCAGGACCAGTTCTACACCTTGCTGCGGCAGCTATGCCGCGACCAGGGAACAACGGTTCTCCTGGTCTCCCACGACGTAGGAGTGGTGTTGCACGAGGCCACCAAGGTTGTTTGTATCAACCGCACGCTGGTGTTCCACGGAAGCGCCCAGGAGGTGACGGATGCAGACCTATCACGTCTTTACGGCTTCTCCGTTGACCTCATAATTCACAGGCACCAGTAGCGCAATGCCAGAGATATTTCAGTTCGGCTTCATGGTCCGCGCCTTCATTGCGGGAGGCATCGTGGGTGTGATCTGCCCGTTTCTGGGCACATTCCTGGTGCTGCGGCGGCTCTCGCTCATCGCCGATACACTGGCACACGTGGCCCTCGCAGGTGTGGCCATCGGCCTGCTCCTCGGCCGCTATCCCGTGGCGATCGCCGTCGCCATCTCCGCCGGGGCCGCCGTCATCATAGAGCGGCTGCGCGCCTCCAACAGGATGGCAGGAGATAGCGCCCTGGCCCTGGTGCTGTACACCGCCCTGGCGGTCACGGTAGTGCTCATCAGCCTGGGAAAGGGGTTCAGCGTGGACCTGTTCGGCTATCTTTTCGGCACTGTCATAACAGTGACCGAGGCTGACCTGTGGGCGACGGGAGTCCTAGGAGCCGCCACGCTGCTGGTGGGATGGCTGCTGTACGCCGAGCTGGTTCAGTCCACCTTTGACCCCGATATGGCCAGGGTCAGCGGCGTAAAAGTGGGCCTGGTTAACACCGTCCTGGCGGTGCTCACGGGTGTTGCAGTGACACTGTCCATGCGGGTGGTAGGAGCCCTTCTGGTAGGGGCGCTCATCGTGTTCCCAGTGCTGGCCGGACTTCAGATAGCTCGTGGCTTCCGCACCACCCTCCTGGCATCGTCAGCTTTGGGAGTGGTTAGCGTTTTCACCGGTTTGACCATCTCGTTTTACTGGGACATCGCGGCTGGGGGCGCCATCGTGCTCACGGCCCTGGCATTCCTCCTGATGGTCACCACTATTCGAGGAGTAGTCCTGAGAGCGACCCGGCGGGCGTCCAGCTAGAACATGCTTACGAAAACACACAACATCCCGGCATGAGAAGTCCAGGTGGGCGAAGCCCCGGAGCTCTGTCTCGACTTATCGGGACTCTGAACTTGCAGAATCAACGGGCGAGCTAAGGCTCCTCGCCCTTTTGCATGGCATCCTGAATGGCGCGCACCAGAGCCTGCGCCGAATCGTGGCTTAGCTCTACCGCGACGCGCGCACCAGGCCCCATTCCTTCGTTCATGAAATCAATGATAAGGCTGTGCTCCAAATTTGCATGGGTGGGATGGTCGTAAGATACGTTTGCCTCTACAAGTGGGAACCAACCGTGAGCGCCCTTGCCACTGCCGGTGATGGCTGCCTTTTCCAGGATTCCACTGCACATAGCTATTACTCCTTATGATGCTTTCTTCTATGAGCGCAGGTTGATGAAAAACCTCTTCGACTATCCCCCTAACCCCCACCCCTTCGGCTTCGCTCAGGGCAGGCTCCGGGGCTTCGCCCCTCTGGACACCTCTTTTTCAGCACCTTGCTAGGACTTCAGGTATCTCTCGAAGAAGGCAAAGACCTTCTTCCAGCCGTCCACGGCCTGCTCCTGGCGGTACATAGCCCTGTCGTAGTAGAAGAAGCCGTGGCCAGCCTTGGGGTACATATGGAACTCGTATGTCTTCCCAAGCCGCTTGAGCTCCGCCTCGTGCTGTGCCACCTGCTCCGGCGTGGGGCCGCGGTCTTCTTCGCCGAACAGGCCCAGGATGGGACAGGCCAGGTCCTTGGTGTAGTCTATGGGTGCTACGGGGTATTTGGGATTGAGCTGGTCCGGGGTCATTACCACGCGTCCTCCCCAAAGCTCTACGACGGCGTCTACACCCTTCAAACGGCAGGCTGCCAGGAAGGCCTGTCGCCCTGCTGAGCAGCTACCAAAAAGGCCTACCTTGCCACTAAGGGAGGGCAACGACCGCAGATAGTCCATGCCCCCCTGAATATCACCGAGGACCTGGTCATCCGCAACGCCGCCGGCGGCGCGGGCTTTCGCAGCCATATCGTCCGCGTCGCCAGTCCCCAGGCGGTGGTAAAGGTTGGGGGAGATGGCGGCATAGCCGTGGTGAGCGAATCTACGGGTCGCTTCCCAGTACCATTCGTCCCAGCCTGGCGCGTGGTGGATAAGGACGACGCCTGGGAAAGGCCCAGGTCCCAATGGCCTGGCAACGTAGGCAGAGATGGAGTCGCCCCCATGCCCGCGGATATTCGTAACCTCGGCTAGCATACCCTGGTATTCAACCATAGAGGCTCCTTTTCAAGTTGAACGTTAATCCCCACCATACGTTTTGGTACGGTTGGGGGCAACATACCGGCCCGCTGGCCGGCGCGTGAAGCACACTTCACACTATTGTACCATTTCGCACATTGAATACAAGGGCTACCAGTCTGCTGAAAAGGAGAGTTCAGAGGGGCGAAGCCCTTTGACGGGGGTCTGGGGGTGTCCCCCAGAAATTATCTTTTCCCCCTTCCTTTCAGGAAGGGGGTTAGGGGGATGGTCGCCCCGACGTGTCGGGGTTCATCACCCTGCTAGGGCTTCTTTGCGGAAAATGTCTGTCCTCTCGCCGCTCATGGTGAGCTTGTCGAACCACATGAGCGGGGCTAACCACTGCTCATTCCCTTCGACATGTCCGACTCTGTCGAGACTCTCGACCTTCGGTCGGAGCTCAGGGTGAGCGGATCATGTATGCGCTAGATGCCACAAGGAGGTACTAGCAGCCTGCTAGATGAAGGCTGGCAAGACCTCCTCGCCAAACCGGCGAAGGTCGTCCACCCGGAAGGGTGGCAGCAATGGCACGGTGAAGTAAGTGACCCCAATGTCAATGTAGCGCTGGGTCAGTTCCTTCATGTCGTCAACGGTACCCAGATAGCATGAGGAGGCCGCCTCCTCTACAGTGATGCCTCGCCGCTGGGCTATTCGCTCCGCCAGGGCTCGCCCACGGCTGCGGTCAGGAGTCATGATAAAGGGAAGCCCCACAGTCTTCTTGATGTCGTTGTAGTTGCGGCCCACGGCCTGGCAGTGCTGTTCAAGTATACTCATCTTACGCCTTACCTCTTCCAGTGGCCTTTCCTGGATGTTCCACCAGTCCGCCCATTTGGCTACAACCCGCAGGGTGAGCTTTTCGCCGCCACCTCCGATTAGCATAGGCGGGTGAGGTTTCTGAACGGACTGGGGTTCAAAGGGCGCGTCAGCAAGGTTGTAGTAGTTGCCCTGGTAGTTGGCCCGTTCCCCTGGCTGCAAGCTCCACAGCTTCTTGATAAGCTCACACGCCTCGTCAAGCCGGTGGATACGCTCGGCAGCGGTGTAGAAGGGGATGCCATAGGCCGTGTGCTCAGCTTGGTTATACGCTGCGCCTATGCCGAAGATCAGCCTGCCGTTGCTTATTGCGTCCAGAGTGGAAGCCATTTTTGCCAGGACGGCGGGATGGCGGTGGGTGACGCCTGAGACATACACGCCGCCTCGGATCCGTTCTGTGTGGGAAAGCAGGTAAGTCAGGGAAACCCAACCCTCATATCGCGGGCCTCCTCCTCCCCGAGTAGAGGTTATGAAGTGGTCGCTGGTCCACGCCGAATCGAAGCCCAGGTCTTCCACCATTCGATACAGGGCCAGGAGTTCTTTGAAGGTGGTGTGCTCTGGAGTGAAAACAACCCCGAACTTGATGGACCGCTGTGATGATTGCATGGTCTCCTCCTTCACAGATTCTTCGCCTCGCTCAGAATGATATCTTGGTTTCGCTGTCACTAGACAGCCATCAGAATGTCTTTTCGCCCTCTACGGTATAACAACAACTGCTCTATACAGTTGTTCACACGCTCACAAATGGCCTCCGGAGTTGCTAACTTGCCTTGCAGCCTGGAATCCGGCAACGGGCCATATAGCAGTTGATAGAGCATGGAGTCAGTAAGGAAAGCCTGGTAATCATAAACTGTTTTTGTTCTGTAAGCGAAAATTGCTCTCGCACCGCTGACTTGCTTCAACTTCAGTAGCGACTTTTCGTCGTCGCCCACTCCACAGCAAGAGAACAAAAGCACAACGTCGCGGAGATCATGAAAGACCCTCAACCCCATCTTTGGCTGAGCGGTTGAAAGCTTGATGGTGTCATCGTTGGTAAGTCTGAGAAAAGCCCCGTCCTGATCAATGTCTCCATGACCAATGTAATGAATGAGGTCACATTTGTATTTTCTAGCTTCCCCAATGAAATGCTCGAGATCGGCAAACGAATGGATCTCTCGATGGAAAACGCTGAGACCACTGAAGGTCTGGCCTAGCAGGCGCATGAACTCCTTCTGAGAGCGTGATGACCGCAAATCTTTGTCGAGTTGGCTTTCAAGAACAAGTATATTTACATTGCGTTGTATGGAGTCATTCATGTTCAAGTTTCCTTGCCAAACTCTTCCAAAATAGCGGCAGCGTGGAGAATGCCCTTCAGGAAGTAGTCTATGCGAGCGTTCTCGTTGGGGGCGTGCATCTTGTCGTCGGGGAAGCCTATGCCGGAGGAGGCGATGGGCAGCCGCAGGCCCTCCGATACGCAGTGCATTGGGCCGCTGCCTGCCATGGTGGGCACCATGATAGGTTCTTTGCCATACACGTCCCGGGCCGTGTCGCTCACCAGCTTCACAAAGGGTGAATCCATCGCAGTACGGGAAGGGCCTTCGCCGTCGGAGAAGTTGACAGTCACATCGGAGAACCCCTGCGCAACCAGGTGAGCCTTGAGTTTCGCCAGTATGTCGTCTGGGCGCATATCCGGCACCAGGCGGAAGTCCAGCTTGACCATCGCCGTAGCGGGCAGGACTGTCTTGCTGCCCTCGCCGGTGTAGCCGGACTGTATGCCACAGATGGTGCAGGTCGGCTCAAACAGGTGGCGGCGGCGCAGGGATTCGCCATGCACTCCTTTCAGGAAACCGTGCAGGCCCAGCTCCTGCTTCAGTTGGTCGTCCTCATCGGGCATTTTGGCCACTGCTGCCAGCTCAAGAGGAGTGGACGGCCGCACGTCGTCGTAGAAGCCGGGGATGAGTATGTTCTCGTTCCTGTCCTTCAGGGTGGACAACGCCCAGGCCAAGCGCCAGGCAGGGTTGGGCACGACGGTGGCGTATGAGGAGTGGGAGTCGCGGGCGGCGGAGCGCACGCCTAGCTCCACGTACAGGATGCCCTTTAGGCCCAGGGTGATTTGCGGGTTGCCCGCCCAGTTGACGCCGCCGCCCTCCCAGATGCAGGCGTCGGCCTTGAGCAGGGCCTTGTTCTCCTCCACGAACTGGGCAAATCCCGGGCTGCCTATCTCTTCGCATCCTTCGATGCAGAACTTGACCCCGGCGGGTAGCTGGCCGTGCACCGCCTGGAACGCTTTCAGGGCGGCGAAGCGCGCCACCAGGTGGCCCTTGTCGTCGCTGACGCCCCGCCCGTAGATGCGGCCATCACGCTCCGTAGGCTCGAAGGGCGGCGACTCCCACAACTCCAGGGGTTCCGCTGGCTGAACATCATAGTGGTTGTAGAACAGGAGCTGCTTGGGGGAGCGGCCTGCTCGCTGGGCGTACACCACGGGGAATCGTGGATCACGCGTGGGCAGGATGCTCACCGAGAAGCCTATCTCCACCAACATTTGCTGGACTAGCTGGGCGCACTCTTTGACGCCGAGGTTCTGGGCGGCAACGCTGGGCTGGCGGCACAGGCGTTTAAGGTCCTCCAGGTAGTCCGGCAGGTGGTCTTCAATGTGGCGCTGTATGGCGATGTCCATGATGCACCCCCTTGTGCGCACCGATTATATCTGCGCCGCTGCACACAGTGTCAAGCCGAGCTTTGCCTGTTTCTGTCCCCCCGTTGCCACTGCACCCGTTTCCCGCTAAGATAGTCGCTATTCAGGAGGTGCCAGCGGCCCAGATGTTTGTGGATATGCACTGTCACTCCGTTTCCTCCGACGACTCTCGCGCCACGGTGGAGCAGTACCTGAAATGGATCCAGGTCCTGCGCAAACGGGGCCAACGCGTGGATGCCATTGTGCTCACGGAGCACCGCAAGTTCGACGCGGAGCACGACTACTCGGCTCTCTCCAACCAGTACGGTGTGCTGGTGCTGAAAGGCTCTGAGTTGGATACCCGGTACGGCCACTTCCTGGTGTATGGTGCCAACCAGAAGCTTCAGCGCTCTTTCGACTTTACAGACACGAAGCTGGACGCCGTGGCCCTGATGCAAGAGGCCAAGGAGTGCGGCGCTATCGCCATACCGGCCCATCCGGGGCGCTTTGGCATAGGCTTCTGCGAGTACGTGGACGCCGGCCCCGACTTCAGCGACGTGGGCATTGTGGAGCTGCTCAACGGCGGCAGCCGCCGCGGTGAGAACGAACGGGCCGAGGAGCTTGTGGGCAAGAAGAGCTTTCTGGGCACGGGTGGCAGCGACGCCCATTTTGTCAGCGCCATCGGCACATGCCTGACGGAGTTCCACCAGGCCATCCGCAACGAGCAGGAGCTGGTGGAGGCCCTTCTGTCCAGGGAGTTCAGGGCTGTCCGACTGGAGGAAACCAACCACCACTAAGCTGGGATAGTTGTATCAAACCATTTGGAGTAGTGCAGT
>JAUSCR010000048.1 GCA_030651175.1 Dehalococcoidia bacterium
TACCGGTTGTCGAACAGGTGCTTGGTGTCCGCTTCGTTGACTGCCACAATGGGGTAGCGCAGCTTTCCCTCTTTGGCCAGGGCGTGCAGGCGGATCACTCCGGTGGTTGTCTCCTCGGTGCCGCCGATAACACCAGTCATCAGGTCCTGCCGCTGTGTGTGCAAGGTTGTGACCAGGTCAGCGCCGTCGTCCAGTGTGACCTGGGGGCGGTGCTCCAGCGCCTGGTGAATGTGGCGGTAGTAGGTCTCGTTGTCTTCGCCTTTGATGGCATAGGTGGGAATGCCGTGGATGGCAACCAGGGCCGCGGCCACGTCATCCTGGGTGCTCAGCGGATTGCTGGCGCACAGGGCAACGGTGGCGCCTCCGTCCTTCAGGGCCAGGGCCAGATTGGCTGTCTCAGTGGTAATGTGGAGACACCCGGCTATTCGCACGCCTTTCAGCGGACGCTCTTTGTGGAACCGCTCCCGGATCAGCTTCAGGACATTCATCTCCCGGGCAGCCCACTCGATTCGCTGCTCACCCTGCTTTGCCAGGGCAAGGTCTTTGACATCACCTGGGGTATTCTTGACCGTCAACTTCTTCTCCCTTGACTTGCCACCCTTATCTGCGAGGTGGCCTTTTAGAAACTATATCAAAACGCTTTTGTCATTCTGAGGAGTCCCGATGGCTCCGATTCCATCGAGAGTCCTCGACGAAGTCGGGACATCGGGACGACGAGGAATCTGGGGAGGGATATTCCCTACCACCCCAGTCCTCCGACTCTGTCGAGAGTTCCGATACATCGAGAATGCTCGACGGTAGTCGGCATCTCGATGAAATCGGACCTTCGCTTCGCTCAGGGTGACATTTGAAGATAGGCTCTTAGTTATCAGGGCCGGTGCCGGACTACTCCGGCTGCCTTGCGGTACGCCGCGTCCTCCGTGCGGGGGGAGGACTTTCTGGCGCCTCGGTCTCCTGCGCCGCGCCGCGCCGGCGGCGTGCCGGCGTGGGAGATGATTCGGCAACGGTCTCCGCGGCTGGAGCAGCGGCTGACTCCTCAGGTGCGGGAGCGGCGGGACGCCTGGCTCGCCGGACTGGAGCCGCCGCCGGTGCCTCAGCCTCGGGCGCTGGCGCCTCAGCGGCTACGGGCTGCGGAGCGGGCACTCGCCTGGGCCGGCGGGCTGGAGCCGGAGCTTCTGCGGCGGCCGGGACGGCCTGCGCAGCGGCGGGTTGCTCCACCACCGCGGGTGCCGCGGGACGCCTGGCTCGCCGGGCGGGAGTCGCCGCCGGCGCTGGGGCCACGGCCACTGGCGCTGGCGCCTCTGCGGCTACGGGCAGCGTCGGGCGTACCCGCCGCCTGGGGGATTCGACCGGCGCTGGGGCCACGGCCACTGGCGCTGGCGCCTCTGCGGCTACGGGCAACATCGGGCGTACCCGCCGCCTGGGTGGTTCTACTGTTGTTGTCCCCCCAGCCAATACTGCCAGCTTGTGTAGCCGTTCATGTCTGGCCCGTTGGCGACGTTGTTTTAGGGCTGCCATGCGTTTGGTCTTGTTCATTCTCTCCTCATTAGCAAAGCCATATCAACCCTACCGTGGCTACGGCTGATTTTTGTAGCTGGTAGGCAGTTTCTTGTCAATCCAGGTAGGAGTGCCCTCTTCTATGTTGAACAGGCGCTCCGGTGGCCGTCCCATGGCAGCGGCCATCTCGCAGGCCAGGGCGCTTCGCACTCCGGCGGCGCAGATGAACAATAGATTCTTGTCTTTGGGCAGCTCGTCAACGCGGTTCAACACGTCGTCCACGGGTATGTGGATGGCCCCCTTCACGTGCCCTGTCACCCATTCGTCCAGACGGCGGACATCCACTACCACGGAGTCGCCCCGGTCGAGCATCCGTTTGGCCTGGTCCACGGATATTCTTTTGAATGGCTCTAGTGGTGCTGTGGTCATTGCTTTTCCCCTGGTTGGCTGTATGTTTTGCTGGACTACAAATCGCCTCTTGGCTACATGTATTTGCCTATCAGAGGCGCAAGGCGCTTCTTGGTTGCCGCTGGTATGGCGCTGCGGTCGGTTATCATGGCGCTCTTCAGGGCCGAGGCACAGGCGCAGGTGCGCTCTGGGCTCAGGCGCGTCAACAGACGGCGGACTATTTCTTTGGAGGTAGCGACGTTCTTGGACAGATTCGCTATCACCATCTCCACCGATACCGCCTCCTCCGTTTCATGCCAGCAGTCGTAGTCCGTAGCGCAAGCCAGAATAGCGTAGCACATCTCCGCTTCCCTCGCTAGCTTGGCCTCAGGTAGGGCGGTCATACCTATCACGCTGGCGCCCCAGGACCGGTATAGGAACGATTCGGCGCGGGTGGAGAAGGCCGGCCCCTCCATGACAACGTAGGTGCCGCCCCGATGCACCGTCGCACCTACCTCCGCGGCGGTGTCGGCCAGGGCCGCGCTGAGGTCCGGGCAGAACGGATCGGCGAAGGATATGTGTGCCACCAGGCCGTCCCCGAAGAACGTATTGGCGCGTTGCCTTGTCCTGTCAATGAGTTGGTCGGGCACCACCAGGTCCAGGGGGTGTACCTCCTCCTTCAGGCTTCCGACCGCGCTGATAGATACGACCCTTTCCACTCCCAGTGTCTTCAGGGCGTAGATGTTGGCCCGCACCGGAAGCTCCGTGGGGCTGATGCGGTGTCCGCGACCGTGGCGTGGCAGGAAGGCCACGGGCACGCCTCTCATCTCACCAAGGAGGATGGCATCGCTGGGCCGGCCGAAGGGTGTATCTGGACTCACCTCCTTGACATTGGAGAGGCCATCCATCTGGTAGAGGCCGCTGCCGCCGATGATGGCAACCCTGGCTTCAGCCACCGGTTCCTCCCTGGCCCTGCTCTCCGGCCACCACTGGTGATGGGGCGACGGTTGCTCCATCCACCAGTTTCCGCAGCTCTTCGTCGTAGGGTGGTCTGGCTATCCCGCGCTCCGTGATGATGGCGGTAACATACCGGTGAGGTGTTACGTCGAAGGCGGGGTTGCGCACTGCTATGCCCTTAGGCACCACAAGCCTGTCTCCCCACTGGGTCAGCTCCTCTGGCGCTCGCTCCTCTATTGGGATCTGGTCCCCCGTGGGCGTGGCGAGGTCCACGGTGCTGATAGGGGCTGCCACGTAGAAGGGGAGTCCGTTTTCGTGGGCCAGCACCGCCAGGGAGTATGTGCCTATCTTGTTGGCCACGTCTCCGTTGGCGGCGATGCGGTCTGCGCCCACAACGACGCAGCCCACCTGTTTGCGGGCCATCATGCTACCTGCCGCCGAATCAACTATCAGCTCCGCCGGTATGCCCATCTGGAGCAGCTCCCACGTGGTGAGACGGGCGCCCTGGAGGAAAGGCCGGGTCTCAGTGACCAGCACCTTTAGCCCTTTCCTCTTTTCCCACGCCGCCCGGATCACTCCCAACGCCGTCCCATAGCCGCCGGTGGCCAAGGCCCCAGCGTTGCAGTGGGTGAGCACGGCGCCTTCCTTGGGGAGCAGCTCCGCGCCCAGCGCACCCATGAGACGGTTTCCTGCCACGTCTTCCTGGTGAATGGCAACAGCCTCGGCCTCCAGGTTCTGGCGCAGCTCCGCCACGGAGTGGCACCTGGAGGTTACGCTCATCATCCGGTCCACGGCCCAGCGCAGGTTGACTGCCGTAGGCCGGGCATTACCGATCTCCTTCGCTGCGTCCGCCAGGTAGCTGATGATGCGGCGCAGGTCCACGGTATCCACGCCCTTCACCGCCAGCACCAGGGCGTAGGCGCCGGCAATGCCTATGGCGGGAGCTCCCCGCACCTGCATTGTGCGTATAGCGTGCAACACCTGCTCGTAGGTGCGGGCTATGGTGACGGCCTGCTCCTGGGGGAGCTTGGTCTGGTCCAGGATGCGGAGGGCCTCTCCTGTCCACTGTAGAGGTACGATTTCTGGCATACTGTCCTGTCAACACACAAAAAAGGCTTCTCGATGAGTTGAGAAGCCAGCGCTCTCTACTCTCATCTATCAAGCTGTTGGAGCTTGACGGACTTGGCACCGTATCCCGACAAGTCGGGACCGGTTGCCGGGCTTCATAAGGCCGGTCCTTCCGCCACTCTTGATAAGAGCAGTGTCCCTATGCAATTGTGGTTGAATGGTACTATGCTAGCTAGGGTGTTGTCAAGGAAACATGCGACTATCCGCTGGTGTCCTGTCCCTGAAATAAGCTGACGAATTGTCATTGCGAGGAGTCCTTCAGCCGAAGGACGACGAAGCAATCTGGAGGGGTGGACCCCGCCGCCAGATTGCCACGGCGCTGCGGAGCCTGTGGTGAGGCCCTCGAACCATTGGGCCTCGCAATGACTTTGGCGGCGAACTTTGGGGACACCACACTAGCTGCATGGGAGCAGAGTTCTGGGCTGGCGAAGATGTTGACGGCCCAAGATTAGATATGTAGAATGAAAGTAAGAAATTACAAAAGGGGTCTGGCATGATGGTGGTGAAGAATGTGAAAGCCGCTGACCAAGTCTGGATTGCGGTGGCTCTTTTGCAGAAGGAGCAACCTGGGAGGGGAGATTTTTCAATCGAAGAGATCAAGGGGAAACTCTTGCAAGAGTTTGGGCTTGTTTATGCCCCTGCTACCATACTCACTCACATCAGCAAACAGTGTGTAGCCTCAGAAATTCCTAATCCTGGGCGCTACAGGATGCTGACAAGAACATCTAGGGGAAGGTATCGGCTGTTTCGACCGGGGGACTACTACCACCCAGAGCGGGAGCACGGAAAGACTATGCCAAGCGCCAGAGAAATCCCTGCCGAGTACCTCGTTCTTCTGGACTCGTTCGAGACGGAATACGGGCCCGAGGTGAAACTTCTGGGACCTGACTCCCTTCTGTTGCGGATGGAAGCAGGGGCCAGCGGTCAAAAGGATGTCAGCTCGGCCCATGACAGATACTTGGTAGAAGCGTACCGGGAGGGCCACAGTGACCCAGCTTCCCATCACCCCGCGTGAGCGAGCCGTGCTGGTGGACACCTCGGCTTTCTATGCTCGTATGGACATGAATGATCAGTGGTACCAGAAGGCTCTTCAAGGTTTCAACCAGTTAGTCCAGGAGAGGCGCCCCGCCTATACCACCAATTTGGTCGTGGCTGAAACCTACACCCTGGCTCTGGGGCGATTGGGCTACTCAATGGCCCAGCAATGGCTAGAGGCTCTCTATCCTATCAATCTAGTCTTCCAACGCCAGGAGCATTACAGCGTGGTGCAAAAAACGTTGGAACGCTACTCTGGTCGCGGATTCTCATATACGGATGTATTCTCCTTTGTAGCGATGGAGGAGATAGGTATACGCACCGCTTTTGCCTTTGATCGTCACTTTCAAGAGTACGGATGGGATTTGTTTCCCACACCTTTGACGTAACCGCTATAACTTGGAGTCGAACCAAATGGAAACCTCCCGCTCTCGCAAACTCTTCTCCCAGGCCCAGGCCCTCATCCCGGGTGGGGTGAACAGCCCCGTGCGCTCCTTCCGCGCCGTGGGGGGCCAGCCTCCGTTCATTCAGAAAGGGAAGGGGTCGCGCATCTGGGATGTGGACGGCAACCAGTACATAGACTACGTATGCTCCTGGGGGCCGCTGATCCTGGGACACGCCGCCCCTGAGATTGTCGCCGCGGTGCAGCAGGCGGCGGCCCTTGGCACCTCCTTCGGCGCGCCCACGGAGGGAGAGGTGGAGCTGGCGCGGCTTATCCACGAGGCCGTGCCTTCCATGGAGATGGTACGCCTTGTCAGCTCCGGCACGGAGGCCGCCATGACTGCCCTGCGGCTGGCCCGCGCCTATACGGGACACTCCAAGGTGGTCAAGTTCGCCGGTTGCTACCACGGCCATGCCGATGGCCTGCTGGTGCAGGCAGGCTCAGGGGCCGCGACCCACGGCATACCAGACTCCGCAGGTGTCCCCGCGGCCTATGCCCAGGAGACCCTGGTGGCGCAATACAACGATGTTCCCTCTGTCGAGCGGCTGTTTGAGACGTACGCGGGCCAGATAGCATGTGTGATAGTTGAGCCGGTGGCAGGCAACATGGGGGTGGTGCCTCCCGCGCAGGGGTTCCTGGCGGCCCTGAGGCGCATCACGTCGGGGAACAACGCCCTGCTGATTTTCGATGAGGTTATCACCGGCTTTCGGGTGGGCTATGGCGGCGCTCAGGCTCTGTACGGCGTCACGCCGGACATCACCTGCCTGGGCAAGGTGATAGGCGGCGGCCTGCCCGTGGGGGCCTATGGAGGCCGGCGCAATATAATGGAGGTCGTAGCACCCCTGGGGCCTATGTACCAGGCGGGGACGCTATCGGGCAATCCACTGGCCGTGGCGGCTGGCATCGCCGCGCTAAAGGCATTGCAGCAGCCGGGCACCTACCAGAAGTTGGACCGGATTGGAGCGCTTCTTGCCGCGGGCCTGACCGAAGCGGCGCAGGAGGCGAATGTGCCCGCTACGGTCAACAGGGTTGGGTCCATGCTAACGGCGTTCTTCTGCCCGGGCCCGGTGGCATCCTACGCCGACGTACAAAGGGCGGATGCCAGGGCTTATGGCCGCTACTTCCACAGCATGCTGGAGCGCGGGATATACCTGGCTCCATCGCAGTTTGAGGCCGCTTTTGTCTCCCTGGCTCACACGGAAGAGGACATCCAGCAGACGCTGAAGGCGGCCCAGGAAGCCCTGAAAGGATGACCATATGGTAGCAAGCGCACCCACTGATGCGATGAGCTCCTTTGAAGCGGTCAGCTGGTTTTTTGACCAGAGCGCACGGCGTTTGGGAATCAGCGAAGAGCTCCAGGAGTTGATGCGCCATGCGTGGCGGGAGCTTACCGTCTCGATTCCTGTACGTCTGGACAACGGCAAGGTCAAGGTGTTCACCGGCTACCGTGTCCAGCACAACGCCGCTCGCGGCCCTTATAAGGGAGGCGTGCGGTATCACCCTAAGGCCAACCTGGACGAGGTGCGTGCCCTGGCTTCGCTCATGACTTGGAAGACAGCCGTAGCCAACATTCCATTTGGCGGAGCCAAAGGGGGCGTGCTCTGTGACCCTGGTAGCCTTAGCCAGTCTGAGCTCAACCACCTGACCCGTCGCTACACCCAGAACATCGCTCATATTCTGGGAGAAACGCGCGACATCCCCGCTCCGGACCTGGGCACCAATGCCCAGACCATGGCCTGGATGATGGATGCCTATGGCCAGCTTTATGGCTACACCCCGGGCGTTGTCACCGGCAAGCCTGTGGAGCTTGGCGGTTCCTACGGGAGGGATGCAGCGCCTGGGCGGGGGCTGGTCTATTGCCTGGAGGAGTGGGCCAGCCTGACTCAATTCCCAATCCAGGGCGCCAAGGTTGTCGTCCAGGGGTTTGGACAGGTAGGCTCCTGGACGGCCCGTCTGATTGGCGATCTGGGATGCACCGTGGTTGGCATCAGCGACATAAACGGTGGCATCTATAACCCCCGCGGTTTGAACGTGCAGAATGTCCTGGCGTATTCCCTTAGCCACGGCTCCGTGGTCGGTTTTGCCAGCGCTGATGCCATAGGAGGCGAGGACCTGCTGGAGCTTCCCTGTGACATCCTGGTCCCCGCCGCCATCGAAAACGTCATTCACGCGGATAATGCACACCACATCAAGGCCAAGGTGGTCGTCGAGGCGGCAAACCATCCTACCACGCCTGCCGCCGATCTCGTCCTAGGAGAGCGTGGAATAGTCCTTCTGCCTGATATTCTGATGAACGCCGGTGGCGTAGTGGTGTCCTACTTCGAGTGGGCGCAAAATATCCAGGAGTTCCGCTGGGACGAAGAGCGCGTAAACCAGGAGCTGGCGGTCTTCATGAAACAGGCCACTCGCGGTGTGGTAGAGATGGCAAAGCATGACAACATCAGCTACCGTGAAGCTGCCTTTTCCATAGGCATAAGCCGGGTGGCCCGGGCCATAGAGCTACGTGGGTTTGTGTAGCATGCCGATGTGTCTCCGCAGACTCAGCGGCGGAGGGTATCTCGGTAGGGGCACGGCATGCCGTGCCCCTACTTGGACGGATAACCGCAGTCAGCCTACGCGGGATAGACCAACTCTCCCCCTGCCGCACCCTGGCGAGATGGCTGGCGTGATACCTTGGCCCCCTTCGTCTGCCAGAAGATCTCGGCGATGCCCTGAACGGCTGCGAGAAGGTCCTGAGCCGCCTTCAAATCGTTGTTCTGCCGCACTTTCGAGGCCAGTTTCATGGCGTTGAAGAACTGCTCGTGGAGGCCTGGGTGCTGCTGGAGGTGCTCGGGCCGGAAGTAGTCGCCCCACAGGACTCGCAGCTCCTTCTTGCACAGCTCGGCATGCTCCTCCTTCACCGACACGTAGCGGCTGATGGCAGCGGCGTAGGCGGCCTGCTCCTGGGGTGTCGCCGTATGGCCTGGTGTGGCCAGGCCGGCTATCAACTGGTTCATGCGGATGGTGTTGAGGGCCGCAAGCTGCGCCATGTGGGGATCATAGATGCCACATGGGATGTCACAGTGGGCGTAGGCAACCTGGGTGGAGAACACCCGGCGCGCGAATCCAAGTACACTTCCTGCTAAAGGCATACGTTCCTCCTGAGTTAGTATGGATTTCATGCTAATATGAGTTTACATGAAAAGAACGATATCATCAACCTGCTTTTAGGGCTGGGGAGCCTTGCACCAAAACTCTCTTGGAAGGCAAGCAGTGTCACCCTGAGTCCCGATGGATCGGAACTTCCCGACTTAGTCGAGGATGCTCGACGCAGTCGGCACTCGACAGAGTCGGAGGTCTGGGGTGGGGCGTTGGCCAAATATGAAGCGACACCCCGCCCCAGATTCTGAATCCCGATAAATCGGGATTCAGAATGACATTTTGTGCAAGGCTGCTGTTATTGATATACACAAGGGTGCTGCCTACAATAGTGCTCATGAAGTCGGACGGCTCTGCCACGGCTTTGCCGCCTACTGGTCGGCCCCATCCTGCTAGACAGAAGCGCTGGCCACCGGAGATGCTCCATCGTATGCCCGCGGTGACCTGGATAGGACGCTGGCTTTCTTCGACGCGCTTCCTGGTAGAGGGCGATAGCATGCAGCCTGCCCTGGCCAGCCGCCAGCACCTGCTGGTGGACCGCATGGCGTACCGTTTCCAATCTCCCGCCCGTGGTGATGTGGTGGTCCTCCGCGACCCTGCACAGCCGGGAG
Source organism: Dehalococcoidia bacterium (assembly GCA_030651175.1). Lineage (GTDB taxonomy): Bacteria > Chloroflexota > Dehalococcoidia > Lucifugimonadales > SHYF01 > SHYF01. The sequence continues at coordinate 9,196 of JAUSCR010000048.1, forward strand.
TCCACTGTGTGAAGCGTATCGTCGGCCTCCCCGGAGAGCACGTGCGAATGGAGATGGGGCGTGTGCTTATCAATGAAAGCCCCCTAGACGAGCCTTACGCAGCGGGCAGAGATGTGGCAGAGACGCCCTTTCCTCGTCAGTGGTTGCTGGACCAGGACGAGTATCTTGTGCTGGGGGACCAACGGCAGCACAGCCGGGACAGCCGTGCCTTTGGTCCGGTCAGGCGTGGCGACGTGGTAGGGAGGGTCTGGCTGCGGTACTGGCCACCGGGAGCATTGAGGAGGTTCTAACAGGCTTCGGGAAAAGGGGAGTCCAGAGGGAGCATGCCCCCTCTGGCGGGGGTTTGGGGGTGTCCCCCAGACCTAATATCCCCCCTTCCTGGCCAGGAAAGGGGGACAGGGGGATGGTCGAAAGTGTTTTCAGCAATCTGCTTGGTAAACGGTTAGTTTGTAGGAGGTGCAGAGATGTCAGCTTTCCTCTCCATGCATGACTTGAGAGACAGAGGGGCGTGGCAGGCTGCGCTGGCTGAGCTCATCGCGGTGCTGCTGTTTGTATTCATTGGCGCTGGCGCTGTGGTTACCACGGGCATGGTGGGAGGCAATGCAATGACGGCGGAGCGCCTGACTGCCATAGCCTTGGCTCATGGCCTGGCCATCGCTGTTCTGGTGGCTGCCACCGCCCGCTTTTCCGGCGGCCACATCAATCCTGCTGTCACCGTAGCGGCTGTGGTGACGCGGAAGATTGGGCTGGCCAAGGGTGCCATGTATGTGGTGGCTCAGCTTTTGGGGGCGGCTCTGGGAGCATTTCTTCTAGCTGCAGTTATCCCGGCGGAGTCCCAGGGCAGTCTGGGAGGCCATGCTCTAAGTATTGCCGTAGGGCCAGGTTTGGTGGTAGAGATGGTCCTTACCTTTGCCCTGGTGTTTGTCATCTTCGCTACCGCAGTGGACCCCAAGGGGCCGGTGCATCTGGCCCCCTTTGCCATTGGTATCACCGTTATGGTGGACCACCTGGTTGGCGTGCCGTTGACCGGTGCTTCCATGAATCCAGCCCGCAGCTTTGGCCCGGCGCTGGCCATGGGCCAGTGGGCAGACCAGTGGGTCTACTGGGTAGGGCCTATCGTTGGCGGCATTATCGCCGGAGTGCTCTACGATAGGGTCTATATCAAGGGGCGCAAAGACATGGCTGTCTGAGAGGGCCTGCCGGAGAACGAGATGTGTAGGGGCAGGGTAAACCTGCCCCTACAGCCTATGGTTGGGCAGGCGTTTTGGCAAGCTCAACTAGCAGCTCTTCCACCAGCCGCCGGATGGTATCGCGGATGGCGCGCACCTCAGGCAGGGGGGTGGTCTCTGGGGTCCGGCAGGCCCCAGTCTATGACGCCTTTGATGAAGACGGCGGGGCACTTATCGGCGTCCACCTGGCAGCCCATAGTCACGACCTTCCGTGCCGATTTCACCATATCGTTGGTAATGAGCTTGGGCTGCTCTTTGGAGATGTCCAAGCCAAGCTCCTGCATGGCCTGGACGACGACGGCGTGGACGCCGCTGGATGGCTCGGTGCCAGCCGAGTCGGCGCGATAGGGCAGGCCCCGCTTCCGGGCTTGGAAGTTGAACAGGGCCTTGGCCATCTGGCTGCGGCCCGCGTTGTGTACGCAAACGAAAAGCACGTTACTCATTCTGTCCCCCGTCGTGTCAACCTGGAGCCTTCACTGCTGGGTTGTAGGCTCTTACCTGCCGGGTGAGCCATTGTAGCTCATATATTGACATCTGTCAATATATACCGTACGATAGGGGCTACCGACAAACGACCTGAACAAAAGGGTAACGAACGTGGCGATCCAAGGCGGGCCGCAAACAAGCATCGGGAAAGCCCCTGTGCCTGGGTTGAGCCCTGCCCGGGCAGAGGAACTGGCCATAATGTTCAGGGCCCTGGCAGATTCCACCCGGGTCCAGATCGTTTCCCTGTTGCTGGCCGCTGGAGAGTCAGGAGTATGCGTCTGCGACATCGTGGACCGGTTCTCGCTGGGGCAACCCACCATAAGCTATCATCTCAAGATGCTGAAGGATGCCGACCTCTTGTGTGCGAGAAAGAAGGGGCTATGGGTGTACTACTCGGTAAACAAACAGGCACTGTCGCGCTTTGGGGTCGCGCTTCCCGTGTTCTCGGATTCGCTAGAGCGGTCACGGTGCGAGGATGACAGTTGCGACCCTCTCCCAGATGCCAAGGAGGTGCTATGAGTCAAGCAGAGCCAAGAGCCACGCCGGCCAGGCTTGCCATGCTGGACCGGTTTCTGACTCTGTGGATCTTTCTGGCTATGGGTCTGGGGGTGGGTCTAGGGTATTTTGTCCCACGGGTAGCCGACCTTATCACCTTGTTCCAGGTGGGAACCACTTCCATACCCATAGCCGCTGGGTTGATCCTTATGATGTACCCGCCTCTGGCAAAGGTCCGGTATGAGGAGATGGGGCAGGTATTCCGCGACTGGCGTGTGCTGGGGCTTTCCCTGTTGCAAAACTGGCTAATCGGCCCAGTGCTCATGTTCTTTCTTGCTATCATCTTCCTGCGGGCCTATCCCGATTACATGGTGGGACTGATCATGATAGGTTTGGCCCGCTGTATCGCCATGGTCATCGTCTGGAACGAGTTGGCGAAGGGCGATAGTGAGTACGCAGCCGGACTGGTGGCTTTCAACTCGGTCTTCCAGATATTGTTTTACTCAGTCTATGCCTACGTCTTCATCACGGTGCTGCCCGGATGGTTCGGCCTTGAAGGTGCGGCGGTAGACGTCACCATTGGCCAGATTGCCCAGAGCGTGTTCATCTACCTTGGTATCCCGTTCTTCGGTGGTTTGGTAACGCGCTATACACTTATCAAAGCGAAGGGCCGCCCGTGGTATGAACACAACTTTATCCACAAAATTATGCCCATCACCCTTATTGCCCTGCTATTCACTATTGTAGTGATGTTCTCTCTCAGGGGCGGGGAAATTGTTCAGTTGCCCCTAGATGTGGTTCGTATTGCTATCCCACTCTTTATCTACTTCGTGCTTATGTTCCTGGTTTCCTTCTACATGGGTAGGAGAATTGGGGCCGACTACTCCAAGACGACGACTATCGCCTTTACCGCCGCCAGTAACAACTTCGAGTTGGCCATAGCCGTGGCCGTGGCTGTATTCGGCATTGGATCGGGACAGGCATTCGCCGCTGTTATCGGACCTCTGGTGGAAGTGCCTGTGCTCATAAGCCTGGTGAACGTGGCCCTCTACTTCCAGCGCAGGTACTTTCAGAGGATAACCGCTTGAGCTGCTTGACCCTGGTGTGGATCGCACGCCGTACCGAGTCCCGCCTGTTCGGGGTGCAGCCCCACATTGCTCCCGTTTAGGACGGCAACGGCCAGGGGCCAAGGATTCGTCTGAGGATGTGGCTCCTTCGCCGCCAGCGGCGTTGTGAGCCAGGCAGGCTATCCAAACCCCACCCCGCGCTCCTTCAGGCTGACGAACCCTCCAGAGGCAGCGCGGCCTATGACCACGTGGTCCAACACCTCAATGTCCAGAATCTTTCCGGCCTCCACCAACTGGCGCGTCGTCTGCGCATCCTCCGGGCTGGGAGTGGGGTCGCCCGAGGGATGGTTGTGGACCAGGATGATGGCAGGGCAGTTGGAGCGTACGGCCTCCTGGAACACCTCGCTGGCCCGGATGACCGCCGAGCTGACGTTGCCTTTGTACACCTCGCGGACTCCCATGACCTGGTTTTTGGTGTTGAGTAGCAGGACGCGGAAGTGCTCCTGATCCAGGAGCCCCATCTCCGCCGCCAGGAGGTTGGCCACGTCCCGAGGAGAGCGGATGGTGACTCGGTCCTCGCCTGTGGTGGCCAGCAGGCGGCGGCCTAGCTCCAGGGCGGCCTTAAGCTGGGCGGTCTTGGCCTCGCCGATGCCATGTACGCTGGACAGCTCTTGGAAGCTGGCGCGGGATAGGCCCTCCAGCCCACCAAAGCGGGAGAGGAGGCGACTGGCCAGGTCAACTACGTTTTCGGCGGGAGTGCCCGTACGCAGGAGTATGGCTATCAGCTCTGAGTTGCTCAGGTAGGCTGCTCCGTGGTCGCGCAGCCGTTCCCGGGGCCGTTCGCTGGCTGGCAGGTCACGGATCAGCAGGTGGTACTGGGGCCTTGGCTGGCCTTCCATCCTGCTCCTTTTCTCTAGACGCTATTTCGAAACTCACTGCAGCGGCAGTCCAGAGAGGGCCAGACCCCCTCTGGCGGGGGACTGGGGGTGTCCCCCAGATTCGTTTCTCTCCCCCTCTCCCGCCACGAGCGGGAGAGGGGGACACAGGGGGTGAGGGTCTGGAATAGGATCTACTCTTTCCCATCATCCCGGCAGTTCTGGCATACGTACCGCTCGCCCTGCTGCATGGCTACGCCCAGAGGCACGTTGCGCTTGCGGCCGCACACTGCGCATGTGACTCCCTGCAACGGTGACTGGCCTGGCTGGTCTGGCTCTGTAGCGTGGCCACGGAACCCCTGGTAGTCGGGGTTCAGGCGCTTCATCGTCTCGTACCGCTTCTGGTCTTTCTTGTGGCTCATGGAATAGCTGATCCAGCTTTCATATCGCGGTAGCCCGCTCATCCTGAGCTTGTCGAAGGAAATGAGCGGGACAAGAAACTCGGTACTCTACTCCGCTCGTATGGTTCGACAAGCTCGCTTGTTATTATACGTACCAATCCTGTCATTCTGAGCGAAGCGAAGAATCTGGGGCAGTGGGGATTCTCTCCCCACCCCAGATGCTTCGGTCGTCCCAATGAATCGGGACTCCCTCAAGCATGACAGGTGCTTCCGCTCGTATGGTTCGACAGGCTCACCACGAGCGGAGTAGTAACCCTGTTCGCCCTGCGAAACTAGTGCCGAATCCTACTCTACCGCCACAACAGCGCCGGCATCTTCCAGCTTCTTGCGCATGGTGGCGACATCATCCTTGGTGATGGACTCCTTCACCGTGGCCGGAGCGGCCTCCACCAGTTCCTTGGCCTCCCGCAGGCCCAGGGAAGTGAGCTCTCGTACCGTCTTGATTACGTTGATCTTGTTGGGCCCTATCTCTTTGAGGATAAGCTTGAACTCTGTCTGCTCTTCCACCTCTGCCTGGGGCGCTGCCGCTGATGTTCCAGCGGGTGCGGCAGACATCGCCATGGGGGCCGCCATAGCGCTCACGCCGAACTCCTTCTCCAGTGCCTTCACCAGCTCTGACAGATCTACTACAGACATACCCTTGATGGCTTCAAGCAGTTCTTCCTTGGTCATGGTCATAACGATTCCTCCTTCAGTTACCTTTCTCTTGCACTCGCTCTACTGGATTCCACTTCTAGAACTGGGTCGGAAATACGCCCCTGGGGGAGTCCAGAGGGGGCTTGGGGGGGGTCCCCCAAGCCTTTCCCATCCCCCTCTCCCGCTGCGGCGGGAGAGGGGGATACAGGGGGTGAGGGTTTTTCGAATAGCTTCTACGTACCTCCCATCTGGACTACCCGTTGCTGAAGCACAAAAGCCAGCCCCCGCACGGGGCTGTTCAAGGCCGTTACCAGTCGGACCAGGGGCCCGGCCAGTTGGCCCACCAGTTGCCCGGCCAGGACCTCTCGGGATGGTATCGTCATTAACGCCGTCAACTGTTGGTCCCGGTAGACCCGCCCACCCAGAACCGCGGCACGCACCGCTACGGGCAGCCGGTTGGAGCGTATATACTCCGCAAGTACCTTCAAGTGCTGTATGGGGTCGCCATATCCGAAAACGAGGCCCGTAGGTCCTTCAAGGACCTCCTTGACCTCCGGGCGGCCGGCAGCCTCGGCGGCGCGTTCCATCAGAGTGTTTTTCACCACCCTGTACTCGATACCCTGAGAGCGCAGGTGCCTTCGGAGCTCAGTCATGGTGCTTCCGGAGGTGCCGCTGAACCCGGTGGCGATAGCTATGGTGCTGCGCGACAGCTTCTCTTTGAGCTCTTCAACCTCTTGTACCTTTTTACTCGATGGCATGATGTTCCCCCAAAAAGAAAATCCCCTGTGCCGCAGGCAGCAGGGGAAGCGCGTCGTCCCAGGGACGGTCACGCATATCCTGCCTCGGCGGGCCACTGCGCTTAGGCCCCGATGTCACCGGGGCACCCGCTGTCTACGGCTATTTCCTGTTATTCTACTCTAAGATCCAGCAGAGATGAAAGGTCCAGAGGGATCCCCGGTCCCATGGTGGAGTTTAGGTAGGCGCTGCGAATGAACTGCCCTTTCACGCTGGCGGGGCGGGCCCGCACTATTAGCTCTACCACCGTGGTCATGTTCTCCAGCAGGGCCTGCTCCGAAAAGCTGGCCTTGCCAATAGGAGCGTGGATTATGGAGGTCCGGTCCATGCGTATCTCCACCCGCCCTTTCCGGGCATCGGCCACGGCGCGAGCTATGTCCTGTGCCTGGACAACGGTGCCAGTCTTAGGGTTGGGCATAAGCCCGCGGCGCCCCAGGACCCTTCCCAACCGCCCAATTCTGCCCATCATATCAGGGGTGGCGATGGATGTATCGAACTCCACCCACCCTCCTTCAATCTGCTTGATCAGGTCGTCATCGCCCACGTAGTCGGCGCCTGCCTCTCGGGCCACGCGGGCGGCATCCCCCTGAGTAAACACCAACACCCGCACGGGCTTGCCCAGTCCGTTCGGGAGCAGCGCCACCTCTCTTATCAACTGGTCCGCCTGGCGGGGGTCGGCGCCAGTCCTGATGTGCAGCTCCACCGTCTCGTCGAACTTGGCGGTTGCCGTCTTCTTGACCAGGCTTATGGCTGCTGCCGGCTCGTACGCCTGGTCCCTGTCCACCAGGGCAGCCACTCCTTCATACCGTTTGCTTGTTTTGACCATAACCTACTCCACTATTTCAATGCCCATGCTGCGTGCTGAGCCTTCTATGATGTGCATGGCTGCCTCCACGGAACTCGCGTTCAGGTCCTTCATCTTAGTCTGCGCTATCTCTCGAACCGCAGACCTAGGGATTGACCCGGCCTTCTGGTGGAGGGCCTGGCCACTTCCCTTCTCTACACCTGCCGCCTTGCGCAGCAGCTCCGAGGCGGGAGGTGTCTTGGTGACGAATGTGAACGACCGATCCTCAAACACTGTGATCTCAGCAGGGATGACCATCCCCACCTGATTGGCCGTGCGGGCGTTGTACTCCTTTACAAAAGCCATGATGTTCACGCCGTGCTGGCCCAGGGCCGGCCCCACGGGCGGCGCCGGCGTCGCCTGGCCGGCGGGAATCTGCAACTTGATGATGGCACGGATTTTCTTAGCCAATTGTTTTCACTCTCAATGGGTTCTCTAAACCTCAGCAGGACGATGGGCAACCCTCTTCGACCATCCCCCTGCCCCCTTCCTGTCCAGGAAGGGGGTGAGAAGTATATCTGGGGGATACCCCCAGACCCCCACCAGAGTCCCGACAGGTCGGGACTCTGGACTCCCCTTTTTCAGCAGCCTGCTAGTTCAACACTTCTTTCTGTCATGGACTTATAGGTTCTCCACCTGTAGGAAGTCCAGCTCCACAGGGGTCTCACGACCGAAGAAAGAGACCAACACACTCACCTTCCCCTTGTCCATATCTATGGAGTCCACCACGCCAATGAACTCGGCGAAAGGGCCGTCGGTTATACGAACACTCTGGCCCTTGGTAAAGCCGATGCGGGTCTTGGGCTTTTCCGATGCGATCTGCTGGAGTATGTTCGCCACTTCCCACGGCTCCAGCGGGACTGGTTTAGCCCTCTTATCTTTTTCGTCCTCCGCTGATATGAAACCGGTTACGCCGGGTGTGTTCCGTACTACGTACCAGCTTTCGTCGTCCATGGACATCTGCACCATGATATAGCCGGGGTAGAGACGCACCCGCTTGGGCACACGTTTGCCCTCCTTGATCTCCACCACCTCTTCCGTGGGCACCACAACCTGGAATATCTTGCCGCGCACGTCCATGGTGGCAATGCGCTGCTCCAGGTTCTTCTTTACCCTATCCTCCTGGCCGGAATAGGTGTGCACGAAGTACCACAGTGGTTCTGTTGCCTCTTTGGTGGTGCTCATACCGTTATTGACGCTCAGAAGCCTCGATATGTCGCATTAGAACAGCACTATGTCCACAAGTCGTGTGAATAGCAGGTCAAGGACGCCCAGGACAACTCCTATGGCGACCGACACGGCTATGACCAGAAGAGTAAGGCGTATGGTCTCCTGCCTGGAGGGCCACGTCACCTTCTTTAGCTCACTAACCACCTCTCCGAAGAACTGGAACACCCCCCGTCGGGGGCCAGCCTCTCCAGTGGATGGCCTCCGCAGCAGACCGCCAGGCCCAGAACGTGCCACAGCTACCTCACCTCGCGGTGCACCCGGTGGACCCTACAACGCGGGCAGAACTTGCTCAGCTCCATGCGGTTGGGGTCATTTCGGCGGTTCTTGGATGTGCTATAGGTCCTCTCCCTGCAATCGGAGCATGCTAAAGTCACAAGAATTCGGGCACCTGTTCCCTTCTTTGCCATGGTTCTACTCTACGATTTTGGTGAACACGCCAGAGCCCACTGTTCGGCCCCCTTCGCGGATGGCGAAACGGAGGCCTACCTCCAGGGCTACTGGGTAGATTAGCTTGATTGTCATCTCCACGTTGTCCCCGGGCATGATCATCTCCACTCCCTCTGGCAATGCGACCTCACCCGTGACATCCGTTGTACGGATGTAGAACTGGGGCTTGTAGCCGGTGAAGAATGGGGTGTGGCGGCCTCCCTCCTCTTTGGCCAGGATGTAGACCTGGCCCTGGGCCACTGTGTGAGGAGTCATAGAGCCTGGCTTGGCCAGCACCTGCCCGCGTACCACCTGTTCCCTATCCACGCCGCGTAGCAGAGCGCCTACGGCGTCCCCTGGTTCGGCATCATCCAGTGTCTTGTGGAACATCTCCACGCCGGTGACCACCGAGCGGCGTGTCTCCGAAATGCCTACAATCTCCACCTCGTCTCCTACCTTGATCACGCCACGCTCCACGCGACCGGTGACCACGGTCCCTCGACCCTTGATGGCGAATACGTCCTCAACAGGCATCAGGAAGGGCCGGTCCTTAGGCCGGTTTGGGATGGGGATATAGTCGTCCACGGCATCCATCAGCTTCAGGATGGGGCCGCACCACTGGCAGTCGCGCTTGCCGCAGCGGCACTCCAGGGCCTTGAGGGCGCTGACACGTACCAGGGGCAGGTCGTCCCCGGGGAAGTCGTACTTGCTCAGCAGCTCTCTGACCTCCATCTCTACCAACTCCAGTAGCTCCTCGTCCTCCATGGCGTCCACCTTGTTCAGGGCCACCACTATCTTCGGCACTTCTACCTGACGGGCCAGCAGAATGTGCTCTCGCGTCTGGGGCATGGGGCCATCGGGGGCGCTGACCACCAAAATAGCGCCGTCCATCTGGGCGGCTCCGGTGATCATGTTCTTTATGTAGTCGGCGTGGCCGGGGCAGTCCACGTGGGCGTAGTGGCGTTTGGCTGTCTCGTACTCAATGTGGGAGATGGCTATGGTAAGACCCCTGGCCTTCTCCTCTGGGGCTGCGTTGATTTCGTCGTACGATGTCACTTTCGTGCCCGTGCCGGCGGCTGCCAGGATCGCTGTTATGGCGGATGTTAGAGTCGTCTTGCCATGGGCGACGTGGCCAATGGTTCCCACGTTGGCGTGGGGCTTAGTCCGCTGAAATCTCTGCTTTGCCATGGGACCTCTTCCTCCTTAAGATGGAGCCCACAATCGGGCTCGAACCGATGACCTCGCCCTTACCAAGGGCGTGCTCTACCACTGAGCTATGTGGGCATCCTCTTTATCAATTGCCGTGATAACGATATTCGACAACCAAATGTCTCTGGTGGTGGAGGGGGTAGGATTCGAACCTACGAAGCCCTTCCGGGCGCCAGATTTACAGTCTGGTGGTATTAGCCGCTCGCCCACCCCTCCGTAAAGCTGGGCTAGTTTAGCACAACGACGAAAATGGTGCAAACACACAGCACACCCAAGCGCGGCTTAGCCCGAGAGGGGAGTCGAACCCGCTAACCTACCGATTACAAATCGGTTGCGCTGCCATTGCGCCACTCGGGCACGTGCGGAGTGACCTCCCCACCTAAGTACGACTCAGGCCAATCAACGGCTTGAGTCGTAGCACAGTACAAGCCTCACGAGGGTAGCTTTTCAGACGTGAGTATAGCTGGTTGGTAGAGAATCGTCAAGAGAAACTGTGGCAGGTCTATAAATATGGCGCGACTGTTATACTTGTGGTTGGCTCAGGTTCGACCTCACCCTTGCTAGTGGGTGGCCTGCTGAGAAGCCCGGAGAAGAGTGCTCCTGAACCTATACAAAGTCATCTCTGGCTCATTGGGGGCCGCTGGCAGGTACTCCGCCTCCTGAATCTTGGCAACGATGCACCAAGGCCCGTCCTGGCGCAAGGCCTCCTCAAACGCCAACTCAAAGTCCTCCAGGGTTCGTACGGTGACGCACCTGGGTATGCCGCAGCTCCTGGCCACCTGCTCCAGGTCCGTTCCTTTGGCGGTATGGCTGGGCTGGTGCCCGGTCTGCCCATACTGCTCGTTGTCCCACACCACCACTATGAGGTTCGCGGGCTTTTCCCGCCCAATGGTGGCAAGGGTGCCCATGTTCATAAGCAGCGAACCATCGCCGTCCAACGAGATTACCTTCTCGGAGGTGGATAGAGCTATGCCCAGGGCAATGGACGAGCAAAGGCCCATGGAGCCGTTGGTGTAGAAGTTGCGGTCCCTGTGTCCTGCGTGCCACAGCTCGGCGCTGGTGGGGCCCAGGTTGGATACCACCAGTTCATTGGTCAGGTGGCTCACCAGGAGTTGGGTGGCTTCAAACCTAAGCAATCTTTCCTCCGTGCAGCAACGTAGTTATGCACAGGGCCACAGGCTGGCGGCTGGCGTAGCACAGCTTCAGAGCGCCCGAGACGACTCGTTCCAGGCCATCGGGGCTGTCCAGGGTGTAGTGAGGAAGTCCCATCACATCCAGAATAGGCCGGGTGGCGCGACCCATAGCCACTTGGGCGATATTGAACTCGCCCAGTTGGCCTCTCAGGTTGATGAAAAGCGGCACAGGTATCCGGTAAGGGATGCACAGACTGCCCAGGGCATTGATGCAGTTGCCAAAGCCGCTGGACTGCATGAACACGGCGGCATTCCGACCAGCCGCGTAGGAGCCTGATGCGATGCCAATGGCCTCCTCCTCTCGTGTGGCCGACACCACGTGAAAGAAACGGTCTTCCTCCATCAGACGCGTAACCTGGTGGATGCTGATATCTGGCACGTAGGCGATGAGAGAGATCTCACTCTCCTTCAGACAGCGCACCAGAATCTCGGCCCAGGTCATGGCTCACCTCTAAAATAGCCCCAAGACGTGGCGGGATTATATCCTTGGCATGCATCCTTGTCAACGCGGGGGCCGCTCGATTACATGACTACATTTGTCTGTCCCGCCCTGGATTTTGAGCGCAGTTTTTGCGCAAAGCTGGTTTGGGCTGGGATTTCCAGGCGGGACACATCGCCGTGCAAAGCTCATGCCTCTTCCGGCTCTACCTCCAGCGCGGCGCTGACGTAGCAGAGAAGGGCGTAGTAGCCAATGGTCACCACCAGGTCTATGGTGCCCTGGCGACCCAACAGGTGCTCCACAGCGCTATGGGTGGCATCGCTGACAAGTCTATCGCCCAGCAGCTCTTGCGCGTACTGGACAAACACGCCTTCCTTGGGCAGCAGCCGCCTGGGTGAAGCGCCGTCCCCTATGAGTTTGATGGCCTCCTCCCGTACCCCGGCCTCTTTGGCCAAACGCACATGCTGGCCCCAGACATATTTGCAGCCCAGGTGGTGGGCTGTGGCCAGAGTAGCTATTTCACGCACTTCGGCAGGCAGAGCCGTACTGTCATAGCGCAGATATTCACCGACGGCGGCAACCTTGCCGGTCAGCTCCGGGTTGTGGAGCAGGACAGCAAAAGGCCTGGGGAGGCGACCTCGCCGGCGGGTCATCTGGTCGTAAATGGAACGCTTATCTGGAGGCAGGTCTTCCTTGGACAGGTAGGGAACTCTAACCATAGTTTTGCTCCTTATATGGGAATCGTGTACGGATGCAACTCGTTAAATCATCCCGAAAAATCAACTTCTACCCACGCCTTCAGGCTGCGGCGCCGGAGCTGGATTATGGGATAGGTTCATGAAGGGGCCGTTTCCCCTGGCCTGTCAGGGTGTTGCCCTGAGAGAAGCACACTCTTGGACCGGCGTGCCACTACACGCTGATGATAGACGAAGGCCCCTGCTCCCAGTAAGACAACGCTCAGGTAGCTGATGGACCTATCGAGCAGGGCCACGGAAACCGCTTGCTCTCGTGGTAGCACCCACATCAGCAAGCCCACTATTCCAGCCTCCACTATGCCCAGGCCGCCCGGGCTCAATGGCACTGCGGACAGCAAAGCACTGGCCAGGGTAACGAACACCACCAGTGCAATGCCCACATCCAGCCCTGTGGCGCGTACGACGAAATACAGACGCCCCACCTCGGCAAGCCAGCCCAGAAGCCCCATCAACATGACGGGTGGAAGGGAGCGGAAGCTGCGCATGGTGCCTTCATGAAACCCGTGGTAGCTCCTCTGGATCCGTTGCGGTAGAAACCGAGTCACGCTTCGGCGGAACAGTTGCATGGCCAGGAGAACGAGACCCGAGGCCAGGGCTAGACCCAGCCCCATGACTAGTAAGGCCTTGGGGGGACGAAGCTCCGGGTCTGCGTACAGCAGCAGGAAGCCAACCAGGAGCAACAGGAACACCAGAAGCACGTCCATGACCCGCTCGGCGAGGATAGTACCCATGGAGCGGGCCATGGATGCGCCGCTCACCTCACAGTAAGCATAGGCCCGGTATGCATCTCCCAGTCGAAACCAGGTGATGGAACTGGCGAACCACCCCATCAGTATGAGGCGGGCGGAGACGCCCAGGGACGGCAACGATTCCGTCTCCGATGCAGCCGCATTCCGCAGCAGCATGCGCCAGCGAGCGCCTCGGAACAGGAAGGTGGTGTAGTGTACCAGGAAAGCCAGGCCGTACAGCCACGGATTGGTGTGCCGTATGGTTTGCCATGTAGCGCCCATGTCCACGGAGAATCGGGTAGCCAGGAATACCAGCAGCACCAAGGCAATGCCGAAGGAGACGAGGGTTGGCACGGACAAGAACCTTCGCCGTAGAGAGAAGCCTGATGTTTCTGGTGGACGGCCGTCTATAGCTGGGCTCCTTGATGCTTATATCTCATAGCGGACGTTTCGCTGGCACGCCGGCGCGGCGGGGGTACCTCTCAGGTGTGCCAGACACCTTCTCCACCACCACCAGCACCCGGTCCCCTCCCAGGACCTCCTGGGGGACAGGCTTCACCTCCGGGGGGCCACCCCCCAACTCCTTCCATGCTTGGGCAGCCTCGGATAGCTCGGCCTGGATGTCTCCCTTCTTCTGGAGCACGGCGCATCCTCCCAGGCGGCAGAAAGGCAAAGCGTACTCTGCCAGGACACTCAGTGGGGCCACAGCCCTGGCCACCACCGCATCGAAGGACTCTCTGAGTTGGGCATCGTGCGCCAGGTCTTCACAGCGGCCAGTAAGCACCTCTACGTTCTTCAGTCCCAGGGCTGCGACGAGAGCGCTCAGAAACCTGGTCCGTTTGGCAGTGGAATCAATAAGCGTCAGACTTATGCCGGGAAACAAGAGCTTCAAGGGAACTCCAGGAAACCCGGCTCCACTTCCAACGTCGCAGAGGCGGCCTGTGGCGCGTACAGAGTCAGGCAAGGCCAGGGCCACGGATAGAGAATCCAGAAAGTGAAACTGCTCTATATCTACGGGCTCGGTGATGGCTGTCAGATTAACCTTGCGGTTCCACGCCAGAAGCTCCTGCTGGTAGCAGCGGAACTGCTGCAACTGCTGCGGTGTCAGGGCAAACCCGAGTTTTTGTGCGCCGCTTTCCAGCCACTGCACCCGTTGAACTCCCGTTTGCAGCGATTATATCACTGCTAGAACCGGTTCGGAAATGCGTCTTTGGGGGAGTCCAGAGGGGGTGGAACCCCCGGAGCTTGCCCTGAGCGAAGCCGAAGGGGCGGGGGTAGGGGGGTGTCCCCCCAATCCTAATCCTATCCCCCTCTCCCGCGGCGGGAGAGGGGGAGGCAAGGGGGTGAGGGTTTTCCGAACATCTGCTAGCCCTCCACGGGCGAGTTGAAGCGATACCCAATGCGCGGTATGGTCTGAATGTATATTGGACGGGATGGATCCATCTCAATCTTGCGCCTCAGGTGGCTCAGGTGCACCCGGAGATACTCCCTCTCCTGTCCGTACTCTGGCCCCCAAACCTGCTTGAGCAAAGCCTTGTGAGTCAACACCTTGCCAGCGTTCAGGGCTAGGACCCGCAACAGGTCAAACTCAATCGGCGTAGTCTTGATCTCGCGCCCAAAGGAGAGGATGCACCGCGCCTGGAAGTTGATCTCCATGCCAGGGCACTGGAAGATGCTTGGGGCATGGTCCAGGCTAGGGGCGATAGAACGTCGGAGAACTGCGCGAACCCTGGACATCAGCTCCTGAAGGCTAAAGGGTTTCGTTATGTAGTCGTCGGCTCCCACACCGAAAGCCAGCACCTTGTCCTCGTTGCTGTTGCGGCCGCTGACGATGATTATGGGCACCTGGGACACCTCCCGGGTCTGGCGGCACACTTCAAATCCGTTCATGGTGGGCAAGTTGATGTCAAGAATAACAAGTGCGGGATGCTGGTCGCGGATGGTCTCCAGGACATCCCCTCCGTCCCTGTTGGAGATAATCTCATAGCCCTCCCTTTCCAGGGTATGGGTAAGGAGGGTAAGCACCGGTGTTTCATCGTCTACCACAAGGATTCGCTGCTGAAGTCTGGAGTCGCCCGCGAGATACATGTTTCCCCTCCTGATCGTGCTGGTGCTGAACCCCAAGGCCGATGCCATCGCCCGGGGCTCGCGGGCCGTATTGTAAACATACATGAGTATTTAGTAAAGATTATTTACGGTAACTGCAACAGTTTCTTTACTATGCCGTGCCTGCCTCCTCCGCAAGGGAGGCCCACCCCTGGGCCATGACAATGATGCCCTGCTGCAGTAGCGGGGATCAACGTGAAATGTCACAACTGGACAGACGTAGTAAAGAATAGCTGTTTAGTGTTTATTGAGAGCTTTCAGCCAGGAATGGAACGAGGCTTTGCAATCGGATTCCACGCTGGGTTAAGTATCCAAGATACTGGGCAAAGCCAGCGCCCCCTGACTCCACAGGAATTTCTTACGGTAGCTGGTAGGGGAATTTTGGACGTGCTAGACATCGTAAACAACATCAAGAAACGCCAAGATGGCTGCATTGCCGATAGCAATGGCGGTTTGAATGATCTCTAACCCTTCCCGTGTAAGCGTGCTGCCTTGTGCACGCAAGGCTGTCTCTATGGCGTCGCTCCACCACTTTGAACATGACTTGTCGAAGCTATTTGAAGCTGCGAGGCGATTGGCAAAAACTCGTGCCCATTCCTCCCCACAGGATTCCCATTGTTGTTTCGCTTGGTCATGCGTAAGGGATTCAGGCACGGGAGCCTCCCTGTAAAAAGTATCCCTAGTCTACGGAAGGCACCACTGTGATGTAAGAGAACCTTCCGATACCAACGGTGGACCTATGCCCAACTGTGGAAGAGCGCTGCCCAAACCGGGCAGCGCCCTAGCGGCCTTAGCTAGTTAGGCTTTGTAACGGCATTGGCGTCCAGGGTAACCGCGGTCTGTGCCAACGCTCTGCCGTCCAGCGTTGCGCCGGTGTTCATACTAACCAGCGTTTGACTCAATATGATTCCCTTGAAGGCAGCCGTCGTTCCAAGGGTCGTTTCGCCGGCGACCTGCCAGAAGATGTTCTTGGCCTGGCAGCCACCGCTCAGAGTAACAATGGCACCGTTGGCCACGGTGAGATTTTGCGCAATCTGGAAGATGAAGACAGCATTCGCGTTGCCCTGGCAGTTGAGAGTGACACCGCTGGTTATTAGAACCCCGGTCCCCCATTTATGGAGGCCAGGAGCGAGAGTCATCCCGCTAATATCTCCGGCGCCTAGTTCAGTAGTATCAGGTAATGTCCGTCCAGCGGCGTCGGTGTACGCGGTCTCCATGTCGCTTACAGCCGCGGTCATTTTAGCTGGAGTTGGAGGCGTATAGTCGGCTGCATATACTTTTCCGGTCACTAGAGATGATGTCGAAAAAGTATTCGAGGAATCCATTATTAACCCAAAGCCAGTGATGTAAGTCGCGGCGGCTGGACTCACTCCAATATCTCCAACAATTGAGGTGGTCCCAGTGGTTGAGACTCCTGTTTTTGCCAGAATCGCGAAGTCACCGGCCGTTCCAAGGTTTATGGGCGCTCGACCCGCCAGGGGCGCAGTTGTCGGCGTCGGTGTCGGCGCAGGCACAGTTGTTGCCGTGGGGGTAGCCGCAGGCACAGCCGTTGCCGTGGGAGTGGCCGCAGGCACAGCCGTTGCCGTGGAAGTAGCCGTGGGCACAGCCGTTGCCGTGGAAGTAGCCGTGGGCACAGCCGTTGCCGTGGAAGTAGCCGCAGGCACAGCCGTTGCCGTGGAAGTAGCCGCAGGCACCGCCGTCGCCGTGGAAGTAGCCGCAGGCACAGGTGTCGCCGTAGGCAACTTCTTGAGAGGTTCTGGCTTGTCCGACGGCGCTCGCGTCAGTAGCTTTACCACCGGCAGGAACTGGACCTTGTCACCTGCCAGTACCACTGACTTGTCAGCATCAAAGTCCAGAGTCAGAACGGTGGTCAAATTGGCAGCGACCTGGAAGTTCCCGACTACGCGTAACTTATCGCTGGGGACAGTGGCTACTTTGTCCTGGCCCTGTACTGTAACCACAATCTTGGTGATGGACAGGCGCACCTGGGTATATGAACCTTCAGGCAAGGCGCTGGACCCCAAGACCGCCTCCAGGCCGGTCACGGCCACTAGGTCAAAAACGGGAGGAGTCTCTACTATGGTTGACCAGCCGGCTTCCCCTGCGTTTCCGGACCGTTGGGCCTCGATCTTGGAGGCGGTGATGAGGACCTTGCTCACGCCTTCGGGCGGGGCGTCGGTCACTCGCACCTCAACGGTGCCGGTCTGAGCAGTTGGTGCAGTGGTGGAAGTAGCCGCAGGCACAGCAGTTGCCGTGGAAGTAGCCGCAGGCCTAGCCGTCGCCGTGGGAGTAGGCGTTGCCTTACCGCAGGCAGCGCCAAGAAGAACTATCAGGGACAGACATGCGGCGAGTGCCGCATATTTTGCCCACTTGGTCCGTTTGGATAACATAAACACCTCGCCTCTTATCACTTGAATCATGATTACTTTGGAAAGCTAACGCCATGCTAGGGCGCTGCCCGGTCTGGGCAGCGCCCTAGCGGCCTTAAGCCTTAGAAAGGCTTTGTAACGGCATTGGCGCCTAAGCTGCCGCATCTATTCTATGGTGGCGCCCGTCATCGTCACTGCGGTCTGTGCCAAGGCTCGACCAACCAAGCTGGACTGTGCACCGGTAAAGGTGATGGCCGAACCCGCCAGAATGTTTCCTTGGAACGCCGTACTGTCCCCGATTGTAGCGGCGGTGCCGACCTGCCAATAAACGTTAGACGGCTGACCGCCGCCGGTCATCACCACCGAGGTGGTGCCGGTCGTGATGCCGGTCCCGATCTGGAAAATCCAGATCCCGTCCGACGGTCCGTTGAGCGTCAACTGACCCGTCGTCAAGGCCGCCGTCGTGTTGAAACAGTAGACATCCGGCGCGAGCGTCATCCCGCCGAGCGCCTGCCCGGTCAGGTTGTTGGCAGGGGCGCATGGCATGGTCGCAAGCGCGGTGTACGCCACAAGGAAGTCAGCGAACGCCTGCGCGGTGACAGCGTCCGCCGCGAGAATCGTCCCGTCAATCGTGCACGTCGGAGTCTGAGTAACCGAGACGAGGGAGCCGACAACTCCTGTGACAGTGGACTCGGTACAGGTCACCCCCGCGCCACCCAGAACCGTGTAATTGGCGGCCGTTCCCAGGTCGACTGGCGCTTGACCCGGCGTCGGTGTAGGCTCCGGGGTGGGCGTAGGCGGCACTGGTGTAGGCGTCGGGGTAGGCGTGACGGCGACAGGCGGGACTGCTGCCGCACCTATGGTGGTGCCCGTCATCGTCACTGCGGTCTTCGCCAAGGCTCGACCGTCCAGGCTTGAGCCGACACCGGTAAAGGTGATGGCCGAGCCAGCGAGAATACTTCCAAGGAACTTCGTAGCGTCGAGTGACACTTCGGTGCCGGTCTGCCAGTACACGTTAGACGGCTGACCGCCGCCGGCCATCACCACCGAGCCACCGATGGGCGTGAGGGAGGTCTCGGCTTTGAAAATCCAGACCCCGTCCGAGGGCCCGTCGAGCGTCAACTGGCTCGTCAACAGCCCCACCCCGCTGATGCAGTAGACACCCGGCGACAGAACCTTCCCGCCGAGGTCCCCGCTAAGATTGTGGTCAGCGTCGGTCGGGCACGAAACGGCCGCCAGCTCCTCGTACGCCAGGGCGAAGTCGTTGAAAGCCTGGTTGGCTGTAGCGTCCCCCTGGTGAATCGTCCCGTCAATCGTGCACGTCGGAGTCTGAGTGACCGTGAGGAGGGAGCCGACAACTCCCGTGACAGTGGACTCGGTACAAGTCACTCCCGCGCCACCCAGGACCGTGAAATCGCCGGCCGATCCCAGCGCGACTGGCGCTGGACCCGTTGCCGTCACGGGTGTAGGCGACACTGCGGCGACACTAAGAACTATCAGCAATAGAGATGCGGCGAGTCCCGCAAATCCTGCCCACTTGATCCGTTTGAATAACTTAAACATTTCGTCTCTCCTATCAGTTGAATCATGAGTTACTTTGGAAAGCTTGCATCTGCTAGGGTGCCGCCGAAACCGAGCAGCACCCTAGCAGATGTCGTGCTTATTACTACGACTGGAAGATTGTGGGGGCCTCCTGTACCTGGATAACTTTAACATGTTGCCTCCTTTGGGAACACGATACTCCATCTGTTTCCACGCTGCTAACCCTCTAAGTTGTTCAACATAGGTTGTCAACATAAGTTTCACAAGGTATAATTGACGCGCCTTGAGGTGTGTTGTGCGTTAGTCATCTCTAAGTAAAGAGTAGGCACACCCAATGACCACGAAATGGGAGCAGGCAAGGCCAATAGCTGAGCGCTGGTGGAAGTATCTAACACCAGCAGAGAAGTTAAGCATTGCCCTAGAGATCCAAGAATTCGTAGGTTCCGAAGTCAGCCTAGCCCCAGGCTTGCCAAGAGGAAAAGGTAATGCACAGGAAAAGACATCTGGTACAATAAGCAGACAAGTAAACGTTGCCTTTCAAAAGGCACTTGCCGCCGGGCTTTTTGGTGACCTTTTTGCCTCCACTGATCGCACCATCAGAAGAGTAGGGCTACTTTTCGCGTATCTGCTGGTTCACCCCGATGTGACCACTCACCTTTTTGAGGTGACAAAAGCTCGGAATCTCGAGGTCGTCGAGTCGTACTGGCAAGCAATAAATACAAAGGATTGGGTCAAGCTTAGGTCTCAATTACACCCAGAGTATGCATGGGAATCTGATACTCTTCGTGTTGATACCCATAGCCAGCCTCAGATAGCTCACGGGCAAAACGCAGGCACGGAGGTGATGAAGGGTTACTTCCAGGCTTTCCCCGATCTCAAGTTTACGATAAACCATATCCTAGCTAGTGGCAACATTGTTGTTACGAGGTGGGTTGCAACTGGAACACAAAGAAGAACCTTCATGGGAGTTGAGCCGACAAATATGAAGGGAGCAATAAGAGGGTGTTCCGTTGATGAAATTGTGGATGGGAAAATCATCCACGCAGAGGTTTATTGGGATACAGGCTATATGTTTCAACAATTGGGCTTAGTTCCAGAAAAGACGTGAACTTACACCTTCACATGCCAGATTGCGCGTTGTGAATCATATTTGGCTC